>CAZWLH010000001.1:0-58765 GCA_964634675.1 uncultured Eubacteriales bacterium
TTTTGAGTTGTTTTTTCTATTATTTTTGTTACCTATCTATTGTATCATAACAGCAAGCTTATTATTGATTGTTCGAAGAAATTTTAAACGGCAAAGCGAATGCCGCCCCGATAATTCGAGGCGGCAATTGGTTACTTCCAATATTCTTTTATAAGATCGCGTGCGTAAACGATATCGGCGATCTGCTTTTCACCGGTTATCTCACGCTCGATCGTAAGGCTTCCCTCATAACCGAGAGCCTTGAGCTTGGGCAAAAATTCCTTGAAATTGGCCTTACCGTCACCGAAGCGAACCTCACGTCCGAGATTCTTTCCGTCGGTCGGATAAAGTCCGTCCTTCAAGTGAAGGTCACAAACATACTTGCCGATCATATCAAGAGCATCGACGGGATTTGCCTTTCCGTAAAGGATGAGGTTGCCGGTGTCAAGATTGACGCCGACATTGTCGGTGCCGATGTCCTCAATTGCACGCATAAGTACAACGGGGGTCTCCTGACCGGTTTCGAAAAGGAACTTTATGCCCTTTTCTTTGAGCTTGCGGCAGATGCTTCTCAAAGTATATATCGTCTTGATATATCGCTCGTCGGCAGGGTTTTCGGGCATAAATCCGACGTGAGTTGCCATATTCTTGACACCGATCTTGCCGGCAAATTCGGCGGCAAGCAAAAGGTCCTCGGCACGGTCGGCACGGTATTCGTCGGGAACAAGTCCGAGATCATACTGTCCCTCATAGAAGTTCCAGCTTGTCGGGCCTCTCCAGCCTGCCCAAAGGGTCGAGACCTCAATGCCGGTCTCGGCAACGGCGGCCTTTATCATCTCGTCATTTTCATCGGTGTAAAGCGAGGTGTCCCATATATTTATCTGGCACGACTGAAGCTCAAGGCTTTTTACCTCACGAAGCTTTGCCGGCAGATCAACACCCTTTGAAAAATTAACAAGAACGCCTATTTTCATAATTCGATCACCTTTCCGCCGTTTTCATAGCTCTCTCTGACCTTTTCGGTAAGCCAAATGTCCTGTTTGGTGCTTTCGAGAGAGTTAACGGTGTTTTCGATACCGTCGGTAATCTGAAGGCAGAGGTATCTCAGCTCCTCGGCCATTCTGTCCTCCTTGCCGTATTCGACCTTAAAGGCTGCTCCCTCATTCGGGAAAACGGTGATAACGCCGTTATCCATAACAACGGTTGCCTCTTCAAACGCTACACGATAGCCCATTTTGAACTGGAAGGTCTTCGAACCACTCCAATCGTCGACCGTCATAACCGAGAAGCCGTCATAGCCGAAGCGGGTATTGATGTTGTCGTAGCCGTTCTTGACCGAGGAGACCCAACGGGGCTCACCGAAGAGGAAACGGGTCATATCGAGGTCGTGAATGTGGAGGTCAAACTCTATTCCGCCCGACTTTTCGGGGTCGTGGTACCACATTTCCCAACCGGTCGGCATACCGCCGAGGCGCTCGAAGTATACATTCTTGACCTTGCCGTATTTGCCGCTGTCGACCATCTCCTTGAGCGGAATATACATCGGCTCAAAGCGCAGGCAGAGACCGATCATCATTTTTCGGTCGGCCTTGTTTGCGGCGGCGATCATACGCTCACAGTCGGCAGTCGACAAAGCCATCGGCTTTTCGCTCATAACGTGAAGGCCCTTTTCAAGGCACTTGATCGCGGTGTCGGCGTGCATATAGGACGGCAGACAGATATCGACCGCATCAAGCTCCTCTTTTTCGAGCATTTCGTCGATGCTTGTGTAAAGGTTGATACCGTCCATACTTCCGACGTTGGCGGCACCCAAATTTATTTCCATATCGGTACCGAACATTTCGGGGCGAATGTCGCATATAGCAACAAGCTTGGAGTCGAAGCCTTCCTTTTCAAGGCGCAAATGTGCGGCTTTGTGCGATCTTGCGATACCGCCGAAGCCTATCATACCGAATTTAATCATAATTTTTACCTCCGAAGAAAAAAATATTGAATTCTTCCGAAAATATGTTACAATAATTTTCAAAGAAATGCAGTATCTTTATTTCCGATGTTATTATACTTTTTTCCGAAGGGCTGATCATATGGAGACTCCTGTTCACGTTAAACTTTCAAGCGGTACATCAAACCCGAAAAACACCGTCAATGTTTCACGCATCGTAACTATGTTCTATTATGATTTCACAGCAAGCTACCGCTCGGGGCGTGAATACCACGAATTTTGGGAGCTTGTTTATGTCGACAGCGGCCACGTTCTGGCCGAGGCCGACGGTGAGACCTTTAAATTGGGACGTGGAGAGGTCATTTTCCACCGGCCGAACGAATGTCATTCGGTGAGATGCGACGGTGTCACACCGGCCAACATATTTATAATCACCTTCGTTTGCAAAAGCACGGCTATGAAGCCTTTCGAGAAAAGAATATGCCGAGTCCCGGAGTCCTGCAAGGCGCTGCTTTCGACCATCGTTGCCGAAATGCAATCGGCATACGGTGAAAACCCGGGTTGGATAACGCCTAACACGGCGGCCGAATACGGTGCCGAGCAGATTATAAAAAACACGCTCGAAATATTCCTTATCGAAATGCTGAGAGCCGAAAGCTCGGTCGGCACTTCGGTTCAGAAATCGGTGATTTCGGGCGGCGTTAATTTCAGTGAAACCGTGAAGACCGTGATTCGCTATCTTGAGCAAAATATTTACGGCGAAATATCGCTCGACACCGTTTGCCGCATAACAAATTACGGCAAAAGCCGAATCTGCGAGACCTTCAAAAAGGAAACGGGGAAAACGGTCTCGGAATACTACAACTGCCTTAAAATAAATGAAGCTCGATTGCTTATGCGTGAGCAAATTCTCAGCAACGCCCAAATTTCCGACCGGCTCGGCTTTTCGTCACCGCAGTATTTTATAAGAGTTTTCAGACAAATCACCGGTATGACCCCGGGAGAGTATAAAAAATCGGTCAAATTCAGGTGACCGACGGGTCGCTGCGGCTTGAAATTCAATTAAAAATTCGATATTTCCTAAATTTTCCCAAAAAAATGCTTGACAAACCGAAAATTGAATAGTATTATATTAGCCGAGGTTAGCGAAAGCTAACTTTTTGAACAGCTTTTGGTTAGCTTTGCCTAACTAAATTGAAAGGATGACACACTTATGATGCCCTTGACACTTGCCTCGGTCGGCGAACAGAACGTTATAAAGCGTATCGGAGGTCAGCCCGAGGTCAAAAAGCATCTTGAAAATCTCGGTTTTGTTGTCGGAGGCAATGTTACTGTTATAAATATGATAGGCGGCAACCTGATAGTCAACGTTAAAGAAGCACGTGTGGCCGTCAGCCGTGAAATGGCACAAAAAATCATGATTTGATTTTTAATGTATATTATTTAAGGAGGTAACGGTATGAAAACACTGAGGGAAGCCAAGGTCGGCGAAACCGTCAAGGTTTTGAAGCTTACCGGCGAAGGCGCAGTCAAACGCAGAATTATGGATATGGGTATCACCAAGGGCGTTGAGATCTATATTCGTAAGGTTGCTCCGCTTGGAGACCCTGTCGAAATAACGGTCAGAGGCTATGAGCTCTCACTGCGTAAGGCCGATGCGGAAATGATCGAGGTCGAATAAACCGCAAAAGGGGATCGCCCCTTATTTTTCAACACAGCAGTTAGCCACTGCTAATCAAAGAAAAGAGGAAAGCATATGAGTATCAGAATAGCTCTTGCCGGTAACCCTAACTGCGGCAAGACCACACTGTTTAACGCTCTGACCGGTTCAAACCAGTATGTCGGTAACTGGCCGGGAGTAACGGTAGAGAAAAAAGAGGGTAAGCTTAAAAAGCATAAGGAAGTGACCATTACCGACCTTCCCGGTATTTATTCCCTCTCCCCCTACACACTTGAGGAGGTCGTCGCAAGAAACTACCTCATAGGCGAACGTCCCGATGCGATACTTAACATCATCGACGGCACCAACCTTGAAAGAAACCTTTATCTCACAACTCAGCTCACCGAGCTCGGAATCCCCGTCGTCATTGCAATAAATATGATGGACGTTGTCCGCAAAAACGGTGACAAGATCGACACCGAGCGCCTCAGCGCAGAGCTCGGATGCAAAATTGTCGAAATTTCGGCTCTTAAGGGCGACGGAGTTGCCGAAGCCGCCGAGGCCGCTATGGATGCCGCAAGAAACGGCAAAACCGTTCCCATACACACCTTCTCGGGTACGGTAGAGCACGCCATTGCCCACATTGAGGAGGCCGCCGTTCATGCAATGCCCGAGGAGCAGCAGCGTTGGTATGCCGTTAAGATTTTTGAGCGCGATGACAAGGTTTTGGCACAACTTGCACTTGACAAAATGGTGTCGGATCATATAGAATCGGATATAGCGGCAGTTGAAAAGGAGCTTGACGACGATTCCGAAAGCATCATCACCAACGAGCGCTATATTTACATCGGCAATCTTATAAAGAGCTGCTACAAAAAGAAGTCTGCCGGAAAGCTTTCGGTTTCCGATAAGATTGACCGTATCGTCACCAACCGTATCCTCGCTCTCCCCATCTTCGTCGTTATGATGTGGACAGTATACACCATTTCGATCGGAACCATCGGTGACTGGGTGACCGGCTTTACCAACGACACCCTCTTCGGTGAGTGGATCGTTCCTGCCGCCACAAGCGGCCTTGAGGCTATCGGTTGTGCAGATTGGCTCGTCGGACTTGTTGCCGACGGTATTGTCGGCGGTGTCGGAGCTGTTTTAGGCTTCGTTCCTCAGATGCTTATTCTCTTCCTCCTGCTTTCAATGCTTGAGGATTGCGGATATATGTCACGTGTTGCCTTCATTATGGACCGTATTTTCCGCAAGTTCGGTCTTTCGGGTAAGAGCTTCATCCCGATGCTTGTCGCAACCGGTTGCGGCGTTCCCGGAATTATGGCATCACGTACCATTGAGCAGGACCGCGACCGCAAAATGACCATTATGACCACTGGCTTTATCCCCTGCGGTGCTAAAATGCCTATCGTCGGACTTATCGCAGGCGCACTTTTCGGCGGCAGTGCCTGGATTGCAACCTCGGCTTACTTCATCGGTGTTGCCGCAGTTATCGTTTCGGGTATCATTCTTAAGAAGACCAAGCCCTTCGCAGGTGATCCGGCTCCCTTTGTTATGGAGCTTCCGGCATACCACGCTCCCGTTCCCTCCAATGTTCTCAGAGCCACCTGGGAACGCGGCTGGTCGTTCATCAAGCGTGCAGGTACCGTTATTCTTGCCGCAAGTGTTATCATTTGGGTTCTCAATTCGCTTTCGTTCTCGGGCGGCTTCCACTACATAACCGACGACAACGGCGGAAAGTCGATACTTGAAGTTATCGGTGGTGCAATAGCTTGGATATTCAAGCCCTTGGGCTTCGGAAGATGGCAGTCGGCCGTTGCAACAATACTCGGTCTTGTCGCTAAGGAAGAGGTTGTCGGAACCTTCGGTTCGCTTTCTTCCATGGCAAATGCCGACCTCGCAATGGACGGCGACGCCACTATGTATGCCACAATTGCCAAGGAATTCTTCGATAACAGCCGTCTCGCCGGCTTCTCCTTCCTCGTGTTCAACCTTCTTTGCGCGCCCTGCTTCGCCGCAATGGGTGCGATCAAGCGTGAAATGAATAACTGGAAATGGTCGGTATTCGCAATTGCTTATATGTGTGTTTTCGCTTACGCGATTTCTCTCATAATCTATCAGCTCGGTCTCCTCATCATTGACGGTGTGTTCGGCATCGGAACCGTTGTTGCCATACTCCTTTTGGCCGGTCTCGTTTATATGCTCTTCCGCCGCAACAAGTACAAGGACGACAAGCTGACCTTGAAGGTGTAAAATATGAACATTCCCACTTTAATAGTATTCGGCGTGGTTTTGGTTGCCGTTGTTGCGGTAGTCGTAAAGCTCGTCAAGGATAAGAAGAACGGCAGGGGGTCGTGCTCCTGCGGCGGTAACTGCGGAGCCTGCGGCGCTTGCCACGGGAATGACTCCTCTGAAAAATAATACAAATTGCTGCTGAAGCCGATGACAGGTCTTACTTGGGATAAGACCTGTCTATTTTTCTAAGATGTACTTGATAAAATGCTCAAAGTGTGTTACAATACTTAAAAATCAACCGAAAGGAATGACACTATGCCCGAAAAAGGTAACAATTCGGTTGAGGAGCAAAGAGCACGTCAGCGTGAGTTGATAGAAATGAAGCGGCAGAAAGAGGCATTCTCCGAGGATCCCGAGCATTATACGCCTGCCGAACAGCCTGCGGCCTATGTTCAGTCGACACGCAGTAAAATCGAAAACTTTTGGTATTACAGCAAGTTTGTTATAGGGTTTATATTTATCGTTGTCCTTATTTTGACGGTCGGCATCGTTCAGTGCACCGGCAGAACCGATTACGATATGACCGTTGTAATGTACTTCAAGACCTATGCCGACAGCACTATGTCGGAAAATCTTGCCACCGTAGCCGAGCAGTATTGCGAGGATGTGAACGGTGACGGTGCGGTAGAGGTGCTTGTGGTCAATTGCTCTATTCCCGATGATAAACGTTTGAGCGACAGTGATGCGACCAACCGATTGCTCGGTCAGTTTCAGAATGATGAAGCCATCGTTTATATCGTCGACAAGGGTGCCTATGACGACCTCAAAAACTCATTCGGCGACGATTTTCTTTATTACGGCTTAAATCTTCCCGACCTTGAAGGCGCCGCCTTTAAGCTCAACGGAACGGTGTTTGACGCGGCCTTTGACACCGTCAGTGAAAATTACACCGCCAACTTCGATTATTACTTGCTGCGCCGTAATGTTTCCGAAAAATCGACCGCAAACAAGAAAGGCGTTGCAAAGCACATTTCAAATGCCGAAAAATTCATTAAAGCCGTCATCGCAGATCCGTATCTCGACGGTGAAAAATAACAGTCGGTGCACCGCTTTTGCGGTGCACATATATCACCGCTCGTAGCGAAGCCGGATATCGCAGCAGATTCCGATTCTGAAGGACGGGGGTTCGAATCCCTCCGAGCGGGCCAAAATCGGCAAGCTTCGAAAGAAGCTTGCCGATTTTACTTTTTATCTCTTCAGTTTTCTCTGCGAAGCTTGTTTATCAGGTAATAAGTAATAGTTTATAGTGAAGAAAGATTTTGCAATGCTCTGATCAATGATTATCACCAAACACCCTCAGCGCGTGATTTAGTTACAAAAACAGCCCGAGTCGAACGAATCGACCCGGGCTGTTTGCTTAATTATCAGTTGTAATTCTGTCTGTCGGAGTTGAGCTTGTTGGTAACAAGTGTGTTGCAGCTGTCAACGATCTTGTTAACAGTGTTGGCGACAGAGTCAAGAGCGGTCTGAACACCTGCTGCGGGAGCAGACTTAATGGTGCTGTAGATCTTGTTCATATCCTCGCCTGCTACGGTTGCGGCAGCCTTATCAAAGTTGTGATATCTACCCTCTGCACCGAGGCTTGTGAGGTCATAGTAGAAGTTACCTGCATCGACAGTGAGGAAGGTGTTGTCAAGGTCATAATTGGCAGGGTCGAGCCAGTAACGGATGAAGTATCCTGCGGCATCGGCGTTTGGAGCCTTCTCAACAATACCGTACATACGAGGAATAGCGGACATCTTAGGCTTCTCGCCTTCCTCAAGAGACGGCAAATAGGTGTAACCGACATCCTCGGGATCCATATTCATAAAGTAACCTGTTGCCTTAAGTCCGTACGGTCCGCGGATAACGAGAGCGCACTTGCCGGAAGTGAAGGAGGAGAAGCTGCCGTCAAGGAGTCCCTGTTCCTTGGCATCTGCATACCACTGATAGCCCTCGAGCATAACCTTATCGGAGAGGCCGCTTGAGAATCTGCCGGTGTTGATGTCATACTTAACAACAGAAGTACCGAGAGAATCGATAAAGATATCCTGTTCGACCAGCATACCCTTATAATCGGTGCCGAGCGACTTAACGTCCTTACAGCACTTAAGCGCATTGTCCCATGTCCATTTTCCCTGAGCATAGTACTCTTCGGGAGTGGTGAAGCCGTTTTCTTCAAAGAGTCTCTTGTTGTAGAAGGTAAGGTTACCGCCGGTCCAAGGAGTACCGATGGTGTTAACCATATAAACGTTGCCTTCAATGGTGAAGCAATCGTTAAGACCGGTGTTCCAAATGGGCTCGTTGAGGTCAACGGTCGAAACTTTGTTGATGGGAGCCGCGATCTGAAGTGTTACGGGGAAGTTGCCGTCGCCTTCGTTGTTAACGAATACGTCGGGAATATCGCCGGCAGCAATCTTGGTCATAATCTGGCTGACATAGTTTTCCTGTGGAACGGTAAAGAGAGATACCTTAAGACCGGTATCATCATAGAAGCTGCTGAGCGGAACAGCACCTTCGGTGGTTGTATGATCGATCCAGGTTGCAAAACGAACTGTTGAGCCCTTAATGGAATCCGAAATTGTTGCATAGGGATCAAAGTTTTCATAACGGGTGCCTGCAGTGCTGACGGTAGGCGCAATAACGGTCGTGGGCTTGGATTCACCCGTGCCGGTTGAAGCAACAGAACCGGTATCCTTCTTCTTTTCGTCACCGCCGCATGCGGTCATTACAAATACAAGCATAAGTAAAGCCGCGGCTAAACACAATGCTCTTTTGATGCCGTTTTTCATAAAAATTCCTCCTAAAATATAATTGCAATATTACCGCAAAACCGACCCATTTATATAATATGCACAAAATCAGGTAATAAATTGCCTAAACATATAATACAGAACAAACCGGATTGCAATAGGTTAGTGAAATTTTCCATCTAAAAAACTAAACAAATTTCAATCTGGTTTTTTAGCAATATTGACTGTTAGCCTGTTATACCGACACGGTCGATACTCTTAACGAACTTCTTCTGAAGTACCAAGTAAACAATGAGTATCGGTATGATGAACATAAAGCAGCCTGCCATCATAATGGCAATTCTCAACGGGTCGCTGCCGTCGAGTCTCAAGGTACCCATAGCTTCGGGCGAGGTGATCTCGCTGAGCTTGACCGCGAGCGGCCAGCTGTCTGCATAGAGGTACATTGACGAAAGTGAATAGTCATTCCAATGCCAAATGAGCGAGAAGACCGTTACGGTCGTAATAACAACGCCCGAGGAAGGAAGAGCAATTCTGATGTAGGTCTTGAGCGGGCCCGCACCGTCGATCCAAGCGGCCTCTTCAAGCTCCTTGGGAAGACCCTTAAAGAACTGAATGTAGATGTAAATGATGATACCCGAACGGATACCGACGCCGAGCACTGCCGGCAGATAGAATGTCCAAACGGAGTTGAGAACGTTGGGACGTATATCGATTCCGGTGAGCTTATTTATGAGTCCGAGCACGCCTAAGAAGTCGAGCTTTGAGTAGTTCATAAATATCGGCAGCATCATCATCTGAGACGGAACGAGGATGAGAAGGAACATAAAGCCCGTCAATATCTTCTTTTCCTTGAACTCAAATCTTGCAAGTCCGTATGCAACAACAGAGCAGCTTATGATCTGAATACCGGCCGAAACCATTTCGTAAACAAGAGTATTAACGATGGCACTGCCGTATTTCATTATCGACCAGGCATACTTGAAGTTCTCAACGGTGAGGTCAGAGGTGATCCATACGATAGAGGGGTCATAGAAGGACTCTCTCGATCTGAACGCCGAGCTTATCATATAGAAAAGCGGATAAAGGATTATGTATCCAATGGCGATAAGAACAACGTATCTAAGCAACGATACAAACACACTGTTACCCCTGCGGATAGCCTTATATCTTGTCTCGGTGCTTGCGTTTTTGAAGTTTATGACCCAATTCTTTATCTTAGTGACAATACTCATCAGCTTCTACCTCCCGTATCCCAACGCTTTAAGAAAGCCTTGGAGATTATAAACATAAGGGCAGCCATGAATACGCCGATTACGATAAAGTAGATCCAAAGCATTGCAGATGCCTTGCCGTAGCTTTCTGCGGCACCCTGCATAAGCGTGTATGCCTGCGACATAACGATGTTATCCTTAGCAGTTACCAGCTCAACGATGGTGAAGATGATAACAAGGACAAGTGTTCTCGAAAGCATAGGAAGTGTGATGAACCAGAACTCTTCCCACTTGGTTGCACCCTCAACCTTGGAAACCTCGTACATTGAGTCGGAGATCGACTGCATACCCGAGATAAAGAGAACTATCTGAATACCGCAGTTCCAAATAAGGTTGAAAATGTCATTCAAAAGTCCCGTGAAGAAGGCACCGACCTTTGTCGGCAGAGCGAGCCAGGTCATAATATCCTCGACCTGGATCATATTTCCGGCAAAGGAGTCGGAAACACCGGAGGAAGAAAGCTCACTCGAGGTGGTCATAAAGAGAATCTGAATAACAACACCCGAAGCGATAATAACGGGGAGGAAGTAAAGTCCTCTGAAGAAGATTCTGCCCTTGAACTTTTGGTTGAGCAAAAGTGCAAGAATAAGACTTATGATAACTATAACCGGCAAGGAGCCTGCCATCGAGCTCAACGATGCGAAAACGTTGTTCTGGAAATCGGCATTTTGGTTCCAAGCATAGTTGAAGTTCTTCAAGCCGGCATACTCAAAGTGGTATTCACCGCCCGAGAAGCTGACGTCGCAGAAGCCGTAATAGAACGACTGAAAAAGCGGAACCACGAAGAAGAGCAAAAGTCCGATTTCCCAATGGAGTACGAACAGGCGTCCGTAAGTGCTCTTAAGGGACTCGATACCTTTATGCTTCTTGTGCTTTTTGACGGCATTGGAGGGCGCCGTATTGGTTTTGATCTCATCTGCTGTCATTACTTACACCCCCTTTACCTGATAGCCGCGAGCCGCGACCGTTACATTACCGTCGGTGTAATCGGAGGTTCCGTAGTTAACATATACCGAAACTCCGTTATCGAAGGTAGTCAATCTTACATTTTCGTTGATGATCTTATGATCGGTTATCTTAGCGCCGCTGACCGAGTCAAAGTAGCTCTTATATCTGGCAACAGTGGCCTCAATATCGGTACGTACACCCTTTTCAATGGTTTCATTCCAGTAAACCGAGCCGTAGAACACATTCTGTGCGGCGGTGATGAGGTTGGTATCATACTCACCGACAAGTGTGTAGGTAAGGCCGCTGCCGCTTTCGACTGCCTTCAGAAGGGTCTCGGTCTTGTCGGTCGCAAGGTTGAGCGATGTGCCCGACATTGAAACGGCACCCTTGAAGACGATCTGATAGAACGGAACGTCGGCTGTTATGAATCTGTACTTTGAAGACTGATTGGGCGTATCATAAACATGTGTACAAAGTGCCGCCGCATAAGAGTTGGCATCGCTGCCTGCGACCTTATAACCGGAGGTCTTGTAGTTATTGATGATAGCACCGGTCTGATCGTCGGAATTGGCTCTCGAGTAATACTGTCTGTCACTGTAATCGGAGTAAGCGATACTCGTCAGCGTGTCAAGGCTGATACCGGGGAGCTTCCAATCCTTAGCGGTCTCCTTGATATTTGCGGCAACCTCACTGAGCTTTGTGCGCGATACAAGGTAATACTCACGAAGCTTAGTGTCAGGTGTGCGAAGGCTCAACGAGAAATAGTTGAGCGCAGTGTAGCTTCCGTTAGCCGCATCGGCCTTGCCGAAGGCAGTGGAAACGCCGCCGCCCGATTCGCTGAAGCGAACCATATCAAAGTTGAAATAAAGGTTTGCGCCGTTTGAATTGCAGTACTTAATAAGTGCCGCAAGGTCGTCCTCATCACCGAATTCACTGTTGATGTCATAATCACCGGCGACGACACCGATGTCGTTACCGTTCGAGCCGAAGCCGATGAGATTAACGTTGATGTTGTCAAGTCCGGTTCTGTTCTTGACATCCTCAACAATGGACTTGGCATCCTTAAGGGTCGTGGCGGCAAGCATCGCGGTGCTCGGAATACCGAAATGGAATTCCTTGGTCTCAATACCGCCGACAAGCTTAAGGTTGAGCAAAGAGTCATTTGACTTTTCGGTATTGATGGCGTTGTTCTCGACAAGATAGTCACGGTAGGTCTTCGCCATACCGACATAGCTTGCCTCATCATCATAGAGAGGATAGAAGCCGACCTTTATCTCGTCGGGAGTGAAGGCATCGGAGTAAAGCTTGGTCTTGACGATGGTCTGAGTGAAGAGGTTCTGAACGACCTCCTGATAGCCTCTGACTCTAAACTCGGTGCTGATGTATGAGTAGCCCGTGAGCTTCTGTGCGAGAGCGCCGGTGATGTAAGAATTTTCGGCACCGGATTTAATGATCGCACAAACAGCCTTGGCGCCGTTGACCGCACCGTAAACCGGCATTCTGACCGTCTCGGTGGGCATCTGATTTTCGAACTGAGTGATGTTGGCATCATGTCCGAAAACGGGATCTTCAATGGTGATAGCCGCATCGCGGTTCTCATCCATTATCGGGTTGATAATCGCACCCGAGCCCGAAGGATAGAAGATGTAGTGGTCATCCGAGCTTGTATTTGTGTTGGAGACCGAGCAGAAGAACGGAGCAATTATAATGCCGTAGACATTATAAGTTTCGCTTTCCTGTATTCTTGTGGGGTCAACCGAAATGTCAACACCCTTGTCGGTCAAGGTAAAGGCAACGGGAACAGTGATCTCACGGTCGGGGAAATAACAGGTCATTTCCAAGCCATTTTCGATCTTTGTGACCGAGAAAGCCTTTTTGTTGATCGACATAGCCGAAGCGTTGGTCTGATCGGTCAAAAAGTTGGTGGTGTTGTAGTATTTTACGATGATCGGTGACTTGACAAGCGGATGAACCGTTGCTGTTTCGCCCTTACCTTCGACCGAATAGTCGTAGGAATTGTTGAGCGACTCCTCGGGGATATAGCTCCACTCAAGGTCTTTTACCTTATCGTAAAGGATGACCGTTGTCTTTTCAGCGTTCCAAATAAGACTGTAACGGCTGTTTTCAGCGACACTCGTTGTCTTGAGAACATCAAGCTGCTCAGGCTTCGAATAAGCCGACTCGGCAGCACGGTTAGGCTCGCCGCATCCCACTCCCAAAAGGAGGAGTGCTGAGCAAAGCAGTAAGCAAAGTGCCGATGAAATAACGCGTTTTACTTTATTCATAATTCTCCTCCTTTATCAGAATAGTTTAAGAATTTCGGAATAGATAGTTGCGATGAATCCGCCGAGCTGCTGGAGCAGAATTCCGACTGCTATGAGCAGGAAGAGTATGACGGCACAACCCAAAAGTGTGAGCAAGGTGGTTCCGATGAACTTACCGAGCGTGTAATCGTGAACGATCATCGAGCCGGCGGCCAACATAATGACCGTGTACATTGTACAGATGGTAAGGAGAACCGACAGGAATGCGGCCTCATCGGGAACAAGAATGTTGGTGCAGACGATGTAAACGACACTGCCCAAAAGTGACGGTATAAGGCTGTAGCTTATAACGGTGAGAATCTCTTTGATCTTACCCTTTCCGCCGAAGAGCGTACAAACAGCCCAGTTAGAAAGAGTCCAAAGAATGACGAGACCGGCCGTCTTGACAAGGATGAGCAATGCGTTATAGCTCGAAGGATCGAAGTAGGTGAACGCAAAGCCGCCCCAGGTCGTTTCGAGAACGTCGAAGACATAGTAAAGGAGAATAATCACAAGGCAAATGGGCACCGAGCAAAGATTCTTTTCCTTGATATCGTGGAAATTCTCGAACGGATGAGTGAGCATCGTTGTTGCCGCATGAAGCTTATCGTTCTTGACAAATCTCATCTTATGCTTGGTCGAGTAAACAAGCAACACAATAAGCCCGGCAATAAGGAGCACTGCGATGAGCAATACCCAGGTGAAGTTTTCACGCAACCACTCGGTTCTTATACTGTCGAAGGCGAGAGCATAGGTCTCACGGTCATAGCCCTGTTCCGCAAGCTCCAAAGCCTTTCTGATGTACTTCTCACCGAGAACGGGATCATCGTTGGTCTGACCCATAACGTAATAAGCCTTAGCAAGTCCGGCATAAGCGAACTGACAGTTACTGTCGGCACCGAGAACCTCTTCCCACTCTGCAACGGCATCTTCATAGTCACCGACCAAGGTCTTTGACTGAGCCGACTTAATGAGCTTACCGTGCTCGGTAATGTTGAAAACGGTGAGGGTCTGCTGGCTGTTATCGGTAACCGCAACTGCCTGAGTAAGCTTGTTATAGCTTATCGAGCTGGGGTTATAGAAGGTACCGACCTGGTTACCGCCCTTAAGACCGCCGCCGAAGGCGGAAAGCATATTGCAGTCGTTATCATAGATATAAACACGGCCGTAATATGAGTCGATGATGTACATAAAACCGTCATCATCGGCCGCAATGCCTATAAAGTTCTGGACACGTGCGCTCTTATTTACGGGATCAAGTCCTATCTCTTCCTCATCGAAAGAGACATCCTCGGAATCGAGAATATTGCTTCCGCCGGGATTAAGGCGCTTGACCTGCCCTTTTTGGAGAGCACTACCGGTAACGGTATAAACGAAGCCTTCGGAATCGACCCAAAGGTCATTGAAGGTGTAAGGCAAGGAACGGGTCATCTCGGCACGCTTTTCATTATTCATAAAAAGTCGGTTCCAAAGAGCGACCAACGCCTCGGTCACGGTCTGAGCAACGTCGTTCGAGCCGTAGAAGCCGAGGAAAACATCATCAGGCGAATAAAGGATAGCGCCGTAGTAAGAACCGTTGCTGAGGATATAAACATAACCCTTATGGTCAACGGCAACCTTGATAGGCTGATACTTGAAATCGGTGGGGATAACGTGCGAATCGGGAAGAGTATAAACTCTTATGAGCTTGCCCTCTGCATCGCACTTGAGAACACGCGCGTTTTGAGTATCGGCAATGAAAACATTTTCGTACTCGTCAACGAAGATACCCTTTGCTTTGTTGAAGTAGTATCTTACGTCGTTTTCACCGGTGACATAAGAAAATCCGCCGATATTGTTGTAATCCTTATCGAGAATAATAACTCTCGAAGCACCGCCGTCCAAAACATAGGTGTAACCGGTCACATTGGACACGTGGGTATCCTCAATGGTGGAGGCCGCGGTGCAGCCGAGATCCTGCGAGGTGAAAACCTTGCCGACCTCGTACATCGGCTTTGTGGGAACTACACGGCGTGTCTGACCGGTGAAGTTTTCCCAAAAGGTGTAAGACTCATAACCGATCTCATCGGTCTTTTCGGAAACGGCGGCGACCGACTTTCCCGAAAGAAGCATGAGAACTGCCAAGGTGCAAACGGCAATTCGGGTAAGGAGTCTGCGAATTTTAACGTTTTTCATTATTCGTTCCTCCTTATTCCTTAATACCGGCACTGCTCATGGATTCCATAACGTTGCTCTGCGAAATCATATAAACAACGATAGGCGGAATCATAAGAATACAGGTAACAGCCATTGCACTACCCGAACGGGCGATACCGCCTGCGGTGATCTGTCCCATAATGGTAGGCAGCGTTTTGAGAGCCTCGCTGAAAATCGTACCGCCGGGAACTGCAGCCCAAACATCACGGAAGGTGAAAAGGACAAGTGTCAGCCACATCGGCTTGACGATCGGCATAACGATTCTCCAGAAAATTCTGAAATATCCGGCACCGTCGATCTTTGCGGCTTCAAGCAGTGCGTTGGGGAGAGCTCCCTCCATATACTGCTTCATAAGGAAGACGCCCATGGTCGAAGCGAAGTGCGGCAGGATATATACCCAATATGTATCGATAATGTTGATACCAGTATATATAATGTAACGAGGAATATCAAGTGTATATCCGTTAAAGAGAAGCGAGAACTGAATAATGTAGAAAATGGTTTTCTTGAACTTGATGTTCGACTTGCAGAGAACGAAGGCGGCCATCGAAGCAATGACAACATAGAGGAAGGTCGTTGTCAAGGTCGTGAACAAGCTGTTGAAAACGTATCTCGAAAGCGGAATACGAAGGTTGGACAAAAGCTCGGGCAATGCCGCATAGTTGGCAAGAGTCGGACGGTGAACGAAGAAGCGCGGCGGGAAGATCATAATTTCATCCAACGGCTTCAAGGATGTACAAATCGAATAGATAAGCGGCAGGATCGAAATACAGCCTGCGGCTATGATAAAGAAGAAGTAGAAGAAGTTGCCGACCTTAGAGCGTGTATAACGCTTGGCCTCGGACTTGGACGAACGTCTGCGCTTGGGCGCTTTCATATCGTTGACCGAGTCGCGCAGTGCCTTGGCACCGCTCGGCAAAATCAGCTCTTCCTGTTTTTTTCTGAACATTGACTTCCCACCTCCTTACTTTCCTGTCATATTGAGCAGCTTACCGATGAGCAATCGGAAGACGACCATCATCAGGAACAGAATGACCGCAACAGCCGAAGCGTATCCGAGCTCATAACGTACCGTACCGAGATCCTGCATATGAGATACTATCGTATCGGCCGCATAGCTGACACTCGGGAAACCGGCAAGCTGAATGGCGATCGCACTTATCGAAAATGCACTCGAAATCTGCATGACCGCACTGAAAAGAAGCATATGCTTCATGGTCGGGAGGGTTATGTACCAAAGCTCCTGCCAACGGTTTCTGATACCGTCGATAGAGCCGGCCTCATAAAGCTCCTGATTGATATTCTGAAGACCGGAAATGTTGGAAAGGAACGAAACACCCATACTCGACCAAAGCTGAACTGCAATGACGATCGGCTTGATGTACTCGGCGGTCGAGAGCCATGTGACAGGCTCGGTGATAAGTCCGAGAGAAAGAAGCGCACTGTTAACGTAGCCGTAGCTATCGCTCGAGAAAGCGACCTGCCAAATGAAATATGCATTACCGACAAGGGCCGGAGCATAGAACATAAAGGAAAGCAGTGTACGGACAAGGGGTGAAAATTCGTTGATGAACCATGCCAAAACGAAGGACATAAAGAATCCGACAGGTCCGCAGATTATAGCGAAGAGCATAGTGTTCTTGAAGACGACGGGGAAAACGTCGTCATCAAGGAACATTCTTAGGTAGTTACCGAGTCCCGCAAAGGTCGGTGTGTTGATCATATCGAAGTTCGTAAAGCTCAGAACTATTGAAGAGAGAATGGGCAATACGAGGAATATGACGAAGAAAATGAAGAACGGAGCAAGCATAATGTAGGACGGAAGCTGTTCCTGGAGCATTGCTTTGCGTCGGATCTTTTTATAATTTATCTGATTTTCCATTATTACTCTCTCCCTCCTTACTTAATTTTTGCGTATTCCGCAATCTTACGTGCAATCTCGTTGTCGGCGACCTCGCCCCACTCGAGCATTGCGTCTTTTTCGTTGTCCTCACCGTTGAGAACTGCCCAATATGCCTGGTCGATGGCACGGGATACATAGTATCCGCCGGGGAGCTCGGGGAGCTCTTCGACCTCAGACCACTGATTGAGAAGTATCTCAAGATCGTCGGCATTCCATGAATAGGAGCTGAATGCCTCGATGTTGGCGGTAGCGGTACGGGATACTGCGCCGAGGATAGACTCAACGTTGTTGTTGTATCTGAGCTGAGTATCGGCGGCGGTCCACCAGCAGAGGAACTGCCAAGCCTCATCCTTATTGGAGGAGCGCTTTACAACACCGCAACCGGTTCCCGAGCCTGCGATCGAACGGTCAATTGTTCCGTCCTCCTGCATAGTACCGGGAATAGCACATATCTTCCAACGTCCCTGAATTTCGGGAGCGGCCTGTGTCAACTGTGTATAGGTGGTGTAACCGGCAATTCCCAAAGGAGCGGTACCGGTACGGAAACGGTTATAGAAGTCGATCTGCTTCTCAATACCGTACTTGGTGTAAAGGTCTGTCCACTTGGTGAAAGCGGAAATTGCTTCACTCGATGTGAGATTGGTCTTGGTGCGTGCATCGTTATAAAGCTGAACACCGTTCTGAGTCAGGAAGGTGCCGAACAAGTGGAGACTTCCCATACCGGCGTTGACCGTAGTGGTCGAAGCGATCTTGGTATAAGGAATGTAAGCATCCATATTGTTACGCTGGAGGATGGTTGCCGCATCGAGATAATCGTCCCAGGTCCAACCGAGTCCGTTATTGGCTTCGGTAGGCTCGGCAATTCCGAGACGTTCGAAGACATCGGTACGGTAGAACATTATAAAGAAGGACTGAGTATCGGGCAAAGCGAAGAGCTGATCGTGGTCGGTGGTTCCGTCATTATAATAATAAGGAGTGGCGGCCGACGGCTGGAAGCGCTTCAGGACGGTCTCATAATCGAGAAGATATGTCGAGCCGTCATCGACGGTGGAATACTTGGGATCCTTTGCCGCCGAGAAGTTGGTCAAATCGTAAAGTGCGCCACGCATACCGAGGTTGACCGGGTCGGTACGGTTAAGGTGCAGCGAAAGGTCGGGATAGTTACCGGCAAGAAGACCGTTGACGAGCGAAGCGCTGACAATCTCGAGCTGAACGCCTATTCCGGTCTCATATGTGAACGAGTCCTGAATGAGGTTGCTGAGAACCTGTGCCTGGTCACGTCCCCAGTTGACCCAAATTCTCACACTGCCCTTGGCATCTGCGGCAACCGAGCCGCCGATAGAAGTGAAGTCATCGGAGAAGGAAGCAAAGAAACGCTTGCAGCTGAAGGAAAGCGACTCACCGAAGGAGGCGGTGTTATCCTTGAAGCCCTTCGAAGGAGAAGCCAACTGCATCTGATCGATGTTGAGCGGCATGGTCTTCATTTCATAGAGCCATGAGCAAACCGTGGTGTAGTTCGAATAGTAGTCGGAAATGTAGTTCTGTGCGGTATACTGATTGTCATACATTTCCTTCAATACACGGGCCATATTGTTAAGAGCCGAAATGTACTTACTGCTACGGTCACCCGAGAGAGCTTTCATATCGGAGGAAAGCTTCGTAAGGTCATTGTAGCAGGAAAGCAAGGTCTCCTGGAAGTTGGGTATCTGTCTGAACAGTTCATAGTCACGGTTTTTATCGGGGGAGTCACTTGTTATCATAATGATATCCATATAGGTATCACCGATAACATCGACTATCTCGCTGAGTCTTGAATAGAACTCGGCGGTTTCACCCAAGGTGACTGTGAGGGTAAAGATATGGGTACCGGCCTTGAGGAAGAACTTGTAAGGAGCCTTACCGCTGCCGAGCTGCTTGAACTCCCAGCTTGTGCAGTAGTCAAAACGAAGGTTCTTACACTCCTCGAAGGGCACCTCGCCGTCAATTGCAAGCGAACGGTAGGTAAAGCCGTCGATTATGGTCGCCTGCTTGTAATTAAGACCGAAGGTGTAAAGTCCGTCTTCGGGGACCGTTACCTTCCAGGTAAGGCTTTCGCCCGGAACCTGCCAGTTGGTCGAGCCGATGTAGTTGAGTATCGACTTAACGGGGCTGTGCGGTGTGATATCGGGCGAGCTGTTGTCCGACTTGGAGATAAGTGAGTTGGTAGACTTAAGCCAAGCATCCTCACCCTCGAATTCGATAGCGGTACCGGTATAATCGGCAACACCCGAGTTGGATGCGGCATAATCCTCGTAAGAGGGGGTTGCGGTAGGTGCCTTCAGTATAATACTTGCAAGGGCGAAGGGCTCATAAACCGACTTAACAGTGATTTTGTGGGTACCTGCCGTGAGCAGAATCTTGTAGGGGTCGGCAACGACACCTACGGGGTCGACGGCATACTTGGTCACAAACTCACCGTACTCGGCCTGCTCGGGAGTGAGCTGGTTGCCGAGAGTATCAACACGGATGTTGCCGACCGGATTTTCATAGGTCGAGCCGTTGTTGACAAACATACGGGGAAGCGACAGAGCATCAATACCGCTGTAAAGGGTCTTGCCGTCGATCATAACACCGAGCTGTATCGGGCTGGTGCTCTTCTTATCGTCGGAGTCATCTGCGTTACCGCCGGTCTTATCAAGAGGGAGATAAGTAAAGGCAAGGTTGTAGATGCCGTCCTCGGGAACGTTCACCTCATAGGTGATGCTTCCCTGCTGCTGGAAGGCTTTATTGTCCCTCCAAACAAGACATTCCTGCGAAGTCTTCTTCTGATTGACCTCGTCGGTCAATACTTCATAAAGCTCCTTCGAGAGAACGCTTACCGTGCCGTCTGCACCGACATATTCGCAACCCTCGGCAGTGTAATTGAAGATATCCAATGCGATATCCTTTTTAGCATAGCCGTACTGTGCGATCGATGCAAGATACCTTTCATATTCGGCAGATGCGTCGGAGCCGGACGTTGTATTGCCCGAAGAACCCGCGGAGCCTGCGGTGTCGGGTGCCTCGGTCGCGGAAGCGACGGGCAGAGCAAAAAGCGACACGGCGAGCACGGTCACGAGAACAACGGCCAACATTCGGATTTTACCAGAATTCATTTCTTCACCTTCAAAACTAAGATTTAAACAGCGCCCCTTGCAAGAGCAACAAAGCGGGTTTTGCAGACAAAGTCCCACTCTGCATTATGTTCTGTGTACTATTATCCTACAAACGCTCCGTTTTGTCAATAACCATTTGTCAAATTTTCACTAAATTCCCTTAATTTTTTTAAAATTTTGTACCAACGCCTATATGCAATATTACTTTTAAACCGTTTAAATTAAGCTTTTTGTTGTCAATTTGCACAACATCTCCAGTGAAATCCTCGCCCGATGATGAGTGAAATATGAAGAATTTACATAAAACTCACGAAAACTTATTTAAAAACCTGTCCTTTTACAGCTTATATATATTATGTAAGCTCCGATTTAATGCTGGCAGTGCAATATACCCAAGAGCTATTGACATATCTTTACTGCCGATGTATACTTTTATCGGTGCAGCCGCACCTATTATTTAACGCCTGACACAGCTTAGGCAGAATGGATCATTATTATGAAAAAAATTGCGGCACTTTTACTCTGTATGGTTTTACTTCTTTCCTTTGCGGCCTGCGGCGGCGGTTCGAGCGACACCGACGATAAGGATACCGTCAGCACCTCGAGCAAAGCAAACAAGAACGATGACAAGAGCAACGGCAAAAAGGACGATAAAGAGGATGACAAATCCGAAATTTCGATAACTCTTCCTTCGACCGATGCCGAAAAGGAGATCCAAAAGGCAATCGACGCCATCAAACCCGAGCTTGACGAGATGAAGGATACCTATGCCGAGCTCGGCCTCAGCGTTGACGTTGAAGCCCGAAACACCGCTTTTGTCTATGTTTTCCGCTACACTATCGACATTCCCGATGTTAATGCCGTAAAAGAAGCACTTGACGAATCCTTCGACGGTCTCGAGGATACATACCTGTCCATTTTGAGCACCTTTAAAGCCGAGTGCCCCTCTATCAAGTCGATCGTTCTCGAGTATCAGGCGAAGGACGGCACGGTCATCACCTCTCACGAGTACAAATAAGCTTATACAAATCGAAAGAGCTTCGGGTGTCCGAAGCTCTTTTTTTATCAAAATTCAGCTCATTCTGCCTCAAACAGTGCCTTGACCGCAAGGTATGTGTTGTAAACATCAAGCTTAGATACGACCTCAAAGGGTGCGTGCATCGAAAGCACGGGGACACCGAGGTCGACCGTGTCCACACCGAGGTTGGCGATATACATTGCGACCGTTCCGCCGCCGCCGAGATCGACCTTGCCGAGCTCACCTGTCTGCCAGGTGACACCGGCCTTGTCGAGAATGCCTCTTATCCACGCCACATACTCGGCCGAAGCATCGGACGTGCCGCCCTTGCCTCTTGAACCCGTATATTTGGTGATGACCGCTCCGTAGTTTATGAATGCGGCGTTTTTACGCTCCATGACATCGGGGAAGGTGGGGTCGAAGGCGGCATTAACATCGGCCGAAAGGCATTTTGAGTTGCGTAAAGCCTTGTATCCGTTTCCGCCCTGCATTGCGGCAAGATCCTCGACGAAGAATTCCAAAAATGTCGAATTCATACCGGTATTTCCGTCGGAGCCGGTCTCCTCCTTATCGGCAAGCACGGTCAGTGTCGTATATTTTGGAGCCTCGACATTAAGTGATGCCATAAGGCAGGGATAGGCGCACACACGGTCGTCGTGGCCGTATGAACCGATCATCGAGCGGTCGAAGCCGATGTCCCTTGGCTTTCCGGCAGGTACACATTCAAGCTCGGCCGAGAGGAAATCCTCCTCGGTGATACCGTATTTTTCGAAGAGTATATTGAGTATATTGAGCTTGACGAGCTCGCTGCCCTCATCGTCCTTAAACGGATGGCTTCCGACAAGGATATTCAGCTCCTCGCCTCTTATCAGCTCACCGGGCGTTCTCTTGTACTGATCCTGTGCAAGATGCGGCAAAAGATCGGTCACGACAAATACCGGCTCGTCGGGCTCCTCTCCTATCGAAACCTCGACCGTTGTTCCGTCCTTTTTGCAGAAAACACCGTGCAGTGCAAGCGGAACGGTCGTCCACTGATACTTCTTTATGCCACCGTAATAGTGTGTCTTGAAGAGTGCAAGTTCACTGTCCTCATAGAGCGGATTCGGCTTTAAATCGAGTCGCGGAGAGTCAATGTGGGCGGCGGCGATACGCACGCCGTTCTCAACCGCCTCGGTACCGATGACAGCAAAGGCCGCCGACTTGCCGCGATTGTTGACAAACACCTTGTCGCCTACCGAATAAACCTTTGAGCCGTCAAACTCGGTAAAGCCTGCCTGCTTCGCCAAGCGAACCGCCTCTTTAACGCAAAGACGTTCGGTTTTTCCGACGGTCAGAAAATCGGCATAGCCCTTGCAAAAGGCATCGATATTCTCTTTGTCATAAGACTCCTTGAGCAGGCCGTTCTTTCGACCGAGAAACAGTTTTTCCTTCAATTCTTTAACATCAAACATATTATTTCTCCTTTCGGGAATATAGCTTTCGATAGTATTTTTCGGCCTTCAGCACCCTGTCAACATACTCGGCCGTTTCACTGAACTTTATTTCTTCTCTTTCAAGCCGACCGTTACCGCCGACCCAAGATGCGACGTTGCCGGGCCCTGCGTTATATGCCGCAAGCACCGCCTGCTTATCGTCGCCGTAAATACCGAACAGATACTTAAGATATGCCGTTCCGTATTCAATATTAACCGACGGTATCGGGCAGTCGGTCTCAAAGTCACGGTCGCCGTCGCAAAGAAGCTCATTCATATCGTAAAATGTTTCTTCCGTCAGCTGCATAAGACCGACGGCACCTGCCTTTGACCTTGCGTTTCGGTCAAAGCCGCTTTCGCACCTTATGACCGCCGCTATTAAAAATTTGTCTATTCCGTATTCGGCCGCCTGCCGCTCTATAAGCTCGGAATATTCAAACGGATATATGTGCCTCAGCGCAAGATTATATCCGATGACGCACAAAACCGCCGCCATAAATATACAGGCAAGCTTTCGCATACAGGAACGCAAAAATTTCATTATAATTCTCCGAAAATATATGAAATACGGCTTAAAAAGGTTGCTTCGTCACCGTCATTCACGATTATATGAGGTGTTCGGTCAAAATAGAAGCTGTCGGGCTTTGAAGCCTTAAGCCTTTGGTCGGCCTGTTCATCGGTCAAGCAGTCACGTGCGATTATACGCTCTCTTCTGATATTTTGCGGACAAATCACTGCGATCACGGCATCGCACATACTGTCGATTCCGCTTTCAAACAGTGTCGGAGCATCAAGCAAAAGCAGCTCCGTGCCGCCCGACCTATATTCATTTGCCATTGAAACAATGCGCTTCGAAATGAAGGGCAACATTATGGAATTGAGCTTTTCGGTAGACTCACCGTCCTTAAATGCCGCTGCCGCAAGAGCCTTTCGGTCAAGCGTTCCGTCAGAGCATATAATACCGCTTCCGAACACATCACTCAGCGTTTTCAGCAACAGGCTTCCCTTTTCGGTCACCTCACGTGCCACCTTGTCGCAGTCGATCACCTTAAAGCCGTTTTTCTCGGCAAAGCGTGCAACGGTGGTTTTGCCGCTGCCCGTAGGGCCGGTCAAGCCGATTATTTTCATAAGCTTATTACCTCAAAGGCGGCGGCTCTGATAAGTCGGTTATACACCGCCAAGCCGACACCGTCCTTAGAAGGCACACGTGAATAGCAAAGCTTGCAGCCGCGGCGGTCAAGCTCACGCAAGGCATCAAAAAGCACTGCGGCTTGCTCGGCTCCGTCCTCCTTTCGACCGAAGGAAACGGTCGGGACATCGAAAAGCGACTCCTCGCCCTCGAATACAAGGGCGAAAACGCCGTCAGCCTTGTTTGCGGCCACGTATTCGGCAAAGCGGTCAAGCTCGCCCTCAAGCATAACAACACGCGCCTTGGGCGAATAGTGCTTGTATTTCATACCGGGTGAGGCCACGGGTTTGCCCTTTTCGGGCTCGGACAGCACCGCCTTGTCGACAACTATGTCGGGCAAAACCTCCCGTAGCTGTTCTAAGGTGACTCCACCCGGTCTTAAGAGCCGAGGCGGCTCACAGCAAAGCGAGACAACGGTCGATTCAAGTCCCACCTCACAATTATGTGACATTATGACCGCATCTATTCTTCCGTCGAGATCGAAAAGCACGTGCTCGGCTGTTGTCGGACTCGGAGAACCCGAAAGATTTGCCGACGGTGCCGCAAGCGGAAGACCGCAGGCCTCGATAAGCCCTCTTGCGACCGGGTCGGACGGCATACGAACGGCCACCGTGTCAAGTCCTGCACTGACCGAGGCCAGTACCCTTTCGCCCCGCGGCAATACCATCGTAAACGGGCCGGGCCAAAATTTTTCGGCGCACTGCCGTGCCTTTTCGGGAATATTCGCCACAAGTCCTTCAAGCATTTCGGTATTGCTTATATGAACTATCAGCGGATTGTCCTGCGGACGTCCCTTCGCCGAAAATATATCGGCGACCGCCTTTTCGTCAAAGGTATTTGCGGCAAGACCGTAAACCGTTTCGGTGGGCATAGCCACCAATCCGCCGTTTTTAAGAATCTCGGCGGCTCTTTCAAGCGCTTGCCTGTCCTTTTTCGTGTCGTATACCTCAAGTCGCTCGGTCAACATATAAAAATCTCCTTAATTCTGCTGTGCTTCCTGTGCTTTGAGCATTTCGGTTCGGTAATGCGTTATCAACGCATCGATTATATCGTCAAGATCTCCGTTCATTATTTGATCAAGCTTGTAAAGCGTAAGTCCTATTCGGTGATCGGTCATTCTGCCCTGCGGAAAATTATAGGTTCTGATGCGCTCCGAACGGTCGCCCGTTCCGACCTGTGAACGTCGGTCCTCGGCCTCGGCCTCGGCCTGTTCGGCCATCATTCTTTCATAAAGTCTTGAGCGCAGCACCTTCATTGCCTTATCCTTGTTCTTGTACTGACTTCGCTCGTCCTGACATTCAACAACAAGTCCCGTCGGAAGGTGTGTGATACGGATGGCCGACTCTGTTTTGTTGACGTGCTGGCCGCCTGCACCGCCCGAGCGGTAGGTGTCGATTTGCAGATCCTTGGGATTTATCTCAAGCTCGACCTCCTCGGCTTCGGGCAAAACAGCGACCGTCACGGTAGAGGTGTGTATTCTGCCCTGCGTTTCGGTTTCGGGAACGCGCTGAACACGGTGCACTCCGCTTTCGTATTTCATTCTCGAGTATGCACCTGTACCCTCGATCATAAAGCTTATTTCCTTATATCCGCCGAGCTCGGTCTCACTTGCACCGACGGTCTCGACCCTCCAATGCTTCGACTCGGCATACATCGTGTACATTCTTGTGAGACTTGCGGCAAAAAGTGCCGCCTCTTCTCCGCCTGCGCCTCCTCTGATCTCAACGATAACATTCCGGCCGTCGTTCGGATCCTTAGGCAAGAGCAGTATCTTTATCTCATCGGCAAGCTCGGCCATGCGGGCTTTTGCCGCCTTGTGCTCCTCATCGGCAAGCTCCTTCAGCTCCTTGTCCGACTCGGCCGACTGCAATATTTCCAAGGCTCCGTTCATATCCGACTCTGCCTGCTTGTAGCTTCTGAAGGCTTCGACCAGCGGCTCGAGATTTCGATACTCCTTCATAAGGTCGGTGAGCAGTGCGGTATCCGAAATAACGGTCGGATCGGTCATTTTAAGACCTATTTCCTCATACCGTCTTTCGACTGATTCTAAATTTTCAAACATACTACTGTTCCTTTATTATCTGTTTAATATTTTTTTCGGCCTTATGTCTCGGCACCATTACCTCGTGTCCGCAGCCCGTACAGCGGAGCTTAAAATCCATACCCGAGCGCAAAACATAAAAAGTATTGCTTCCGCAGGGGTGTTGCTTTTTCATTATCAGCTTATCTCCGACCGAAACATCCATAAAAAACGCTCCTTCAATAGACATAAAAAAGGATATGGCGACCCGACGGACACCATATCCATATAGGCCGACAACGTCAACCCGAGGCGGCAGCCCAAAAGGCAGGCTCGCCTTATTATTGAGGTAATTCGGCTTATTTAAGCTTGCCGTAAAGCTTTGTACCGTCGGTTTCCTTCGGCTTTGCCGGAGCTGTTGCCTCACCCTCGGCAGGGCGCTGTGCTCTCGGACGGCCGGAACCGTTTCTGCGGTCGCCTCTGTATCCGCGATTGCCGCGGTTAGCTCTGTCGGAACGCTCATCATAGGGGCGGAACTGCTTGCCCTCGGGAATGATGACGACACGGCGGCTTGAGCCGTCGCCGACCGAGGTAGAGGAAACACCCTCGATATTCTGAACGGCCGTGTGGATAATTCTGCGCTCATAAGGATTCATCGGCTCCAGCGAACGGCTGCGGCCGGTACGAAGCACCTGACCTGCGGTTCTCTTGGCCAAGGCCTCCAAAGTCGACTCACGCTTTTCACGGTAATTGCCGATATCGATAACAACACGGTAGTAACCGCCGCCGTTTTCGTTGGCAACAAGCGATGCAAGGTACTGAAGTGCATCCAAGGTCTCGCCGCGGCGACCGATTATAACACCAAGCTTGTCGCTTCCCTCAAGAACTATCTTAGAACCGCTCTCGATCTCGCAAACGGTGGCATTGACATCCTCACAGCCGAGCTTTTTCAAGACCTCGGAAAGATAGGCATATGCCTTTCCTGCCTGAGAGTCGGCCGGTACTTCGGAGGCCGGAACGCCTGCCGGCTCGGCCTTAGGTGCGGCTTCGGTCTTTTCGCTTTCGGCCGTAACGGGCTTTGCTTCACGCTCTGCCTTGGACTTTTCACGGCGCTCGGGACGGGCGTTGTTTTCCTTATTGTGACGCTTTTCCTTCTTTGCGGGAGCCTCGGCACCCTCTACGTATGCCTTGACCTTTGCATCGGCTCCGCCGAAGAGACCCAAAACCTTCTTTTTCGGGAAGGCAAGAACCTCAAACTGTACATCCTCATCCAAGCCTGCACAAAGCTTGGCAACTGCATCTTCACGTGCGGCCTCGACGGTTGCGCCGACACCGATTGCTTCCTTGATAATCAATTTACTTCCTCCTCCGGGAACGGACATTTATTCAGCATTGCCGTTTTCGGCACGGGCAATGATTTCATTTTCCTTCTTTGCTCGGGCAATTATACCCTTAGCCTGCTCTCTCGCATTTACGACGGCAGGACCGTAGAACACCTGAGTTACTATTTGTATGCAGCCCGAAACAAGACTCGAGCACGCCCAATAGAAGCCGACGGCGCAGGGGAAGCCGAAGGCGATATAAAGTGAGAACAACGGCATAACTATCATCATAGCCATCATATTCGGAGCCTCGGGATTGGCCTTCTTCTGAAGCATCGAGGTTATGATACCCGTAAGCAGTGATGCTGCAAACGAAGCCAACGGAATAAGCCAGCTTATTTGGAAGCCCTTAATGATATTCCAAGAGAAATCCGGTGTTTCACGAAGATCTATTCCGAAAAGATTGAAGCTGATCTTGTTAAGCTTAGACATATCGCCCTTGTTAGCCTTGAAGACCTCGGCGATTACCGGCTCATACTTTTCATTGTCGGGATTCAGATATGTAGCGATCTCAACCTCTCTCGTCAAACGGCTCTTGGTGATCTTGCTCTTTGCGGCATCGACACCGCTGCCGGTCTTATGGCCGTCGGCAATATCACTGAGGATCGAAAGCTTCGCATAGTATGCGGCATCGTGGCCGTTGCCGTTGCGATCTGCCATGGCAATGACCTCGGGGTCCTCAAGCTTTGCCGAGAGACCGAGGGCTTCCCATTCGGCATCCGAAAGAACAGATTCCTTGTCACCTTCGACAACACGTACGTATGAAGTCCATTCGCCTGCGGCGTTAAGCGCAGACTTTTCAACACCCGCAACATAGGTGAACGGGCTCATTATGGCGTAGTAAACGCCCATCATAATTATAAGGCGGATTATCATGGGCATACAACCGCCGCCCATTGAAATCCCTTCCTTATTGTAAAGCTCCTGCATGGCCATACTGTATTTCTGGCGGTCGTCGCCGTACTTTTTCTTCAGTGCGTCAAGCTTGTGCTTGATCTTGGCCTGCTTGGCAGTCGATTTCTGTGTTTTAAGAGTAAGCGGAAGCATAACCAGGTTAACGAGTATTGTGAAAACCAATACCGATATCGCAAAGTTATGTCCGAACAGCATACTCAGCTTTGAGAGGATCCAGCCCATAGGCTCGCTAATAAAACTCATGGCAATTCCTTACTTCCGACCGTTTGCTTTGTCGGATAAAAATTCAGTGTCTTTTAAGTTTCGGCCCTTTTTTCTTTTCTTTAAGGGCACGGGATCATAGCCGCCCTTGCAGGCGGGATTGCACCGACATATTCGCCACACCGTAAGCCCGAAGCCGACCACAGCGCCTCTTTCCCTAAATGCCTCTATCGCATACTGCGAGCAGGTCGGACTGAAGCGGCAGCACGGCGGCTTAAGCGGCGATATAAACCTTCGGTAAAGCTTTACCAGTGCAATAAATAAGTATTTCATTTGTCATCCGACGGAATAAGTCCGCCTGCTTTAAGATGCTTTTTCATAACAGACGCCACATCGTAGCTTTTTGCCGCAACGGTTCTTGACCGTGCGACAAAAACAATATCCGCTCCGCCGCAGTCGACCGATCCGAAGCATTCTCTTGCGGCGGCTTCGATAACACGGCGAGCGCGATTTCGCTCAACGGCACCTCCGACCTTCTTGCCGGTGGTTATGCCGTAGCGTATGAGACCTCTTCTGTTCGGGATGATGTATGTAACCAGCAACGGATGCACCTGCGATTTTCCTCTGCCGTAAAGACGCCTGAAATCCTTATTAAGATTAAGCTTAACAGCGTCCATTTTCACCCTTCCGTTCAACCTCAAATTTATGAAAGGTCACATAAGTGACCTTTCATCAGTAGGTAAGGCTCTGTCTGCCCTTTGCTCTGCGGCGGGCAAGTACCTTGCGGCCGTTGGCGGTGGACATTCTCTTGCGGAAGCCGTGCTCCTTCATTCTGTGGAGCTTCTTGGGCTGATATGTTCTCTTCATCTGTTTCACTCCTTTTTTCGGTACGTGAGGCAATCCCAAAGCTTTAAAAAGCAAAAACATTTTGGGACATAACCTATCAAGTTAGAATTATAACTCAATTATTGCCCTTCTGTCAACATAATTTTTTCGTTTATTCCGTTTTTTTATAAAAAAATTCTGTGTTTTAGGCTTTAACACAGTAAAACTTCGGGAAATTTATTTCAAAGTCGCCGCCTGCTCGAGTTCCTGAGCCGATATCGTGAGCTTTGAAAGCATAATTCCGGTCGCAAGCTCAACGGCATCCAACAGCCGCTCCTTAACCTCGCTGCTCATCGGAGCTCCGTTTACAAGAATTCCTCCGTGCTTAAAGCGGTCGCTCATTTCCTTTATAATATCCGAGGCTTCTCTCGAAAACGGACCGACACCGAGCAGACTGTCGGCCGAAACCGAAAAAATACCACATAGCTTTATCAGCATCGTGCCGTCGGGACACCGTCTTCCCTGCTCATACATTCCGACGGTGCTCGGAGCGACCTCCAAAAGCTTGGCAAGCTCAACTTGAGTCATTCCGGCTCTCATTCTCAGGAATTTTATCCTGCTGCCGATCTGCTTCATATAAATAACAAGTCCTTTCAAAGCGGTATGACAACACCGTCTTTCTTCGGCAACCTCTTGCCTGTCTTTCATTATTATAATACCACACGGCGAGCTTATTTTCAACGATTTTCGTTTGTAGCTTTTACTATATTTTGGCAACAAGTTTGCTCTAACGTTTGTACAATAATTAGTCAATTACACGAAATGTGTGATTTTCGACAAAATTTCCTTGATTTTATACCTATGCCGTGCTAATATTTGAGCATAAGGAATGCCAATTTTTGGTATTTTCGATATTAAACACGGAGGTAATACCAATGGATCTATTCACGCTCGGACAACAATACCTTTACCGCGCCGATGAACTGCTCGGGAAAATACACAGTCTGAACTCGCAGATACGGCTGCTCAGCGGCAACGAAAGGATCCTTATGCAACGCAGAATAACATCGCTTTATACCGATGCCGCCAACTGCCGCAACTGTGCAAAGCGGCTTATGAATTACCGCGAAAAGGAGCAAAGCAAATGACAAGGACGACCTTCAGTCTTGAGATTTTCGGCGACCGTTTGCCGATTTCCGATATCTATGAGCACGGAACCAACGAAAAGCGTATCCGCCTTATGAAAGCACTTCTGAGAAAGGCGATGACCTCCGAGCTGACCGAAAAGCAGTATACGATCGTCAACGAATTTTATTTCAACGGCGCCTCGGTCACCGAAATCGCCGAAAAGTACGGCGTCAGCAAATCCACAGTTTCACGCCATTTAAGTCGGGCAAGAGACCGCTTAAAGTGCGTTATGAAGTACGGAATGTTCCCATTATGGGCAGATGACACCTGAGCTTAATTTTAAAAACACAACGGCACACCTCAGTTATGAGGTGTGCCGAGCGAATAATCCGATATTTAAAGCAGATAAAGTCCCGAATCGAGCACCGCAAATTCTCTGCCGTCAACACGGATGTATCTGTGCACGGGCTCATCGAAGGATGCACGCTCACGCACGGTATAGGTCTTCATATTGACCTCGAGAATATTCTGTGCCTTGGAGTTGCAAACAACAAGCTGACCCTCCGGCTCGTTTATCCAAAGTCCCTTGGGACCCGAGAATGAAGAATCATTTGAGCCGCCGATTCTCAGCTCCTCACGCATGGTGCGGAGGTTAAAGCGGATAAGCGCATTGCGGTCGGGGAAGGATGCCCACAGTGTGTGACCCTCGTGTGCGACCGCCGAGGGGCCGCAATCCTTATATCTTATGGTGCCCTGCCACTCGGTAAAGCCGTCACGGTCGACTATTTTGGCATCGCCCTCCTTAGTGACGATGAAAACACCGCCGCCGTCAAGCTTGGCACAGCTGCAGGTTATAAATTCACTCGACTGCAGACCGACCTTGGGATATACCTCACCGAATTTGATAAATTCATAGTCGGCACGTGTTCTGCTCGAAACGGTACCGTCGTCAAGCTGAACCGATTTATAGGAGACAACTATTTTGTCCTCGACCTCATTGCGGCGGTAAACAACTATAAAACCGCCGTCAAAATCAAGTATATCATATATATCATCGGAAAATAACTTCTTCACTTTACACATTCCTTCTAAAAACTCATATTTATTACATTGTAGCCTAAAACTCTTCGGATTGCAACGGCGATTTTGAAATTTCTCAACATTTTTTTGCTTTATGCGACAAAGAGTCATCGAAAAGCCGCAGAAAGCAATAACTTTTCGGTGTCCCGATCGGCTTTTCGGCATAAAATGTATCAAAGTCGGAAAAAATCCGATTAAACCTTAAACCCGACGGCAAAAATATAAACGCAAGCAAATCAGACCTAAAACAGGAGAGTGAAACCCAAGTGACAGTTAAAAGAGGCGACATTTATTATGCAGACCTAAGTCCCGTCGTCGGCTCCGAGCAGGGAGGAATACGTCCAGTACTTATCGTTCAAAACGACATCGGAAACAAATTCAGTCCGACGGTCATTGCGGCCGCCATAACAAGTCAGCGCGGCAAAACCGATCTTCCGACCCATATTAAGGTCAACGCCGACGGTTGCGGTCTGTCAAAGGATTCGATAGTCCTGCTCGAGCAGGTACGTACGATAGACAAGCAGCGGCTTAAGGAAAAAATGGGCAGTCTTGACACCGGCTCTATGAACCGGATCGACAGAGCGCTGTCGGTGAGCTTCGGCCTCGACGGATTTTAACTGCGGCTTCCCGAGCATTGCGTTCGGGAAGCTTTTTACCGATCAATCCTTTTTCTGCTGCTTCAGCCAGATTTTCATAACGAGCTTATGCGGCAAAAGCTTTGTGAGCAGCACTTGGAAGCGTATCGAAGCACCGCAGACCGAAACATCCTTGGATTTTTTCATATCACGCAGTGCTCGCTCAACGACCTGCTCGGGAGTGAAAAATTTATTGTAGTAGGTTATAACGCTTTCATCGGTCACCGCACGGTCAAAAAACTCGGTTTTGACCCAGCTGGGACAAACCGCCATCATCTTGATGCCGCTTTTGCGAAGCTCGGCATTGACGGCTCTTGTGAACGAGAGCACAAATGCCTTGGTCGCACCGTAAACGCCGATATACGGCACCGGCTGAAATGACGAAAGCGAATCGACCTGATATACCTCGGAGCCTTCTTTAAGATAAGGCATTGTCAGATAGGTCATTGCGACCAGTGCTTTGTCGTTGAGATCGATCATACCGAGCTGTTCCGACAGCGGAATGTCGGTAAAGGCACCGAATTTGCCGTATCCGCCCGCATTGACGAGCACTCCGACCTCGGGCGAATACTTTTCCAAAAGTGCTTTGTACTCATCAAGCGATTCCTGCTTTGTGAGATCCAACGGCAGACATCTTACCTCACACGGAAGCTCATCCTTAAGCGAATTCAGTCGGTCGGCACGTCTTGCGATGACCCAAACCTCATCAAAGCTTTGAGCGTTACATATACGGCGTGCGAACTCACGTCCCATTCCGCTCGATGCACCTGTAAATACGGCTATTCTCATTTCACGTCACCTCGCTGCTTTTCGAGATAGATCAGAAGCACGGTTATATCGGCAGGACTTACTCCCGATATTCTCGATGCCTGACCTATACTCGAGGGCATTATTTTTTTCAGTTTTTCAACGGCTTCAAGTCTTAAGCCTTTTATATCGTCATAGCAAATATCTTCGGGCAGCTTGCGGCCTTCAAGTCTCTCGGTCTCACGCACCTGAGCCGCCTGCCGCTCGATATAGCCCGAATACTTTATCTCGGTCTCGACCCTTTCGGCAATCTCTTCGGGCAGAGTCGGACGGTCGGTATCAAACGGTGCAAGGCAAAAATAATCAAGCTGAGGACGTCTTATGAGATCGGAAAGCCTCACACCTGTCTTTATGGGAACCGTACCCTTTTCGGAAAGCAGTGAATTCAAGCCGTCGCTCGGCGGCAGGAACTTGCTTTCCACCCTTAAAAACTCTGCGTTTTTCAGTCGGAGACGTTCTTTAAAGGCTTCGTAGTCCTCACTTTTCAAAAGTCCTATCTCATAGCCTATCGGACTCAGGCGTTCGTCGGCATTGTCCTGTCTCAGCAAAAGTCGGTACTCCGAGCGTGAGGTCATCATTCTGTACGGGTCTGAGCACCCCTTGGTGCAAAGATCGTCGATAAGCGTGCCGATATACGAGCCGGAACGCGGCAATACCAACGGCTCTTTGCCCTTAACCTTTAAGGCGGCATTTATTCCGGCAACAAGTCCCTGTGCCGCCGCCTCCTCATAGCCCGAGGAGCCGTTAAACTGACCTGCGCCGAACAGTCCGTCACAAGACTTGACCTCAAGCGTGGTCTTAAGCGCCAACGGGTCGATGCAGGAATACTCTATTGCATAAGCATTACGCATAACCTGCACGTTTTCAAGACCCTTAATGGTTCTGTAAAACTCTATTTGCACTTCCTCGGGGAGCGATGACGACATTCCCTGCAAATACATCTCCTCCGTATCGGCTCCGCAGGGCTCGATAAAGAGCTGGTGTCTCTGCTTGTCGGCAAAACGGACTATTTTATCCTCAAGGCTCGGGCAGTATCTCGGCCCAACACCCTCGATAACACCGGCATAAAGCGGCGAACGGTGCAGATTTTTGAGGATGACCTCCTTGGTTTTGTCGTTTGTATACGAAATATAGCATACCGCACCGTTGTTGACGGTTTTCGGATCGGTAGTAAAGCTGAACGGGGTGACGGTCTCGTCGCCGGGCTGTACCTCAAGCTCGGAAAAATCTATGCTTGAGCGCAGGACCCTTGCCGGAGTCCCCGTTTTGAACCGTCTGAGCGGAAGTCCCAATTTCAATAAGCTTTCTTCAAGTCCAACCGACGGAAACATTCCGTCGGGTCCGCTTTCATAGTTGACCTCACCGACGTATATCCGCCCCTTAAGATAAGTCCCCGTTGCAAGAATAACGGTCTTCGAAACATATTCGGCACCGAGCTTGGTAATGCAGTGCCAACCGTCGTCACTGCGGCCGATATCGGTGATCTCGGCCTGTCTTAAATGCAGATTTTCGGTGGTCTCAAGCGTATGCTTCATAACCGCCGCATAGGCACGTCGGTCGACCTGAGCACGCAGACTGTGAACGGCGGGTCCCTTTCCGCGATTGAGCATTCGGTTTTGTATCGTGGTCTTATCGGCGGCCTTTCCCATCTCGCCGCCCAAGGCATCTATCTCACGCACAAGGTGACCCTTTGCGGTACCGCCTATCGAAGGATTGCAGGGCATATTTCCCACGGCGTCCATATTTATCGTAAATATCGCCGTTTTACAGCCCATTCTTGCGGCGGCCAAAGCCGCCTCGATACCGGCGTGACCCGCACCGATAACCGTAACATCATAGTTTCCGGCAAAATAACTCATTTTCTTCACCTATTTTCCGACACAGAATTTTTCAAACACCTTGTTGGCCACCTCGACCGTGACTCGCTCACCCGTAAGCTCCATAAGAGCCGACAGTGCATCATCTGTCAAAACGCCGACCGCATCGACCGTAACACCGCTTCGCAGAGCCGATATCGCCTCGGTCACCGAGCCGAGCGCCCTTTTTGCACAGTCTCGCTGACGCTCGTTGAGGTATACCGCGGCATCACCGCCGAGCGATGCGGTTCCCGTAACGGTCTTTACCGCCGAAACAAATTCTTCGAGCCCCGTGCCCTCCTTTGCCGACATAACGACATACGGCATTTCCAAGGCTTCCCGGTCAATGCTTTGCGAAAAGCCCTTATCCGATTTGTTCAGCACCGCAACCGACGGTCGCTGTGCCGCAAACCTTAAAAGCTCCCTGTCACAGTCGGTCAATTCTCCGCTTCCGTCAATGACCGCTATCACAAGGTCGGCCGATTCGAGCCGATCGCGCGTCAGCCTGACACCGAGCTGCTCTATTTCGTCGTCACTGTCTCTGAGTCCGGCGGTATCGCTGACCCTCAGAACAATATCCTGTAAGGTGACGGTTTCTTCTATTATATCACGTGTTGTGCCGGCTATCGGAGTGACTATCGAACGTTCAAAGCCCGAAAGCAGATTCATCAGGGTCGATTTCCCCGCATTCGGCGAACCGGCGATAACGGTGTTTATGCCGTGCTTTATCATCCGCCCCGTGTCATAATCCCGGCAAAGTCGGCAAAGCTCCGTTTCTGCATCACAGAGCATAGCTTCAAGCCCGTCTATTCCGCTGAATTCCGGCTCCTCATCGGGATAGTCGGAAAACGCCGCAACCGTTGCCGCCGCAAAGGTAAGCGCTTCCTTGACCTTTGTACACTTTTTGGAAATCGCACCCTGCTTTACCGCCATAGATGCACGCAGGGCCTGCTCGCCGTCGGCCGAAATAATATCCATTACCGCTTCGGCTTCGGCAAGATCCATTTTTCCGTTTTCAAAGGCCCTTCTCGTAAACTCACCCTTTTCCGCCATCACGGCACCGGCATCAAGCACGGTACGGAGCACCTTTTTCACAACATATTCTCCGCCGTGCACCGACAGCTCTACCGTATCCTCACCTGTGTAGCTTTTCGGTGCTCTGAACACCAAAGCAACGGCCTCATCGGTTTTTTCGCCGTTTGAGACGATATATCCGAAAAGAGCGGTATATCCCTTTTGGTCGCAAAGCTTCTTGGAGGACACCGAACAAAAGACCCTGTCGGCCGTTTCTATCGCTCGGTCGCCCGATATTCTGATTATTCCTATTCCGCCGCTGCCCGACGGAGTTGCGACTGCGGCAACCGTTCTGCTCATTTTTCATCCTACCTTTGAAAATATATGTAACGCTCTATTATACACCTTTGTTCCCGATAAAGTCAATCAAAAGCGACGATTATTCGCACCGTTTTGACAATTTTTTCGAAACCGCAAGTCTTAATACCAAACTTTTAAATTGGGTATTGTAAATTTTAAAGCTTTAGTGTAAAATATAGAGTGATGAAATATATACTTAAATATTCGGCTGACTAAAGTTTGATCGGTCGAATCGTATTAAAGGAGCAACAATGTCAATACCACAGAAACGCATCAGAAATTTTTGCATAATAGCTCACATCGACCACGGCAAATCGACCTTGGCCGACCGCCTGCTTGAGCATACCGAAACGGTTGCCGAGCGTGATATGGAGGATCAGCTTCTTGACAGCATGGAGCTTGAGAGGGAACGCGGAATCACCATTAAATCCCACGCCGTCACCCTTTATTATAAGGACTCGGACGGTCTTGAATACGAATTCAACCTGATCGACACTCCCGGACACGTCGACTTCAACTATGAGGTCTCAAGGTCTTTGGCGGCCTGCGAGGGTGCAATACTCATCGTCGATGCCTCACAGGGCATTGAAGCGCAGACCCTTGCCAACACATATCTGGCGGTCGACCACGGTCTTGAGCTTTTGCCGGTCGTCAATAAGATCGACCTGCCGAGTGCCGACCCCGAGCGTGTGCGCCGTGACATTGAGGACGTTATCGGCATTGAAGCGGCCGATGCACCGCTCATTTCGGCAAAAAACGACATAAATATTCCCGAAGTGCTTCATCAGATAGTCACCCGGATACCTGCTCCGACGGGAGATAAGGACAAGCCGCTCAAGGCGCTGATATTCGACTCCTACTATGATGCTTATAAGGGTGTTATAGTATACTTCCGTGTTATGGAGGGTGAGGTTCACCCCGGTATGACCATAAAAATGATGGCTACAGGTGCCGAATTCGACGTTGTCGAGGTCGGAAGAAAGCGCGGCAACGTGATGACACCCTGCTCTTCGCTTTCGGCAGGTGAGGTCGGCTATATCGCCGCTTCGATAAAGAATGTCGCAGATGCACGTGTCGGTGACACGCTGACCGATGCCGCCCGTCCCGCCGCAGAGCCGCTCGACGGCTATCGCAAGGTAAATCCCGTGGTTTTCTGCGGTATATACCCTGCCGACGGCGCACATTACACCGACCTTCGTGAAGCTTTGGAAAAGCTTCAGCTCAACGATGCATCACTGCTCTTTGAAGCCGAAACCTCGGGTGCTCTCGGCTTCGGCTTCAGATGCGGCTTCTTGGGACTTCTTCATATGGAGATAATTCAGGAGCGCCTGGAGCGTGAATACAACCTTGACCTTGTCACCACCGCACCGAGTGTTGAGTATAAGTTCGAGCTTACAACGGGTGAGACCGTCACGGTCGCAAACCCGACCAACTATCCCGACCCTGCGACCATTACCTGCGCTTTGGAGCCGGTGGCCGACGTCAATATATACAGCCCGAGTGAATATGTCGGTGCTATAATGGGTCTTTGCCAGGAGCGCCGGGGCGAATACATCGGTATGAACTATATCGGTGACCGTGTCGATATGCACTATATTTTGCCGGTCGGCGAAATCGTTTATGACTTCTTCGATGCCCTCAAGTCACGTACAAGGGGCTATGCCAGCTATGATTACGAGATAAAGGAGTACCGTCCCTCGAAGCTTGTGAAGCTTGACGTTCTGCTTGCAGGCGACGTTGTCGATGCACTTTCCTTCATAGTTCATTCCGACAACGCATATGCACGTGCAAGACGTATCGCCGAAAAGCTTAAGGACTATATTCCCCGTCAGCTCTTCGAGGTTCCGATACAGGTCGCCGTCGGCGGCAAAATAATTGCGCGCGAGACCGTCAAGGCAATGCGTAAGGATGTTCTGGCCAAGTGCTACGGCGGTGACATCACACGAAAGAAGAAGCTTCTCGAAAAGCAGAAGGAAGGCAAAAAGCGTATGCGTCAGCTGGGCTCGGTCGAGGTTCCGCAGGAGGCGTTTATGGCCGTTCTTAAGCTTGACGAATAAATTTCTTTGCGATATTTTAAAATTTTTCAAAAAAATTAACAGATTATCTTTATTATTTTCCCGTAATGGTGTAAAATAGTAACGATAAGTTTTGTAGGGGTGGAATTATGGCAAACAAAATAAGGATAACGGTCGGAGGTATCGACTACATAATTTCGTCGCAGGATGACGAGACCTATGTTCGCAAGATAGGCGACGAGCTTAATACAAAGCTTGATTCGCTGGCTCGAAGCAATCCGTATCTTTCAACGGCGATGGTCGCTATCCTTGCGGCACTCGACTATCTTGATTCTTCGAAAAAGGCAACTGCGGCCATCGAAGAGGTCAAGGCCGATCTTAAAAGCACCTCGGAGGAGCTTGCCTGTGCACGTCTTGAGATCGACGGCGCAAGGCGTGAGATCGAACGTCTTAACCGTGAGAACCGTCAGCTTCGCATAGGTAAGAGCGCATTATGACCGAGGTTTTAGCACCTGCCGGAACGTCCGAGGCCTTTAACGCCGCAGTCTTATCGGGAGCCGATGCGGTCTACTTCGGTGCAGGCTCATTCAACGCGCGCCGAAACGCAAAAAACTTCACCGACGAAGAAATGCGCCGTTGTGTGGAATTTGCAAGAATAAGAGGGGTCAAAACCTATCTTACACTTAATACACTTACAGCCAACAGTGAACTGTCGGCTGCTCTTGCAGTTGCCGAAAAAGCGGCCGAAATCGGTGTTGATGCACTCATCGTGCAGGATTTGGGGCTGATAAGGCTTTTGAGACGTCATCTTCCGAATATGCCGTTGCACGCCTCGACTCAAATGTCGGTGCACAGTGCCGATGCCCTGAGACCTCTTGCCGAAATGGGCTTTGAGCGTGTCGTTATCGCAAGAGAATGTGACAAAAGCACGATTTCATCGATATGCAAAACGGCAAAAGAGCTCGGCATGGAGGTCGAAGCCTTCATCCACGGTGCTCTTTGTATGTGCCTTTCGGGACAGTGCTATTTGAGCAGTTTGCTCGGCGGACGAAGCGGCAACCGCGGCCTTTGCGCTCAGCCATGCCGCCTGCCCTTCGCCGTCAGCGGCGGCACGGGCAACGATCTTAGCCTTAAGGATATGAGCCTCATTTCGCATATCGGTGAAATGGCCGATATGGGTGTCACCTCGTTTAAAATCGAAGGCCGTATGAAGCGGCCGGAATATGTTGCGGCAGCTGTCACCGCAGTGCGAGCCGCGGCCGACGGGAAAGCCGTTCCTTCCGAGGTTTCGGAGCTTTTATCGGGTCTTTTCTCGAGGAGCGGACACACCGACGGCTACTATTTCGGGAAAACCGGCCGTGATATGTTCGGTATCCGCACCGATGCGGACGAAAAGCTCGCTGCCAAAAGCATAAACGCCGCACACGAGCTTTACCGCCGTGAGACCGGCCGTGTCGTCCTTTCGGCCGAGTTTGAGGCGTTAAAGGATAAACCCTTTTGCCTCACTCTTTCCGACGGACGGAACACCGTTTCGGTGTCGGGCACCGTTCCGAGAACTGCCGAAAGCCGACCGCTCTGTGCTTCCTTTGTTGCAGAAAAGCTTCAAAAAAGCGGAGGAACTCCTTATACCGTTGAACATGTCGGTTGCCGAATCGGCGACGGTCTTTCGGTCGGCGGCTCGGAGCTCAACGCCGCAAAAAGAGAGGCCTTTGAAAAAATGTCGGCGCTCCGTGCGGCTGCCGATCGTACCCGTTTAAACGGCAGCACGGTATCAAGCTTTTCTCTGCCCGACCGCCGTATTTCAAATGCACTGCCGAAGCGCATCGCACGCTTTGCACGTGCAGAGCAGCTATGCGGCTCACTTGACGGTTTGTCGGCGATAATCCTGCCCGTTGAATGTGATTTCGAGGCCGTAAAGCACTGTGATATTCCCGTTTTGGCCGAGCTTCCGAGAGGTGTTATGCACAGCACCGCAAAATATGAGGAGCTTTTGACAAAGGCCAAGCAATCGGGCGTAAGGGCCGCCGTTTGCGGCAATCTCGCAGCGTTTGAAACGGCTCGGCGTGTCGGTATTGCAACCGTTGCCGATTTCGGAATGAACATATATAACACTGTGTCACTCGAAGCCGTTGCCGAAATGGGCGCTTCGGCCGCAGCACTGTCCTTCGAAATGTCACTGTCACAAGCCGTTCGTTGCGGCACCGATATGCCGAAGGGGATCATTTCCTACGGACGGCTGCCGCTTATGCTCTTCAAAAACTGCCCCGGCAAAAACGGCCGCGGCTGTAAGGAGTGCGGCGGTCACTGTGAGCTTTCTGACCGCAAGGGTATAAGCTTCCCCGTTATGTGCCGAGGTGAATTTTCCGAGCTGTTCAACTCCCGTCCCGTTTGGATGTTCGACCGCCGTGCCGAAATGCGCGGTCTCGACTTTGAAATACTGTATTTTACCGACGAAGCCCCAGAGCGCTGTGCCCGTGTTTTGACTCTCGGCACTTCGGATTCGTCACCCGATGTTGATTTCACTCGCGGTCTTTACTACCGTGAAGTGTTTTAGAAAAAAGAGGTAATAGAAATGGAAAAGAAAAGCTTTAAGGCCGAATCGGAACGCCTACTCGACCTTATGATCAACTCGATCTACACCAACAAGGATATCTTCCTGCGTGAGATCATCTCCAATGCGAGCGATGCCGTCGACAAGCTCCACTACATCTCGCTGACCGATGAATCGGTTCGTGAAAAGTGCGGAGAATTCGGCATAAGCATCAAGCTCGACAAGGAAGCCCGCACGATAACCGTTTCGGATAACGGTATCGGTATGGACGGCAAGGAAATCGAGGAAAACCTCGGTACTATTGCCAAAAGCGGTTCGCTCACCTTCAAAAAGGAGCTTGCCGAAAAGGAAAATGCCGAAAACGGCAGTGCCGATATCATCGGTCAGTTCGGTGTCGGCTTCTACTCCGCATTTATGGTTGCCGACGAGGTCACCGTCATAACCAAAAAGTACAACAGCGACACTGCCTATAAGTGGGTAAGCTCAGGCTGCGACGGCTATACCGTCACCGAATGTGAAAAGGACGGCTGCGGTACCGACATCATTATGCACATAAAGCCCGATACCGACGACGAAAAATATTCGGAACATCTTGATTCCTACCGCATAAGCGGACTTATCAAGCAGTATTCGGACTATATCCGCTATCCGATAAAGGCCGAGGTCGAAAGAACCGAAAATACCGCCGCAGAGGGTGAAGAGCCCAAGTACGAAACGGTCAAAAGAATCGAGACCCTCAACAGTATGGTGCCGATCTGGCAGCGTCCCAAGTCGGAGGTTTCGGACGAGGAATGCAACCGTTATTACAAGGATAAGTTTATGGACTTTTCCGACCCGATGCTCACCGTCCGTGTCAACGCCGACGGACTTGTTTCGTATAAGGCAATGCTTTTCATCCCCTCAAAGGTGCCCTACGGATATTTCACCAAGGAATTCGAAAAGGGCTTGCAGCTTTATTCCTCGGGCGTTTTGATAATGGACAAATGCGAACAGCTTTTGCCCGACCATTTCCGTTTTGTCAAGGGTGTTGTCGACACTCAGGATCTGTCGCTCAACATTTCGAGAGAAATGCTTCAGAACGACCGTCAGCTTAAAACAATCGCCCAAAGCATCGAAAAGAAGATAAAATCCGAGCTTAAAAAGCTTTTGGAGAATGACCCCGAAAAGTATGCGGAATTCTGGAAAAACTTCGGTATTCAGATAAAATACGGCGTTGTAAGCGATTACGGTCTGCACAAGGATGCCGTTATGGATCTGCTTGTTTTCCGTTCCTCCGATTCCGATAAGTTCACCACATTAAAGGACTATGTCGGACGTATGAAGGAGGAGCAGAAGTATATCTACTATGCCTGCGGCGAAAGTGCCGAAAAAATCGCGGCTCTGCCCCAAACCGAGCTTTGCCGTGACAAGGGTTATGAGATGCTTTATCTCACCGACGATGTCGACGAATTTGTCGTAAACGGCATCGGAAAATTCGAGGATAAGGAATTCAAGGCGGTTGATGCCGAGGATTCGGGACTGCTTTCCGACGAAGAGAAAAAGAAGTCCGATGAGATCAGAGAGTCCAACAAGGAGCTTTGCGAATTCGTCAAAAACGCCGTCGGCGACGAAATAGCCTCCTGCGTTGTGTCCGACAAGCTCAAAACGCACCCCGTATTCCTTTCGACCACCGGCTCCGTAACCCTTGAAATGGAGAAATACTTCGCCATGATGCCCGGTGACGAGCAGAAGCCCAAGGCCGAAAAGGTGCTTGAGCTCAACCCCGAGCACCCGATCTTCGAGACCTTGAAAAACGCCTTCGAAACCGATAAGGACAAAGCCGAAAAACTCGCTAAAATACTGAGTGCACAGGCAAGACTCATTGCAGGTCTGCCGGTATCGGATGCGGTCGGCTACTGCGATTCGGTATGCGACATTTTGGCCGGTAAATAATTATGGGACTGTATATCAGATATTTTATAATTTGGCTTCTGTTTATGGCAATGATTGCCGCAGTTGCCTTGATCGTTCCTAAAATTTCCAAGCCGATCGAGCGCTGGATAAACGAAAAGCGCCGCAAAATGCATTCCGAGCGTGAAGAAGAGCAGTGCGAACAGCCCTCTCTCGCCGAATTTCTGGCAGCCGCCGACACCGTCGAGGAAAAAGCTTCGGAAGGTGCGGAAGAAAACCGAAGCTCTTGCGAAGGACTTCGGTAAAAGTATGTTTATTTCGTCTCCCGCGGGTAACAATACCCATGGGAGATGATTTTTTTGAGCAAAAAACAAGCTGAAAACGGCAAACGGCCCATAGCCGCTCCGTCGGCCGAGCCGTTTTACGGTCAACCGGCAACGGCCGAGGATGTTGTAAACAAATACGGCACCTATAATATCCAGCCGACCGCCGACACCGATGATTTTTTCCCGACAATAGCCGAAGGGATGCCTCGGGGTGGCTTTTCAACCGTTGAGCCGACCGAAACACCCCGCAAATAAGGAAAGCCTTTCGGACGAGTGCAGCTTGCACTTTACCGAAAGGCCTTTTTAATTTCTAAAATCAAATGTTGTCTTCAATACTTAAATTTCGCATATTTTCGCTGATGCTCTCAAGAGCCTTATAGAAAAGCTCACGCTGAGTTTCCGAAAGGTTTCTTCCACCGAGCTCAACTGCGTGCTCGACCGAATGACGCATTTCCTCGGCAACACGTGTTCCCTCAACGGTCAACTTGATTTTCGCACGGTAGAGGCTTTTGCCGGTAACGCTTTCACGTTCGGCAAGACCCTTTTCCTCAAGAGTCGCAAGTGCTCTCGAAACATCGGCCTTGTTTTTATCGCAGGCCTTGCCGAGATCGACCGAATTAAGTCCTTCCGGATTGCGGTAAAGTGCCATCAAATATTGAATAAATGCACCCTTTAAACCGTACTTTTTCATTGCCTTGGCGGCAATCTGGCGCCAATAGCGGTTTATTTCTATTACAGCACCCGTAAATCTTTCGAATCTGTCAAAACTGTTGGTCATTGTTAACACTCCTAAAGAGGCACGCTTTTTTCGTCACCCCTTATGTGACATAATACCGCAAAATTGTTGATTTGTCAACAATTTTCGACAAAAATATCACGCTTTGTATCACACTTTCGGTCACAGGTTGAGAAATATGCGAAACACATCATTTTGCACGGCGTTTATTTTTGGATCTTAGGGTGCACACCGCCGAAAGAGTGAAGAAAAATACCGTCACCGCACCCGAAAACACGGTTACTGCGGCATTCTTTTTCAGTTCCTCGGTGTGCTTCTTTATCATTCCGCGCATTACGGCGTTGTCGGAATTGTATTTTTCCATGGTTTCGAAGAAGCCGTGAGCCGCCTCCTCATCGCCCTCGTCCCGGGCCGAGACCCAAAGCGAATAATACTCCTCATACAAGACCTTATTGTTGACAAAGTTCCCGTCGGTTCTTATCGAATGGCGCTTGTAGGCATAGTGTCCGCAAAAGCCGGCAAAGCAAAGCGTTATCGCAAATGACAGCACGGTAAATCCGGTCAGCATAACACGAACCGCACCCTTTTCGGCGAACAGACACCTTAAACGATAAAAAAGATACCTCACGGTATAAAACATCGGCAACGGCTCCTTGCCGCTCATTTCGGCCTCTGCGTATCGGCGCTTGACCGCACCTGCCAAAAGCACGCCCGTCACAAACGGCACGCAGGCCGCAAAAAAAACTATTATCGCAACATTGCTGCCGAAATACATTATTATCATGGTCACAAGCATCACTGCGGCCGAAAGCAAGGCCAATATAACACCCGAAATATACCAAAAGTTCTTTTTATAGCCCATTTTTTGAACCTCTTTTATCACTGTTTCGTCCTATTGTACCACACAATCGCACCGATTTGAAACGTTTTTTCGAAAATTTACACTGTGTTAATAAAAAATATTGCTTTGCGAAACAAAAAAAGTGTTGTATATAGAACAAAAGTTTGGTACAATATAGTAAAATATATATATAAACGGCAAGCTGTATATTCTTGACGGCTGAAGGAGTAAAAATGGACAGTATCACTGTAAATGAGCTTTATTCGCTCGATAAAACAATAGCCTCCGAGCTTTTCTTGGGCAAAACATATCCTTGGGAGGTCTTGCCCTTTATTAAGGAATTTATTCCGAAGCTCGGTGCGACACTTGACCCCGAGGTTTTCGATAAGGTCTGCGATGACGTTTGGATAGCCAAAAGCGCCAAGGTCTTTCCGTCGGCATACATTGCAGGTCCCTGTATAATCGATGAAGGTACAGAGATACGCCACTGTGCCTTTATAAGAGGCAGTGCGATAATCGGCAAGTCGGCAGTTGTCGGCAATTCGACCGAGGTCAAAAACGCCGTCATCTTCGACTGTGTTCAGATACCTCACTATAACTATGTCGGCGATTCGGTTTTGGGCTACCGCTCACATATGGGTGCCGGCTCTATAACCTCCAACGTCAAATCCGACAAGACACTTGTCAAGGTTTCGGCAAACGGTCAGCGCATTGAGACCGGAATGAAAAAGTTCGGTGCCATGCTCGGCGATTTTGTCGAGGTCGGCTGCGGCTCGGTGCTCAATCCCGGCACGGTCATAGGAAAGAACAGCAACGTCTATCCGCTTTCGTCGGTAAGGGGAACCGTTCCGGCAAACAGTATTTACAAAAAAGCGGGAGAGGTTGCCGAAAAGCACTGACGGCGGAAATTATATGGAAGTTTGGGACATACTTGACAGAAACGGTCAACCCATAGGCAAGACGGTCGAACGAAGACGGGTCTGCCTTGCCAAGGGCGAATATCATCTTGTGGTGCACATATGGGTGCTCGGCAGCGACGGACGTGTGCTCATCCAACGGCGAAGCTTTGACAAACCGCTGATGCCCGGCGAATGGGCGGCTATCGGCGGCAGTGCCGTGTCGGGCGAAACGGCCGAGGTCGCCGCCTGCCGTGAGCTTTGCGAGGAAATGGGCATTGAGGCAAGCGAATCCGAGCTTAAGCTTATCAAGCATATGGTTCGTAAGAATTCGATACTCAACATATTCTTGGTCTGCAAGACCCTCCCGGTATCCGAGTTAAAGCTCCAGGCCGAGGAGGTCAGCGAAGCCAAATGGGTGCATCGAAACAAGCTTCGCCAAATGATAAAAAACGGCGAATTTCACAATTACGGCAAAGAATATTTTGAAGCGGTATTTGCGGCCTTTGACCGAAAATCCGCCCAAAGACGGAGAAAAAGAAAAAATGAATCAAGAAACAGAAAATAAGCAGTGCCCTATATGCAAAGGCTATCTTTTCGAGGACGATGACGTTGTCGTCTGCCCCGTTTGCGGCGCTCCGCACCACAGAGATTGCTGGCAAACGGTCGGCCATTGCGGTCTTGAGACCGATCACGGCACCGACCGTCAGTATGATAAGGCGGCTGCCAAGGCCGAAGAAGCTGCCGAAAAAGAGCGCAGCGAATCACGCGAGTGCGCCTATTGCGGACGGCTTTCCAACTCGCACGACGGCAACTTCTGCCCATACTGCGGACAGGCATATGACAACGGACGCCCCCACTCGCAAAGGGGCAATGCACCTCACGTGTTTGTCGGCGGTATGCCGTTTAACGAAAATTCCTACGGCGGAATACCCAAGGACTCGAAGATCGAGGATGTAAAGGTCGAGCACATCGGCAAGTTTGTCGGCAGCAACGCACACCGTTATGTTCCGCGCTTTGCCGCTCTCAACAAGCACAGCAAGGGCTCTTGGAACTGGGCGGCCTTTTTGTCGCCGGAAGCTTGGTGCTTCTCGAGAAAAATGTATTTTCAGGGCGCTGTATTTCTTATACTCGCCATAGCGGCCGGTCTTTGTGCGTATCCGCTTGAGGTTGAGCTTGCACAGTTCTTGTCAGAGCAGGGCACTACCGCCTCTTACGGCACCTATAATCTCTTGATGAACAATATCGGCGAATTCAGCCTTTTATCAATAATTATGGCGGTTGTAAGCACGGTACTGAGCCTTGTGCCCAAAATAATTTGCGGCAGAATGGGCGATTGGATGTACCGCAGCTTCACCTTGGACAGCGTTCGCAAGATCACCTCCGACGGTGAAGTCGAGGATCTTGATGCGACACTGCTTTCAAAGGGCAATGTAAGCCTGTGGCTTGCCGCTTTGATACTTTTCGTTTCAAGCTATTTGCCTCAGCTTATCGCAAGTATGCTATGGTAGCACTAAAGGAGGACGAGATATGATAAGAAAAGCCATTATCCCTGCGGCGGGGCTCGGAACACGTGTATTACCTGCATCGAAGGCGGTTCCGAAAGAGATGCTCCCGATAGTTGACAAGCCCGCAATACAGTATATTGTCGAAGAGGCGGTTGCCTCGGGTATTACCGATATCCTTATAATCACCAACCGCGGAAAGGGTGTTATCGAGGATCACTTCGACCACTCCTTTGAGCTTGAGCATTTGTTGGCACAGCGCGGCGGCAAGGAGGACGTTTTGTCCGAGCTTAAGTCGGTCGCCAAGATGGCCAACATCTATTTCATAAGACAGAAAGAGGCAAAGGGTCTCGGTCACGCCGTGCTTTGCGCCAAAAGCTTTGTGCAGGATGAGCCGTTTGCGGTTATGTACGGTGACGACGTCATTATCAACAACAGCGACCCCGTTATAGGTCAGGTTGCACGTGCCTTTGACCGATACGGCAAATGTGCTGTCGGAATAAAAGAGGTCTCCGAAGAGCAGATCGTAAAATACAGCTCTATGAAGATCTCAAATCTCAACGATAACGTTTACGCTATCGACGATATGATCGAAAAGCCTTCGCTCGACAAGATATTTTCACTTTATTCCATACTCGGCCGCTGCGTGCTGACCCCCGATATTTTCGACATTCTCGCAACCATTCCCACAGGTGCCGGCGGTGAGCTTCAGCTTACCGATGCCATGGCCGTTATGGCTCGCAAAAGCGGTATGGTCGGCGTTGATTTCGTCGGCACAAGATACGATATGGGCAACAAATTCGGCATATTGAAGGCCAACATTGAGGTCGGGCTCAATCACCCCGACGTCGGTGACGAGCTGAGAGCCTATATCAAGAAAATAGCCTCCGAAATATAAAACAGAGGGTGATATTTTGTCAAAATCAGCTCTTACCGAAAAGCAGAAAACGGTGTATTCTTATCTGCAAAAGACTTTGAGAAATTCGTATGTGCCCACAGTGAGAGAAATCTGTGAAGCGACCGGTATCCGCTCGACCTCTACCGTTCATGCGGCACTTGAGGCGCTTGCCGAGCAAGGCTATATCACGAGGAATTCAAACTCATCACGCAGTATAAGGCTTTCGGGTATGTCGGATTCGGCGATGGTTCCGATAGTCGGTAAGGTCACCGCCGGCAACCCGATTTTGGCGGTTGAGGAAATAGAAGGCTATATTCCCTACCCCATCTCCTCGGAGCGGTCGGACGGTGTTTTTGCCCTGCGTGTCAGCGGACTCAGTATGAGAGATGCCGGCATTTTGGACGGTGACATTATTTTTGCCGACCGAAATATGATCGGCCGTGACGGCGATATAGTCGTCGCTTTGATCGGCGAAGAGGCCACGGTCAAAAGACTTATTATGAAACGCGGCGAAAAGCCGTATCTGCAACCCGAAAATCCCGATTTCGACCCAATCTATCCGGAATTTATGGCAATTCTCGGCCGCGTGGTCGGAAGCTACAGAAAGTATTAGTATGAAAAAGGTTTACATTTTTACCGACGGTGCCTGCTCGGGCAATCCGGGCCCGGGCGGTTGGGGTGCCGTGCTCCGCTTCGGTGAGGCCGAGAAGGAGCTTTCGGGCTTCTGCGACGGCACAACCAACAACCGTATGGAGCTTACCGCCTGCATAAAAGCACTGCAATGCTTAAAAGAACCCTGCGAGGTGGTGCTGACCACCGATTCACAGTATGTCGTGAACGGCATAACCAAGGGCTGGGCTGTGTCGTGGCGGCGAAACGGTTGGAAAAAGTCCGATAAAAAGCCGGCTCTTAACTCCGACCTTTGGGCAGAGCTTTTGTCACTTTGCGAGACCCACGCCGTCACCTTCAATTGGATAAAGGGTCACGCCGGTCACGAAGAAAACGAACGGTGCGACCGACTTGCGGTTGCCGAGTATACAAAGCATTTGAAATAGTGCAAAATCCACGGCAGTCGCTTTAACATTTAATGACGTGGAAATCGAAAGGTGTTTTATTCGATTTCCGTTCATTATATAGGGGTCAGTTCGCAAAATCCTGACCTAAAATAAAACTACGGAGGAAATTTTATGAGATCCACGCAAACGCTGTCACAAAAAGCCGTGACGGCGGCTCTTATTGCCGCCGCCTATGCTGTTCTCACCTATTTGTCTGCGGCAATGTGGCTTGCCTACGGAAGCATCCAGTTCCGACTTTCCGAGGCGCTGAACGTGCTTGCTCTGTTCACACCGGCGGCTGTACCGGGGCTTACGTTGGGCTGTGTGCTCGGTAATATTACAAGTCCGTTCGGCCCGATCGATATTCTGAGCGGTGCCGCCGCAACCTGCCTTTCAGCGGTATGCATAAGGCTTTTGTCAAAGCTTCCGCTTCGCTCCCTGCCGTTCCTTGCCGTTTTGCCGCCCGTCATTTTCAATGCGGTAACGGTGGGACTTGTCGCAACGGTCTTTTTGCCCGAGGGAGTGACTCTTTTCGGCTTTTTCCTGTCGGCCGGTGAGGTCGCTTTGGGTGAGGCGACGGTATGCACGGCATTGGGCGTTCCGCTGTATTACATAATCAAAAAACGCTTCGGTGCACTGTTTCGCACCGATAACAGAGGTAGAAAATGAAAAAGGTTCTGATAGTCGGCGGCGGTGCCGCAGGACTTATGGCAGGCTATGCCGCCGCAGCCTGCGGAGCAAGGGTCACCGTGCTTGAACGCAATGCACGCCCGGCGAGAAAGGTTATGATAACCGGAAAGGGACGTTGTAACGTCACAAACAACACCGATGTGAACGGTCTTGTCGCTTCGGTTCCAGACGGCGGACGGTTTCTTTATTCGGCCTTCGGCGGTTGGTCGTCGGAGGACACTATGCGTTTCTTCGAGGATTTCGGCGTTCCGCTCAAAACCGAGCGTGGCAACCGTGTTTTTCCCGTCAGCGACAAGGCGGTCGACATAGTCGATGCACTCGTCAAGGCGGTAAGATCGGTCGGTGCCGATATACTTTGTGAGCGTGTTACCTCGGTTTCGCAAGACGGTGACGGCTTCTCGGTTCTCACCGAAAGCGGAAAATTCTTCGAAGCCGACTCGGTCATAATTGCGACAGGAGGTCTTTCTTACCCCACGACCGGCTCAACGGGCGACGGATATGCGTTTGCAAAAGCTGTGGGGCACCGTGTCACCTCTTTGAGACCTTCACTTGTGCCCTTGAACGTTGCCGAGGGATGGTGCTCGTCCGTTCAGGGACTGAGCTTGAAAAACATCGGCGTAAGGGTGCTTAAAGAAGGCTCTTCAAAGCCGGCTTTTTCCGATTTCGGTGAGCTTATGTTCACACATTACGGACTGTCGGGACCTGTCATTCTCAGTGCCTCGGCCTATATAAAGGAGCCGAAAGCGCAGACACATACCGTCGTTATCGACTTAAAGCCTGCCTTAACGGTAGAAAAGCTCGACGAACGCATTTGCCGTGATTTCGAAAAATTCAACAATAAAATTTTTCTCAATTCACTCGGTGATCTGCTTCCGAGAAAGCTTATTCCCGTCATCGTCAAGCTGTCACGCATAGAACCGACCGCAAAGGTCAATCAAATAACGCGTGAGCAAAGACGCGGCTTGGCCGAGCTTTTGAAATCACTGACACTGACCGTTACCGATTTTAGGCCGATAGATGAAGCCATTGTCACAAAGGGCGGTGTCGCACTCACCGAAATAAGCCCCAAAACTATGGAGTCGAAGCTCGTTAAGGGTCTTTATTTCGCAGGTGAGGTGCTCGATGTCGATGCATTCACGGGTGGCTTCAATCTTCAAATTGCTTTTTCCACGGGCTATGCCGCAGGATCGGCGGCAGGAAGCCTTTACTAAAATATTGGGGGATTTTTTATGTCAGAGAAAACTAATGCAATAGCCATTGACGGGCCTGCCGGTGCCGGCAAAAGCACTATTGCGAGAGCAGCGGCCGAAAAGCTCGGCTATATTTATGTCGACACGGGTGCCCTTTACCGCACGGTAGCTTACAGCGTGCTTTGCGAGGGCATTGACCCCGAAGACGGTGATGCCGTGGCACGGCATCTGAACGGTATTTCGGTCGACCTTAAATATATCGACGGCGAGCAAAGGGTATTTCTCAACAACGAAGACGTTTCAAAGCTCATAAGAACCCCGACCGTCGCAATGACCGCCTCGAAAACCTCGGCAAATCCGAAGGTAAGAGAGTTTCTTTTGGATCTTCAGCGCTCGATAGCCGCCGAAAACAATGTTGTAATGGACGGACGTGACATTGCCACGGTCGTTTTGCCCGATGCAAAAGTCAAGATTTTCCTGACCGCAAGTGCCGAGGTCAGGGCGCGCCGTCGCTTTGACGAGCTGAAGCTGAAGGGCACCGAGATAAGCTTTGATGAGGTGCTTAAGGATATAAAGCTTCGTGACGAGCAGGATATGAACCGCCCGGTGGCTCCGCTTAAGCCTGCCGACGGCTCGGTCACGGTCGACACCTCGGAGCTTAACCTTGAGCAGTCGATCGAGGCTTTGCTGAAGGTTATTAAAGAAGCACTTGAACGGGAGTAAGCGATGAGTGAGATAATTCTGGCTTCGACGGCCGGCTTCTGCTTCGGCGTGAACCGTGCGGTCGAAATGGTCGAAAAGCTTTTGTCCGACGGTAAGAAGGTTGCCACCTTAGGCCCGATAATCCATAATCCTCAGCTTGTTGCCGAGCTTGAGGCGAGGGGTGCCCGGATAGTAAGTGACCCCGAGGAAGTGAAAAGCGGCGAGATACTCGTCCTTCGCTCACACGGAGTTGCACTCGAGGTTGTCGAAAAGGCGGCTCGACTCAACGTCGAAACGGCCGATGCGACCTGCCCCTTTGTCGCAAAGATACATAAGCTCGTCGCCGAAGCGGGTGAGCTCGGCAGAACGGTTTTGATAGCCGGCGACAAAAATCACAAGGAGGTCGAGGGCATAATCGGCCACTGCAAGGGGCCTTATTATGTTTTCGCAAATGAGCAAGAGCTTGAAAATTTGTGTAATTCGGGCGAAATTTCACCCGAAACCGAGGTTACTGCGGTCTCTCAGACCACTTTTAACACGGAACTTTGGAAAAAGTGTCAAAAAATTTTAAAAAAACTCTATACAAATGCGAAAATTTTTGATACAATATGTAATGCTACTTCGAAAAGACAGCAGGAAGCATATGATCTGGCATCACGCTGTGATGTTATGATCGTCGTCGGCGGTAAGCACAGCTCCAACACGTGCAAGCTTGCGCAGGTTTGCAGCGATGTGTGCAGAAGGACGGTTCACGTTGAAACCGCAGCCGAGCTTGACCGAGAGATGATCGCCGATGCGTGCCTTATCGGAGTTGCGGCCGGGGCTTCAACGCCGTCCGGTATAATAAAGGAGGTTCTAAACACCATGCAAGAAATGCAGAGCCCTGCAATGCAGGAAACAATCAACGATGAAATGTCTTTCGAGGAGATGCTTAACGCAACCGAAAGCAGTTCAAATACAGACCAGAAGGTAAAGGGCATCGTTCTCGCCGTCAACCCGACCGAGATTCAGGTGGATATCTGCAGAAAACATACCGGTTATGTCACCGCCGCCGAGTTCTCCAACGATCCGTCCGTTAAGCTTACCGAGGCTGTTAAGGTCGGAGATGAGCTTGACCTCATCATTATGCGCACTAACGATCAGGAAGGCACCGTAATGCTTTCCAAGAAGCGCTTTGACGCCATTGCAGGCTGGGACAAGGTTCTTGCCGCAAAGGAAAGCGAAGAGGTCATTGAGGCTACTGTTGCCGATGTCGTAAAGGGCGGCGTTGTCGCTTTCTATGAAGGCATCAGAGTTTTCATTCCGGCTTCTCAGGCCACCCTTTCGAGAAACGACGATCTCGAAGCATTGAAGGGTCAGCCCATTAAGTTCCGCATCATCGAAATCGGCCAGCGTCGCCGTGTTATCGGCTCGGCACGTGCCGTTTTGAAGGAGCAGAAGAGCGCAGCAGAAGAGAAGTTCTGGTCAAGCGTTGCCGTCGGCGACCGCTTCACCGGTACCGTTAAGTCCATCACCGGCTACGGCGCATTCGTAGACCTCGGCGGTGTTGACGGAATGGTTCACATTTCCGAGCTCTCCTGGGAGCGCATCAAGCATCCTTCCGAGGTCGTTAAGGTCGGAGATACCCTCGACGTATATGTCAAGGCTATCGACGAAGAGAAGAAGAAGATATCTCTCGGCTACAAGAAGGCCGACGAGAATCCTTGGGAAATCTTTAAAGCAAAGTATGCCGTCGGCGATGTTGTCACCGTTAAGATCGTAAGTATGACTACATACGGTGCATTTGCAAGAATCATCGCAGGCGTTGACGGCCTTATCCACATTTCTCAGATCGCTGACCGCCGTATCGAGAAGCCCGGCGACGAGCTTACCGTAGGTCAGGAAGTCAATGCAAAGATCATCGACATCGATCTTGACAAGAAGCGTGTAAGCCTTTCTATCCGTGCTCTCATCGAGAAGAGCGAGGATGCAGAGGAAACCGCCGAAGCAACCGAGGAATAATTGCAGTTTAGAGGGTGAGCGGCAGGCACCGTGCTTTGCGGTGCCTTAGCCGTTTACCCTTTTTTAAATTCCGGTGCCTTTGCCGGAACCGCCGTTACGGTAATTTAATTTTATGAGGTGACATAATGACTAACACGAAAGCCGCAGGTAAAATTTTGGGCATGATGCTGTTTACCGCATTTCTGTGTATGTTCGTACAGTTTTCGTTCCACTTTATGCTGAAGAGCTTTGCGACCGAGGTCGTCGGTTACGAGGTTCACCGCGTTTCTGAGGACGGAAGCTCCGAGGATCTCGGATTCATAGATAAATCGGAAAAGCCCGCAAACCCCGAGAATAATATGAAATATGTTTCGGTTTTTTCCGAGATGCCCAAGAGCGCCAAGGCCGTCGAGGTCGTTTTAAGCACCGTTTTCAGCTTAGGCATACTTTTCTGCACCACAGGCTCGGTTCTTGCCGATATTGCGGCGAAGGATCGCAACAACTGCGACTTCAACGGTGCAGAGCACAATAAAAACAGGGGACTCATTATCGGACTTATCACTGCCGTTCCGCTTTTTGTTTTATACCTTGCGACCCTTATTCTTCGGTTCTTGCCGTCGAGCAATGCCGCAAATTGGTATTTCTGGGTCTATCGCTTCATTGTTTTGGGCCCCGTCAAGCCCATAAATGACGTGATAACGAATTCTGCAACGCAGCTGACAAAGGTTTCGCTTTCGTGGACGGTTTTCCATATTGCTTATCTGCTGCTTTTCGTTTTGTTCTGCTACCTGATGTACCGCATATGCTACAACGAGGACTCCGTTTTGGCAAAGCTGCTTTACAAAAGCAAAAGACAGGACAGTAATACAAGAAGATTGGGTGGCCGCTGATGGGACTTTTTCAAAAGAATTATGACAAGCCCGGCAAGGGCGTTTCGAAAAACGAGCCTCAAAAAAGAGGATTTTTTCGCTTTTTCGAGCTTTATTTTCGCAATTTCTGGATGCTGATATCTTCCCAGCTCTGGATGGTGCTGTTGTGTATTCCCGTTTTGTCCACGGGACTCGGACAGGTCGGTATGGCTTATATCTGCCGTATGGCGGCAAGAGACAAGCACGTTTTCGTAACCTCCGACTTTTTCGGCACAATAAAGAAGAACTGGAAAAAGGCTTTGCCGCTCGGTATTATAAACACTCTTATCGGTGTGATAATCGCCGCCGATATCTATGTCCTTTACATTTTTTGGACACAAGACATCATTAGCAAGACCTGGGGTGCGATAATCTTCGCCGTTACGATGTTCTTCTTCACTATGTTCAGCTTTGCGAAGTTCTATCAGTACACACTTATGATTACCTTTGATTTCAAGCTGAAAACTATTTTCAAAAACTCCTGGCTTTTCGCCACGCTCGGAATAAAGCATAATATCATAGTCGGTATAGTGCTCTCACTTTGCTATATTGCGGCTTTTTGGTTGATAATCATAAATCCGACCATCGGAATTACGCTGACTGTACTGCTCGGAGTCTTCATTTTCCCTTCGTTCCGTGCTTTTCTCATTCAGTATAACGTTTTCCCCGAGATCAAAAGGTACATAATCGATCCCTATTACGAGGAGCATCCCGATGAGGATATCGAAAAGCGCCGTGATTTGGGACTGATTGAGGAGGAGCCCGAGGAAGCCGTCTTTGATGACGACAAATAGGCTCAAAGCGAAAGCTTTCTTATATTGAACATATTCGACAGTATGCGCCAATTCTGCTCATAAAAGCTGTTTATTGTCCAATAGCTCACTCCGCCGAGCCCCAAGTCGTTGATAAAACCCAAGCGTTCGGCGGTGCTGCGCGCATTTTCGAACCACACGATATGCTCGGCTCCGTTTCGTTCATACTCGAAAAAGGGTGCTCTTGCGGTGTTTGAAAATTTTATTTCGGAGCCTGTTTCATAAGCCAGGCGCTCGGCTCCGTTTATTGTCAGAACACGGGCAGGGCGACCCTCCTCGAACGGCAGTGTCCAATCATAGCCGTAGTTCGGCATACCCATAAGTATTTTTTCGCTCGGTATTTCGGACACCGCATATGACAGAACGCGTTTGACCTCGGTGTAGGGAGCTACTGCCATAGGCGGCCCGTATAAATAGCCCCATTCATAGGTCATTGCAACCGTGTAATCGACCGTCGAGCCGTGGAACGAATAATCGTGTGCCTCATAAAGTCTGCCCGCTTGGGATGAAGACACCTTCGGTGCCAAGGCTGTCGACAAAATGAGTCCGTTCTGCACGGCGGCTTCGCTCAACCGTTTTAAAAACTCATTATATGCTCCCCTGTCGTCGGCATAGAGATATTCGAAATCAATGTTGATTCCGCTGTAACCCTTGCGCACAGCCGTCGAGATAATACTGCCGATGAGGTTTTTTGAAGCTTCCGCACTTTCGAGCACCGCTCGTGCCGTGTCACCGTTGAAGCCGCCACTGTCGGTGTTGGTTATCACGATTATCGGTGCGACACCGGCCGCTTTTGCGGCGGCGATGACACGTGTGTCGTCTGCTCCGACAAGACTTCCGTCGGGATTTATACTGTATGAAAAGACCGACAGATAGGTAAGATACGGCAGTGTGCTTTGGAGCACATTTTCCGAAATGCTCGGATAAGCATAGCCGTTGACCGATATTGTCCTTTTGGCAAGCCGACCGTCGGGTACTGCTATCACCTGCCCGGGATAAATCGTATACGGCGACCGCAGCTCTCTGTTGGCGGCCTTTATGTCATCGAGTGTGACCCCGTAATGCGAGGCTATACTGTAAAGCGACTCTCCCTCGGACACGGTGTGCAATACTCCGCTTATCGGAATCAGTACATCCTGCCCCACCGACAGTCTGTCGGGGTCGTAAAGACCGTTGAAGCGTTCTGTCTCAGACGTTGTCACCCCGAATTTTCTGCCTATATTATACAGCGTGTCTCCGCTTTTTGCAGTGTATATTATCACTGTACCACTCCCTAACCTTAATTTTCTGTCTATATTTATGCAAAAAAATTTCCGATATTAACCGGAGGTAAAATATGAAGCTCCCACTCAATTTAATAACCGACGGCTGCAAGGATTTTCTTGAGCTTGATTCGCTTGCCTTGTCAAGACTTGAAAAGTATGCCGAAATTTTGGTTGAATGGAACGAAAAAATAAATCTGACCGCCATAACCGACCCCGAGGGAATTGCCGCAAAGCATTTTCTCGACTGTCTTATGATATTCAAATATGCCGATATCGAAAACGGTGCTTCGGTCATCGACATCGGCACCGGTGCAGGATTTCCTGGCGTTGTTATGAAGATCGCACGTCCCGATATCAAGCTCACACTTATGGATTCCTTGCAAAAGCGTATAAACTTTCTCGAAACGCTTTGCGCCGAGCTTGAATTGCCCGTGACTGCGGTTCATTCCCGTGCCGAGGATGTTCCGAGCGGTATGCGTGAGGCATATGACGTTGCGGTGGCAAGAGCGGTTGCCAATATGCGTGTGCTTTCCGAATACTGTATTCCTTATGTTAAGCCGAGCGGCCGTTTCATTGCTATGAAGGGAGCATCGGCCGAGACCGAAGCTCTTGAGGCTTCGAAGGCTGTTTCACTGCTCGGCGGCAAGATCGAGGCCACCGACTGCTTCACTCTCGGCGAATACGGTGAAAGAGGAATAATCACCGTGAAAAAGATATCACAAACTCCGACAAAATATCCGAGAAATGCCGGAAAAATCTCAAAACAACCCCTATAATTTGTCGAATCGGGCGGAATTCCGTCCGATTTTTGTTTATCATTTTACTTGATTTTATTTCCAAATTATGGTAATATATGCTTGCAGTCGGGAGGAGGACAAGGGATATGCTGTTAGACCGAAAAAGAAACGACCGCAAGCTGATAAGTCTGTCGCCTGACAACATATCTCCGTCACCGTTTCAGCCGAGACGCGAGTTCGACTATTATGAGCTTTTGGAGCTTGCCTCGAGCATTCAGCGAAACGGACTCATTCAGCCGATGACCGTCAGACGTGTCGGTGACCGATATGAGCTGATATCGGGAGAACGTCGGCTGAGAGCCAGCGTTATGGCAGGTCTTAAAACGGTTCCCTGCATACTTGTCACCGCCGGCGACCGTGAGTGCTCGCTTATGTGTCTAATCGAAAACATTCAGCGCACCGACCTGAGCTTTTTCGAGGAAGCCGACGGAATAAAGCGGCTTATGGAGGAGTTTTCGCTGACACAGCAGGAGGTTGCCGAAAAGCTCTCTATGGCGCAGTCGACACTTTCGAATAAGCTTCGCTTGCTGCGGCTGACGCCCGAGCAGCGAACACGCATAACCGCAGGAAATCTCACTGAACGGCACGCACGTGCGTTTATCCGTCTGCCCGAGGAGCGGCGTGACGAGGTAATCAACCGCTGCCTTGCCGAGCAGCTGTCGCTCAGCGAGACCGAAGCCTTGGTCGATACCATCGTTTCCCCTGCTCCCACAAAGCCGCAAAGCGAGCGCAAAGGCTCGGTCGGCGATATAAGGATTTTCACCAACAGCATCACAAAAATAATAGGAAGCATGAGAAAATCGGGTGTTGAAGCCACCTCGAGAAAAAGCGAGACCGAAAGCTATATTGAATACACCATAACCATTCCCAAGCTTCGCACAAGGCAGGAGACCAAGACTTCAGCCTTCGATATGACGGTATAGCCGTCTTTGAAAATGCCCACCCATATTCATCCCCATACAACCGACAACCGTCGTGCCCTTCCTCGGGTGCGGCGGTTGTCGGCTTTTGTTGGTGTCTTTAGACGTGGAAACAAACCCTCGGTTCTACCGGGGGGATAGAAAACTTAGCGAAGCGCACTCTTGCCTCCCCTTGTCAGGGGAGGTGGCTGCGGCAAAGCCGCAGACGGAAGGGTAGTTAACAGCATCTCTCCCTCAGTCTCGCTACCGCTCGCCGGCTTCCTCGTCAGAGGGAACCAAGAAAAGCTGAAAACATTACCCGTTTGCGGGTGGCAGTGCAATTGATGCAATAATAAAGTTCAGTGGCCCCTTTAAGGAGATGCGCCGGTAATAACCCCTTATAGGGGGGTAGAGCAAGCCACCGTTGAACCGGTGGCTTTGATTTAATTTGAGATAAAAGAAATAACAAAACGGGTAAAAAACATGTTATGATACAATAGATAGGTAACAAAAATAATAGAAAAAACAACTCAAAAGT
>CAZWLH010000002.1:0-56254 GCA_964634675.1 uncultured Eubacteriales bacterium
CCGACGATATTGTCGGTCAGTACGGTGCCGATATTTTGAGACTTTGGGTCGCTTCCTCCGATTATCACGCCGATATCCGTATCTCGAAGGATATTTTGAAGCAGCTCAGCGAGGTTTACCGCAAGATCAGAAACACCGCACGTTTCATTCTCGGCTGTATCAGCGATTTCGACCCCAATAAGGATGCCGTTTCCGACGATAAGCTCCACGAAATGGACAAGTTCGCACTTATGCGTCTTGATCAGATCGTTAAGGAGTGCACCGAGGCTTACGAAAACTTCGAATATCACCTTATATTCCACGCAATTCACAATTTCTGCGTGCTCGATATGTCCAACTTCTATCTCGATGCCGCAAAGGACAGACTTTATGTTGAGGGCAAGAACTCCGAGACACGCCGTGCCGCACAGACCACCATTTACAAGGTGCTTCACGTGCTTACACGACTCATCGCTCCTATTTTGAGCTTCACCGCCGACGAAATCTGGAAGTTTATGCCTCATATGGACGGCGATGACGTGAGAAACGTTGTTCTTAACGATTTCCCGACCGCTTTGGGCATTGTCGACAACGAGCTTATCGAGCGTTGGGAGAAGATCCACGCCGTGCGTGACGATGTCAAGAAGGCTCTCGAAATCGCCCGTACATCCAAGCTCATCGGTGCATCGCTTGAGGGTGCCGTGACCGTTTACGCTTCTGCCGAGCAGTACAGCTTCCTGAAGTCGGTCGAGGATATCCTTGCGACGGTATTTATAGTCTCCGATGTTGAGCTTGTAGAAGGCGAGGGCGGAGAGCACAAGGGCGACAGCGGTGTCGGTGTTACCGTTAAGCACGCCGAGGGCGAGAAGTGCGAGCGCTGCTGGAGCTATTCGACCACCGTCGGAGCCGACAGCACCCACCCGACCCTTTGTGCACGTTGCCGTGCGGTTATTTCCGAATAAGGAGCGCTTATGTCGGCAGTTTTAGCTATTATTTGCGGATTGCTCATAGTCGGTGCCGATCAGCTGACAAAATATCTTGTCACCGTTATGATGGAGCCGAACGAGGTCATTTCCGTGATCCCCGGAATAATCAATTTCAACCGAATACCGCCCAACTCAGGTGCGGCATTCGGTATGCTCTCGGGCCAGACGTGGTTTCTTATCACTGTCACCTGCGTGATTATGATAATCTGTGTTGCGATGCTCATTCGCAGAACCTTTGAGAGCCGCCTTATGATCTGGGCACTCTGCCTTGTTCTCGGCGGCGGTGTGGGAAATCTTATCGACCGCATTTTCAGAGGCGGAAGCGTTGTCGACTTTTTGGAGTTCGATTTCTTCGATTTTCCAGTCTTCAACGTTGCCGATATCGCAGTGTGCGTGGGTGCGGCTCTGATCGTTTTGTATTTTTTGGCCGATTTTATCAAGGATGCCAAGCGCAAAAACGCTATCGACAGTATCAACGCCGAGGATGACAGTGCCATTGCCGAGCAAAACGAGCACTTGAACAAAAGTGATGACAACTGAATATTTAACGGTCGATGAAAGCGGAGTAAGGCTTGACAGCTTTGTTTCGCAAAAGACGGGCATCTCGAGAGCACTTGCGGCGGCACTGACCGACAACGGTGACGTTACGGTCAACGGTGTTGTGCTGAAAAAAAGCTCTAAGCTGAAGGTCGGTGATACGGTAGAAGTTACCGTTCCCGATTCCAAAGAGCCCGAAGCCGAGCCGCAGGATATACCGCTCGACATAGTTTACGAGGATGGCGATCTGCTTGTGGTCAACAAGCCCAAGGGTATGGTTGTGCATCCTGCACCCGGCAACCCCGACGGAACGCTTGTCAACGCCCTGCTTTTTCACTGCAAGGGAAGTCTTTCGGGCATAAACGGTGTCAAACGGCCGGGCATTGTCCACAGAATAGACAAGGACACGAGCGGTCTGTTGATCGTCGCAAAAAACGATGCCGCTCACAAGAGCCTTGCAGAACAGATAAAGGAGCATTCCTTTACAAGAGAATACCGTGCAATTGCTTTGGGCAACGTCAAATCAGACAGCGGCACGGTCGATGCGCCGATAGGGCGTGATCCTAAAAACCGTCAGCGAATGGCGGTGGTTTATGTCAATTCGAAGCCTGCCGTCACGCATTATGAGGTGCTTAAACGTTACGAGGGTTTTACCTTTATGAAGTTCCGGCTCGAAACGGGCAGAACTCATCAAATAAGGGTGCATATGGCATCTGTCGGGCACCCGTTGGCGGGCGATCCGCTTTACGGACCGAAAAAATGCCTGACCGAGCTTCATGGGCAGGCACTCCACGCCGGTCTCATCGGCTTTATTCATCCGACCACAGGTCAATATATGGAATTTACGAGTGAGATTCCGCAGTATTTCACGTCGTTTTTATCAAAGCTTAAAGAAATTTAAGTACATTATCAGGAGGTTCAAAATGAACGAGCAGAGAAAAAGGGAACTTAAAAAGCTTTCTCTCGAAGCAAAGAAACAGATCATTATAGGCACAAACTGTGCCAAATCGGGACATCCGGGCGGTTCGCTGTCCTGTACCGAGATTTTGACCTATCTTTATTTCGACAAAATGAACATCGATCCGAAAAATCCGGATAAGGCTGACCGTGACCGTCTTGTCCTTTCTAAGGGACACGCCGCACCGGCTCTCTACGGTGTTTTGGCGGTTCGCGGCTTCTTCCCCGTTGAGGAGATAAAGAAGCTCCGCAAGCCTTATGCAATGCTTCAGGGTCACCCCGACAAGAAGAACATTCCCGGTGTCGATATGTCCTCGGGTTCGCTCGGTCAGGGAATCTCCGCCGCCGCAGGTATGGCTTTGTCCGCAAAGCACTACGGTGACAGCTACCGTGTATATTCTATAATCGGTGACGGTGAGTCCGAAGAGGGTCAGGTTTGGGAGGCCGCAATGTTTGCCGCCGCCAAGCATCTCAACAATCTTACCGTTTTCGCCGACCTCAACAATCTCCAGATCGACGGAACCCTCGAAGAGGTCAACTCTCCGCTTCCGCTTGACAAGAAGTTTGAGGCATTTAACTGGAATGTTATCAACATCGACGGACACGACTTCGATCAGATCGAGGCCGCAGTTGCCGCCGCCGAGAAGTGCACCGACCGTCCGACCGCAATTATCGCCAACACCGTTAAGGGCAAGGACGTTTCGTTTATGGAAAATCAGGTAAACTGGCACGGCGCAGGCCCGAACGACGAGCAGGCCGCCGCCGCATTGGCCGAGCTTGATGCAAAGATCGCCGAGTTGAACTAAGGGCAGGAGGAAGAAAAAATGGCTGAAGTTAAAAATATAGCTACCCGAGACGCATACGGTGCCGCCCTTTGCGAGCTCGCCGAAAAAAGAGATGACTTTATCGTTCTTGATGCCGACCTTGCGGCCGCTACCAAGACCGGAACCTTTAAAAAGGCTTATCCCGACCGTTTCTATAACTGCGGTATCGCCGAGCAGAATATGATGAGTGTTGCCGCAGGCTTTGCCGCTACCGGCAAGACCGTTTTCGCAAGCTCCTTTGCGATGTTCGCCGCAGGACGTGCCTTCGAGCAGGTCAGAAACTCTATCGGATATCCCCACCTCAACGTTAAGATCGGTGCCACTCATGCCGGCATTTCGGTCGGTGAGGACGGCGCAACGCATCAGTGCTGTGAGGATATCGCCGTTATGCGTACCATTCCCGGTATGACCATCATCAACCCCGCCGACGCTACCGAAGCAAGACAGGCAGTGCTTGCCGCCGCCGAGATCGACGGCCCCGTATATATGCGCTTCGGACGTCTTGCCGTTCCCGTTGTATTCGGTGACGATTACAAGTTCGAGATCGGCAAGGGTGTTGAGCTTAAGAGCGGTACCGATGTTACGATTATCGCTACTGGCATTATGGTAAAGGAGGCTTTTGAGGCATATGACCTTCTTGCCGCCGAGGGTATCAGCGCAAGAATCATCAATATGGCCACCATTAAGCCTATCGACCGTGAGATAATCGAAAAGGCCGCAAAAGAGACCGGCTGTATCGTCACTGCCGAGGAACATTCGGTCATCGGCGGACTCGGCTCGGCTGTTGCCGAGGTCGTTACCGAGACCTGCCCCGTTCCGGTGGTCAAGGTCGGCGTTTATGACCGCTTCGGTATGTCCGGCCCCGCAAATGAACTGCTCGATATCTTCGGCCTCAGAGCCAAGGATATCGCCGCAAAGGCAAAAGAAGCCATTGCAAAGAAATAATTCCGAAAACAAAACCGCTCCCGATTGCTTGCGCACTCGTCGGGGGCGGTTTCTTTTGCGGCTATTTTTCCTCGTGATATTCCTTCTCGGTGTTGACGTTCCAAATATTCGACTTGTCCGTCACACCGCTGCGGATATTGTCGACGGCTTCGAACGCCGTTGCCATAGAGTGATCCATATTGTTGTAGCGGTGCTGACCGTTTCGGCCAATACAGTACAGATTTTCAAAGCCGTTAAGATAGCTTATTATACTGTCCATCTCGCTGTATGTGTCAAAATATGCCGGATAAGCCTTTTTGATAAGCTCACGGTGGCTGTCGAGCACATCCGCCGATTCGATAACACCGATTTTGCAAAGCTCACTTATCGCAAGCTCGATCGCCTCTTTGTCGCTCATACTCCAAAGGGCATCGCCCTCGTTGCAGAAATACTCAAGTCCTATCCAAACCGTGTTTTCGGGGTCGGCCACAAGATACGGTGACCAGTTGTTGAATATCTGAATACGGCCGAGCTTTACCGAGGTATCCTGAACGTATATCCAGCAGTCGGGGACAATGCCGCCAAGTGTTTTGTAGGCGGTTTCGTTTTTGAGGCTGAGCTTTTTGACAAGCAGTCCCACCGTCATAAAATCACGGTAGGGAAGACCGCTTGCCGCCGTTTTTACACTGTCGGGCACATTGTTTCCAAGCCCCGACACAAGGTCTTTCACGGGCATGGTCGAAATAATTATGTCGGCTTCTTCTGTGTGCGTATTACCGCTACTGTCGGTGTAGCTGAGCGAAGTGAGCCTTTTGCCGTCGTGACATAAGTCTGTGACCGTGCAGTTTTTCAAAACCTTAACGCCGTTTTGCTCGGCTTTGGACAATGCCGTTTCCCAAAGCTGACCGGGGCCTAATTTCGGATAAGAGAAGCTTTCGATGAGAGAGGTCTCGGTCTTTTTCGGAGCACGTCCCAAGGCCTTCGCAAGCATATCACGGAGCACGGCGGTGACCGAAAGTCCCTTAACACGCTGAGAGCCCCAGTCGGCCGATATTTCACTCGGATGTCTGCCCCAAAGCTTTTCGGTATAGCCCTCGAAAAACATCGAATATAAAACTTTTCCGAAGCGGTTGATGTAAAAATTCTCAAGTGAGGTCTCGGGTCGGCGGTGAAGCTTCGCACCGAGATAAGAAAATCCTGCCTTTACGGTTGTGCCGAAGCCCATATTTTTAAGCGTGTCCCACTTTAAAGTAACGGGATAATCGAAGAAATGCTTTTTGTAGTAGATCCTCGAAATGCGGTCACGCACAAGCATAACATCATCCTGTGCTTCGGGGTCGGGACCGTCGTTCGCCATTACCTTTTCACGGCCGAGCACCGCATCGTCCTTCGACGGCTTGCCCTGTAAGGGGAGCATTTCCTGCCACCATTCGGTAACGCGCGGATCCTTCGAGAAAAATCTGTGTCCGCCGATGTCCATTCGGTTGCCGTTGTATTTGACGGTCTGCGATATTCCGCCGATGCGGTCGGTGCTTTCCAAAACCGTTATGTCATATTCCGCAGACTTAGAAAGTTCGTAAGCGGCAGCTATTCCGGCAGGGCCGGCACCGATGATGATAACCTTTTTCATTTGTCGTCACGCTTTCTGTAAAGTATTATTTTTTTTGAGCCGAAATTCCACACAAAAACAAGTATCGTGGAAATGATCTTTGCCGTCATATAATGCAGGCAAAGATAGTGGTCGAACACGACCATAAATATCTCGGTCAGAATAAGACCGATAACTCCCGTCAAAAAATAAATATAAAACTGACCTGCCGGACGGTCGCTGACCGTGACACCCGTGAAAACGAATTTTTTGGACAAAGCATAGTTTAAAAGCAGTCCGAAAAGGAAGGCGACGGCGATGGAGAGGTAGTAATTCATATTGACAAGGTCATAGCAGACGTAAAGCGCCGACCAGTCGGCAATGCTTGAAATTGCGCCGACCAAAACATATCTGAAAAACTGAATATAAGAATTGTGGGTCTTGGCGGCAAAAAGTGCCTTGAATTTTTTATGACTGATAAGTCTCAGAAGCTCTTTCAATTTATAACACCCTATATTTTAGTATCAAATCAAGTATACCACACTTTTTTGAAAAGTGGTAGTTCTAATTTGTAAACAAGATGTGTTAAAATAATCACAACGGCATTGAAAATCGTTCGATAATATTATATAATTCTAAGGGTAAGGGGAGAAAGCAATGCAAACTGTGCTTAAAACCGTGAGACAAGCGGTTCAGAAATACGATATGATCACGGACGGTGACCTCATTGCCGTCGGTGTTTCGGGCGGAAAGGATTCGCTTGTTCTGCTTGCCGCACTTAACCGACTGTCGGACTTTTATCCGAAGCGTTTTACGGCTGTGGGGATAACGGTCGACCAAGGTTTTTTCAACAAAAGAGGAAGCTTTTCGGAAATTGCGAGATTTTGCGAAGAGCGGGAAATAGAATATATGATCGAGGAAACCGATATTTGGGAAATTGTTTTCAATCGGCGGAAGGAGAAAAATCCGTGCAGCTTGTGTTCCCGAATGCGTAAGGGCGCGCTTTATGAAAAGGCGGCGGCTCTCGGTTGCAATAAGGTGGCGTTGGGACACCATTCGGGTGATGCGGCGACCACGTTTTATATGAACCTGCTTAATAACGGCACACTTTCCTGCTTCAGCCCCGTATCGGATATTCCGGAAAAAGGGCTGACCGTGATACGTCCGCTTTGCCTCAGCGATGAGCGAGATGTAATCCACGCCGCACGCGTCGAAAATATGCCGATAGTAAAGTCGCTCTGTCCGCAAAACGGGGTGACCGAGCGTGCCGATACCGAGAATCTTATAAGAGAACTCGAAAAGCGGCACAAAAGCATAAGGGAAAAGGCGATCACCGCAATGCAAAAATCAGGCATCTGCGGCTGGTAGAGCTTTTGCTTCGGCTCAAGCCCGAGGCTTGATGACGGTTCAAAGTCCGATGCTTAAAAAAGACAAAATATTTTCAAAATCTCACGAAAAATCGTAAAAGCGGCTTGACTTCAGTGTGCTACTATGGTAAACTATTGAAGTAGAATTAAAGTCCCCGAAAGGAGTTTATTATGGCGATCGACGAAACTCTGCTTAAAAGCGACGAAAAAGCGGTCTTTGCACTGCGCTCGCTTTACCGCCGCTTCGGATACTCACGCTTCAAGATGAGCAAATTCGAAGAATACGATCTTTATGTAAAAAACAAGGATTTTCTTGTTTCCGACGGAATAATCACATTTACCGACACAAACGGGCATTTAAAGGCTTTAAAGCCCGACGTCACGCTCTCGATAATCAACAGTAGTAAGGACGATAACGGTATTCAAAAGCTTTATTACAACGAGAACGTATACCGTATCTCGGGAAGCACCCATACCTATAAGGAAATTATGCAAACGGGGCTTGAATGTATCGGCAAAATCGGCCGTCTTGAGGTTTGTGAGGTTTTGAGCCTTGCGGCCAAGAGCTTGGAAACGGTGGCGGAAAACGGTGTTATCGAGCTGTCGCACGTCGGCTTGATCGAAGCTGCCTTTTGTGAGGCAGGTGTGCCGACCGAGCTTTATCCGAAGTTTATTTCCTGCATAAGCCGCAAAAGCTATGACGATATGCTGCTTGCCGCAGGCGAAAACGGACTTTCGGCCGAACCGCTTGCGGTTTTTACCAAGAATTACACGTCTCCCGAGCAGGCCTTTGCGGCCGTCGAAGCAAGCTTTTGCTCCGAAAGTGTTGCGGCGGCCTTGTCCGAGCTTCGTGAGACCGTGCTTGCCATAAGCAACTGCTGCGGCAGAGTGCGTGTTATAGTCGATTTTTCGGCCGTCGGAGGTATGAGCTATTACAGCGGAGTCGTTTTCAAGGGCTACATCGCAGGCATTCCCGAGGCGGTGCTTTCGGGCGGACAGTACGACCGACTGATGAAGAGTATGAACCGCAATGCCGGTGCGATCGGCTTTGCCGTTTATCTCGATGCCTTGCAGGGACTTGACCGCACCGAGAAGGAATACGACGTGGACACCGTGCTTTTGTGCGGTGATGATATTGCGGCGGCGATAAGCACCTCCGAAATGCTATCGTGCGGCGGAAGCTCGGTGCTGCTTTGCCGTGAGCTTCCCGATAACATTCGTTACCGCAGAGCGGTCAAGCTGTCGCAGAAGGGGTTGGAAACCGTTTATGGAAATGATTAACGTTGCACTGCCAAAGGGCAGGCTGGGCGAAAAGGTTTATTCGATGTTCGAAAAAAGCGGCCTCGAATGCCCGTTGATAAAGGAAAACAACCGCAAGCTGATATTTGAAAATTGCGAAAAGGGTGTCAGATACTTTTGGGTCAAGCCGAGCGACGTTGCGATATACGTTGAACGGGGTGCCGCCGATATCGGGGTTGCGGGAAAAGATATTTTGGCCGAATACGAGCCCGATGTATATGAGCTTTTGGATCTTAAGACCGGCGTTTGCCGAATGGCGGTCGCGGCCAAAAAGGATTTCAGAGACAATACCGACACTACCCTTAGGGTCGCGACGAAATTTACAAATATAGCGGCCAAATACTATGCCGAAAAGTGCCGTGATATCGACATCATCAAGCTTAACGGCTCGATAGAAATAGCACCGATATTGGGACTTTCGGACGTAATAGTCGATATTGTCGAAACGGGTAAAACGTTGCTTGAAAACGGACTTTGTCCGTTCGAGACCGTTATGCCGATAAGTGCACGGCTCATTGCCAATAAATCAAGCTATAAATTCAAAAACGAAATGATAGAGCTTATACGTCAAAAGCTTTTTGAGCAGGTGAATAACAATGATTAAAATATTAAAATACGGTGAGGTCGAAAATTCCGAGATATTCGCAAGAGGCACTGCCGAAACCGACGTGTCGGGGATAGTAAGCGAAATTATCGAAAATGTTAAGCAAAACGGCGATAAGGCACTTTTCGAATACTGTGAAAAGTTTGATAAAGCAAGCCTCACTTCGCTCGAGGTCTCGGAAGAAGAGATAGAAGAGGCCTTCGAATCGGTCGATGAAAAGTTTATCGAAATAATCAAGGCGGCGGCCGAGAATATCAGGGAATTCCACTCGAAGCAGGTCAGAAACAGCTTTATAATCGCCGAAAAGGACGGCGTTATAACCGGTCAAAAGGTCACTCCGATAGAAAAGGTCGGACTTTACGTCCCCGGCGGCACGGCGGCATATCCGTCGACCGTTTTGATGGACAGTATCCCGGCAAAGATAGCCGGCTGCGGTGAGATTTGCATAACGACACCTCCGTCGCAGAACGGAAAGGTTAATCCCGTTATACTTGCGGCGGCGAAAATAGCCGGTGTCGACCGAATTTTCAAGGTCGGCGGAGCGCAGGCAATAGCCGCACTCAGCTACGGCACCGAGACCGTCCCCAAGGTCGACAAAATTGTCGGCCCGGGAAATGCCTTTGTCGCCGAAGCCAAAAAGCAGGTTTTCGGCAAGGTTTCGATAGATATGATAGCCGGCCCGAGTGAGATACTTGTCGTTGCCGACGGTACGTGCAACCCCGAGTTTGTGGCGGCCGACCTCTTGTCACAGGCAGAGCACGACAAAATGGCAAGCGCAGTTTTGGTCACCGACAGCGAGGAGCTAGCACAGCGTGTGAGCGAGGAGCTTGAACGTCAGATACCCTTGCTCCCGAGAGCCGAAATAGCGCGTACTTCGATCGACAATAACGGCAAAATAATAGTTGCCGACGATTTGAAAAAATTGATCGACATCGCAAACGAGATCGCTCCCGAGCATTTGGAAATATGCGTCGACGACCCGTTCGATTATCTCGATAAGATAAAGAACGCCGGAAGCATATTTATGGGAAAATACTGCCCAGAGGCGTTGGGCGACTATTTCGCAGGGCCTAACCACACACTGCCCACGGGCGGCACGGCAAGGTTCTCAAGCCCCCTGTCGGTCGACGATTTCGTCAAGAAAACGCAGTACACCTACTATACGAAAGACGCGCTCGGCAAGGTTGCCGACAGTGTTGCATATTTTGCCGAAAAGGAAGGACTTTCGGCTCACGCAAGAAGTGCCACGGTGCGCTTTGAGGATAAAAAATGAGCAGATTTTTAAACAGCCGTTTCGCTTCGCTTGAGGTCTACACTCCGGGCGAACAGCCGAAGGACAAAAAATACATAAAGCTCAACACGAACGAATCGCCGTTTCCGCCGTCCGAAAAAACGGTGGCGGCGGTAAATGCCGACGAGGTGCGCGATCTGCGGCTTTACTCCGACCCCGAGTGTACGGAGCTTAAAAAGGCGTTGGCGGCACGGTATAACGTCGGATACGAGAATGTTTTCCTGTCGAACGGCTCGGACGATATTCTGAACTTTGCGTTTATGGCGTTCGGTCAAAACGGTGCGGCGTTCCCCGAAATAAGCTACGGCTTTTATAAGGTTTTTGCCGAGCTTCACGGCGTGGAGTACGCGGCGGTGCCGCTGAAAGAGGATTTTGCGTTAAATCCCGACGACTATAACTTCAACGGTCGGCTTACGGTCATCGCAAACCCAAATGCGCCGACCGGCCTTTGCCTCTCGGTCGAGGAAGCAGAGGGGATAATAAAGCGCAATCCCGACGGTGTTGTGCTGATAGACGAGGCGTATATCGACTTCGGCGGACAGTCTTGTGTTCAGCTCACGAAAAAGTATAAAAATCTTATGGTAACGGGGACGTTTTCCAAGTCGCGCAGTATGGCCGGCGCAAGGCTAGGCTTCTGCATCGCCGACAAGGCACTTATCGACGATTTACGCCGCATAAAGTTTTCGACCAACCCCTATAACATAAACCGTTTGACACTTGCTGCCGGAAAGGCCGCCCTGGAGGATGACGGATACTATCTCGAGAACTGCAAAAGGATAATCGAAAACCGCGAGTATACTACCGCAAGCCTCGAAGCCTTGGGTTTCAGGGTTATTCCGTCAAAAGCCAACTTCGTGTTTGCCGAGTCCGACAAAATCGACGGCGAAACGCTTTATCTTAAGCTGAAGGAAAACGGAATTTTGGTAAGACACTTCGGCACGGAAAAAATCAAGAATTTCAACCGCATAACGATCGGAAGCCGAGAAGAAATGCAGACATTTATCAAGACCGTTCGGCGGATAACGGAGGAATCAAAATGAGAACAGCCTCTATAACACGCAAAACCAATGAGACCGACATTAAGCTGTCGCTTTGCCTTGACGGAAGCGGAAAGTCCGATATTAAAAGCGGATGCGGCTTTTTAGACCATATGCTGACGCTCTTTGCACGTCACGGCCGATTCGACTTGACCGTTTCGTGCAACGGTGACACCGAGGTCGATTTTCACCACACCGCAGAGGATATCGGAATAGTCCTCGGGCAGTGCTTTTTCGAGGCACTCGGCGATAAAAAGGGCATTGTCCGCTACGGAAGCTGTATTTTGCCGATGGACGAGGCGTTAATAATGACCGCCGTAGACATTTCGGGAAGAAGCTTTTTAAGCTGTAAATTCGACGGGCTTAAGGAAAAGGTCGGCGATTTCGATACCGAGCTTGTCGAAGAGTTTTTTGCCGCCTTTGTGCGCACCGCGGCGCTCACTCTCCATATAAAACAGCTTGACGGTGTTAATACCCACCATATTTTAGAGGGCGCGTTCAAATCCGCGGCAAGGTCGCTGTCAAGCGCCGTGGCAATCGACGATCGTTTTGCCGACGAGATACCCTCGACTAAAGGGGTGCTGTAATGACTGCGGTTATCGATTACGGCGTAGGCAATTTGTTTTCGCTTTGCTCATCGCTCAAAGCGGTCGGAGCAGACGTTACCGTCACGGGTGACATAAACGAAATAAAAAAGGCCGACCGACTGATACTGCCCGGTGTCGGAGCCTTCGGAGATGCCGCAAAAAAGCTTTCGCACGAAGGACTTGACGAGCTTATAAAGGAAAGAGCCGCCGCAGGCGTTCCGCTCTTGGGAATCTGCCTCGGTATGCAGCTGCTTTTCGATGAAAGCCTCGAATACGGAGCGCATAAGGGGCTTGGGCTGATAGCGGGAAAGGTCGTTCCTATTAAAGAACGTATACCCGAGGCATTGCCCGTGCCGCATATGGGCTGGAATGCCTTGAAATTCCATAAGCCGTCGCCCATTTTTAAATATATTAACGAGGGCGACTGTGTTTATTTTGTCCATTCCTATTTTGCAGACGGCTGTGAAACCGACCTTACGGCTTCTGCCGAATACGGAATACCGCTCACCGCCGCCGTCGGGTACGACAATGTTTTCGGTTGTCAGTTTCATCCCGAAAAAAGCGGCAAAACGGGACTTGCGATTTTGAAGGCGTTTTTGGAGGAAACATAAAAGATGATAATACTGCCTGCTATTGATATTATCGGCGGACGAGCCGTAAGACTTTTTAAGGGCGATTACGAAAAAATGACGGTCTACAACGATGACCCCGTTGCCGTTGCAGCCGAGTTTTGCGCAAAGGGCGCGAAATACGTCCACCTTGTCGACCTCGAGGGTGCGAAAAACGGCGGGACTCCGAATATCGAAACGGTCGAAGCGATTCGCCGTTCGACCGATATGTTTATTGAAATAGGCGGAGGTATCCGCAATATGGAAACGGTCGAAGGGTATCTGTCTGTCGGTGTTGACCGAGTGATACTCGGAACCGCCGCAGTTACCGACCGCAGATTTCTGTGCGAGGCGTTAGACCGCCACGGTGAAAGAATTGCCGTCGGTGTCGACATAAAAGACGGACTTGTGGCCATAAAGGGCTGGGTCGAAAAATCCGATATAAAGGGTACCGACTTTTGCGCCGAATTGGAGTCTTTGGGAGTCAAAAACATAATTTGCACCGATATTTCAAAGGACGGTGCAATGCAGGGAACCAACCTGAAGCTTTACGAGGCCTTGAAAAACAACCTTTCGCTCGACATTACGGCCTCGGGCGGCGTTTCGACTCTTGATGACGTGAAAGCCTTGAAGAAAACGGGAGTATACGGAGCGATAATCGGAAAGGCTTACTACACCGGTGCAATAGACCTTACCGAAGCATTGGAGGCGGCGAAATGATAACCAAAAGAATTATTCCGTGCCTCGACGTGAAAAACGGACGTGTGGTAAAAGGCGTTAATTTTGCCGCGCTGTCCGACGTTTCCGACCCTGTGGAGCTTGCGGCATATTACAGCGACGCCGGTGCCGACGAGCTTGTTTTTTACGATATCACCGCTTCGGCCGAGGGCAGACAGCTCTTTACCGATGTTTTGAGACGTGTTGCCTCCGAGATTTTCATACCGCTGACCGTGGGCGGAGGAATAAACACTCTCGAAGATTTCGACCGTGTTTTAAAGTGCGGAGCCGATAAGGTCAGTGTCAACTCCGGCGCGATAAAAGATCCGTCGCTCATAGGCGAGGCGGCAAAAAAATACGGCGACCAGTGCGTGGTGCTGTCGGTCGATGTTAAGCGTGTCGACGGCAAATTCACCGTGTTCTCCAAGGGCGGACGTGAAAACACGGGGCTGGAGGCCGTCGAGTGGATAAAGCGGTGTGTCGGAAACGGTGCAGGAGAGGTCGTCGTCAATTCGATAGATACCGACGGAGTGAAAAAGGGCTTCGATCTCGAAATGCTGACCGCAGTTTGCGATGCGGTAAGCGTGCCGGTCATCGCCTCGGGCGGAGCCGGCGGCATATCGGACTTTACGGAGCTTTTCCGCAAGGAACCGCGAGTTTCGGCCGGACTTGCCGCTTCGATATTCCATTTCGGAAAGGTGAAAATCGGCGAGCTTAAAGAATATCTCGGCAAAAACGGTATTACAGTGAGGTTATAGTTATGAATATTGATTTTAATATAGAAGAGCTTAAATTTGACGAAAAGGGACTTATTCCCGCAGTTGTCGTCGATGCGTGGACAAAAAAGGTTTTGACCGTGGCGTATATGAACCGCGAAAGCCTTGAAATATCGATGGAAAAGGGTCTTACCTGCTTTTACAGCCGTTCAAGACAGGAGCTTTGGCTTAAAGGCGAGACGAGCGGGAATTATCAGCACATTGTGTCGATAACCGCCGACTGCGACCGTGATGCGCTGACTGTCGTTATCGAAAAGGACGGCCCTGCCTGCCATAAGGGCACCGATTCCTGCTTTACGGAGACCGTTTGGCAAAGCGACGAGCTGTCGGAGTTCTCCTTTGACGGTCTGTATGAGCTTTTAAAGGGCAGAAAGGAAGAAATGCCCGAGGGCTCTTATACCTCATACCTTTTCGGCAAGGGTCTCGATAAGATACTTAAAAAGGTCGGCGAGGAATGCACCGAGGTCATAATCGCCGCAAAGGATCACGACAAAAAAGAAACGGTCTATGAGATAGCCGACCTTGCTTATCACGTTATGGTGCTTATGGTCGAAAACGGCATTTCGGTCAACGATATTCGCCGTGAGCTTGCTTCACGTCACGTTATCGACCACAAGGTAAAGCAGGAGAAAATGGCAAGTGATAACGACTGATCTGCACACGCACACCTCTTATTGCGACGGGTGTGACACGCCCGACGAAATGGCAGCTGAGGCCTATAAGAGGGGCTTTAAGTCGCTCGGTTTTTCGGGTCATTCTTACACACCCTTTGATACCGAGTGCTGTATGAGTGAATCGGATACAAAAAAATACCGTGCCGATGTTGAACGGCTGAAGCAAGAATACTCGGGCCGAATGGAAATATTTTTAGGGCTGGAGCAGGACTTTTTTTCGGCTCCCGTAACCGAGCCTTACGATTATATCATAGGCTCGGTGCACTATATCCTCAAAAACGGTGAGTATTTTCCGGTTGATCTTGACCTGCAAACACTGAATGCCTTGGCCGAAAAGCACTTTGGCGGCGATTTCGACCTTTTGGCCGAGGAATACTTCGCGGCCGTGGCTCGGGTCGTCGAGGTGACCGACTGCGATATCATAGGGCACCTTGATCTTTTGTCGAAATTTTTCGAAAAAACGGGATATGAGCTGTCCGAGAGGTACCTTGCGGCGGCAAAATGGGCAGTGGTCGAGCTTGTGAAATACGGCAAGCCGTTTGAGATAAATGTCGGTGCTATGACAAGGGGATACCGAACGTCACCCTATCCGTCGAAAGAACTGCTTTGCGAAATAGCAAGGCTCGGCGGCGATATCGTCATAAACGGCGATTGCCACGACAGGCGTTGGCTCGGTCGGTATTTCGAAAAAGCCGCGGCGTTGGCCTTGGAATGCGGCTTCGACAGCCGTATGATTTTGACCTCGGACGGTTGGAAAAAAGAAAAGCTTTGAGGTGATTTAATATGCCCGATATTTCGGAATTGGATAAAAATTTTGCGGTGTCTGACGTAACCGACGACCAAACGACCGCCTTTTTCGATTGTACCGACGAGCCGTTTCGCATATACGGCGTATCGAAGCCGGAGTTTGACGGTGATGTTTTTCGCCGAATGCCGAAATCGGTCGCCGAAACGGTCAGTTCGGGAGTCGGGTATCTCAGCACTAATTCGGCAGGCGGGCGTCTGCGCTTTAAGACGTCTTCGCCCTTTGTAACTCTCAGAGCCGAGCTTACCTCGGTCGGACGAATGCCGCATTTTACTCTTTGCGGTGCGGCCGGCTTCGATATGTATGTGAAGGTCAGCGGAGTCGATGTCTTCAAGGGCAGCTTTCAGCCGCCGTACGATATAACCGACCGCTTTGAATCACGGCTTGCCACCGGTGCCCGGGGTGAAGTCGAAATAACCGTACACTTTCCGCTTTACAGCACGGTCAAATCGCTTATGATAGGGCTGGATCGGGGTTGTGCTCCCAAGGCTCCGACACCTTATCGCACCGAGCTTCCGTTTGTGAGCTACGGCTCTTCGATAACGCAGGGCGGCTGTGCTTCAAGACCGGGAATGTCATATCAGAATATACTATCGCGTGAGTTGTCATACGATCATATCAATTTGGGATTTTCAGGCAACGCCAAGGGCGAAGCGCAAATGGCCGACTATATTGCCGGGCTTCCGATGTCGGCGTTTATATACGATTATGACCACAATGCGCCGACCGCAGAACATCTTGCAGACACCCACGAAGCTTTTTTCAAGACGGTCAGAGCGAAAAATCCAAGCCTTCCGATAATAGTTCTCTCACGTCCTCAGCCGTTCCCCGATGCCGATGAGCTGATGAGAAAGGATATAATCAAGGCTACCGTTGACCGTGCAATAGCCGACGGTGACCGTAATGTCACGTTTGTCGACGGCGGAGAGATGATGTATTTCGAAAACGGTAATGAGGGGACGGTCGACAATTGCCACCCGACCGACCTCGGCTTTCGACTTATGGCAACAAGGCTCAAAGCTGAGCTTGAAAAATTCATAAAATAGCAAAAGCTTCCGAGAACGCTCGAACTGAACGCTCTCGGAAGCTTTATTTTGTTGTTTCAAATGTCAAACCGCCGGTTCGGCCCGACAGCTTACTTCAGGAAAACTTACTTCTTGCTTCCCATTGTGAGAACAAGCACGGCCTTTTGTGCGTGCAGACGATTTTCGGCCTCGTCGAATATCTCATCGGCGTGCTTTTCAAAGGTTTTGGCGGTGATCTCCTCACCTCTGTGTGCCGGCAGACAGTGCATAACCATTGCATCCTTGTGTGCAAGCGACATAAATTCCTCATTTACCTGGAAGCCCTTGAATATCTTCTCACGCTCGGCCTTTTCCTGCTCCTGACCCATCGAAGCCCAAACGTCGGTGTAAACCGCATCGGCATCCTTGACTGCGGCGGAGATGTCATCGGTGCAGGTGAATTTGCCGTTTTCGGCTGCCCATTTGCAGATGTCGGCATCGGGTGTATATCCGTCGGGACAGGCAACGGCAACCTCCATACCGCTCTTGATACCGCCGACGATGAGCGAATTTGCCATATTGTTCCCGTCACCGATAAAGGTGAGCTTAAGACCTTTGAGGGAGCCCTTGTGCTCTCTTATGGTCATAAGGTCTGCCAAAACCTGGCAGGGGTGGCAATAATCGGTGAGTCCGTTGATTATGGGGATAGAACCGTATTTTGCAAGGTCTTCGACCTCGGACTGAGCAAAGGTGCGTATCATAATACCGTCAAGATAGCGTGAAAGCACACGTGCGGTGTCCTCAACAGGCTCGCCGCGGCCGATCTGCAGATCTCTCGAGCTTAAGAAAAGTGCCTGACCGCCGAGGTGGTACATACCGGTTTCGAACGAAACTCTGGTACGGGTTGAGGATTTCTGGAATATCATACCAAGCGTTTTGCCTTTGAGATAGCGGTGGTCAACGCCGTGCTTCTGGTCGTATTTCAGCTGATCGGCAAGGTTGAGTATCTCGTCGATCTCGTTCGGAGTAAGGTCTCCCAATTTCAAAAGATGCTTCATTTTTCGATTACCTCTTTCAATATTTTAAGCGCCGAATCTATCTGCTCATATGTGATATTGAGCGGCGGCAACATTCTCAGCTTGCTCTTTGCGGTCAAAATGAGAACTCCGGCCTTCAGTGCTTCATTTGCGATTTTCTTAGCCGGCTTTTCGGTCTCTATGCCGATCATAAGGCCGAGTCCCGAAACGCTTTTGACTCCATTTATTTTCAAAAGGGCATTTCTTATATATTCCGATTTTTCGGTAACGCTTTCAAGCAGCTTCGAGTCAATACGACTGACAATCGATGCCGCACCGGCACAGGCAACGGGGTTGCCGCCGAAGGTCGAGCCGTGATCGCCGAAGGAAAGAGTGTTTTCGACCTTCTCTCCGAGCAGGCAGGCGCCTATCGGAAGTCCGCCTCCAAGTCCCTTTGCGGTGGTTATGATGTCGGGATTGACACCGAAATGCTCCGAAGCGAAATACTTTCCGGTTCGGCCGTTGCCAGTCTGAACCTCGTCTGCCACCGTCAAAAATCCGAATTTTGCGGCGGCATGGAATATACAGCCGACAAACGGCTGCTCCAATGCATTCACACCACCCTCACCCTGTACGGGCTCGAACATAACGGCGGCGGTATTCTCACCGACGGCCTTGAGCAGTGCCTCGCAGTCGTTGGCCGGAACAAATCTGAATCCGTCGGTAAACGGGCCGAAATCTTTGTGAAAAACATCCTGCCCGGTGGCCGACAGTGTGGTCACCGTGCGGCCGTGGAAGCTGTTGACAAGTGTGATTATCTCACCCTCACGTCCGTCGTGGGTGTCGGAGTAATACTTTCGTGCGGTTTTGATTGCACACTCGTTGGCCTCGGCACCCGAATTTCCGAAGAAGACCTTTTTCATACCACTCGCCCGGCACAAAAGCTCGGCGAGCCGTGTACAGGGCTCGGAGTAATAAAGGTTCGAGGTGTGCTGAATGAGTCCCAGCTGCTCGGTGACGGCGGCGATCCATTCATCGTCGGCGGCGCCGAAGGTGTTTACCGCAATACCGCTTCCGAGGTCAATATACCTTTTGCCGTTCACGTCGTAAAGCTCGGCACCCTTGCCCGAAACCAGCTCGACGTCAAAGCGGCCGTAGGTTCCGGCAACATACTGTTTATCATTTTGTTTAAAGCTTTTCATAATCTTAACCTACAAACATAGTTCCGATACCTTCATCGGTCAAGGTTTCGATAAGTATCGAGTGGGGAATACGTCCGTCGATGATAAACACCTTCTGAACGCCCCTGCGTATTGCTTCGATACAGCATTCGACCTTGGGTATCATTCCGCCCTGAATGACCTCGTCGCGGATAAGCACCGAGGCTTCGCTGACATTTATCTTGCGAATGAGTGAGGACGGATCGTCCTTATCACGCATAAGACCCGAAATATCGGTCATCGAAATAAAGCTTTCGGCCTTGAGCGCACCTGCGATCTCGGCGGCCGCAGTATCGGCGTTGATGTTGTAAACGTTGCCCTCGCTGTTACAGCCGACGGTCGAAATGACCGGAATATAGCCCTTTTCCAAAAGGTCGATTATCGGCGTGGTGTCGACCTCGGTTATTTCGCCGACATAGCCGTGAACGTCGTCCAGCTTTTCGGCGGTTATCATATGTCCGTCAAGACCGCAAAGACCGATCGCCTTGCCGCCGGTGTTTTGCAGCAGATTAACAAGATCCTTATTGGTCTTGCCGGCAAGCACCATCTGCACGATTTCGACCGTTTCCGAATCGGTGACACGCAGTCCGTCGACAAAAACCGACTCCTTGCCGATTTTTTTGAGCATTCCCGAAATTTCGGGGCCGCCACCGTGAACAAGCACGACTTTAACGCCGATGAGCGAAAGCAAAACGATGTCACGCATTACCGCCGCCTTAAGCTCGTTGTTTATCATGGCATTGCCGCCGTATTTTATAACGACTATTTTGCCGGTATATTTTTGTATGTAGGGAAGTGCTTCGGTGAGCACCTCGGCTCTTTGTGCATTTGTGATGTCCATTTGTTTTCTCCTTTAGGTGCGGTAATCACCGTTTATGGTGACATACTCATGGGTCAGATCACAGCCCCAGGCTGTGGCCTCTTCATCGCCCGAATCAAGTGTGATAAGTATCTCGATCTCCTCCTCGAGCAGGATTTGCTTGGCCTTTTCCTCGCTGAAATCAACGCCTGCGCCGTTGCGGCAGACCTCGATCTCACCGGCCGCAGACTTGAACGAAACGCCGACCTTGGCAACATCTATATCGGCCTTGCTGTATCCTATCGCACACAAAACTCTTCCCCAGTTGGCATCGGCACCGTATATCGCGGCCTTGAGCAGTGAGGAGCAGGCGACCGATTTCGCAACGGTACGTGCGATATCCTTGGTGGCGGCACCGCTCACCTTGACCTCCATCAAATGGGTGGCACCCTCGCCGTCACGTGCAATCATTCGGCAAAGGTAAGAGGTGACGGCAAAAAGCGCCTCACAGAATACCTTATAGTCGGGCGAATCGGCACTGTCGATGATCGCGTTTTCGGCCAAGCCGTTGGCCATAACACAGCACATATCGTTGGTCGAGGTATCGCCGTCAACGCTGACCATATTAAACGAATCCTTGACATCGTTCGAAAGCGCCTTCTGCAAAAGGGAGGGATCTATGCAAACGTCGGAGGTTATAAACACAAGCATGGTCGCCATATTGGGATGGATCATACCCGAACCCTTGGCGATACCGCCTATCGTGCACTCTTTTCCGCCTGCGGTAAACTTAAAGGCGATCTCCTTAACACGGGTATCGGTGGTCATAATGCCCTCTGCGGCGTGCAGACTGCCGTCATAGCCGAGGTCGGCGACAAGCTGCGGCATACCCTCTGCGATCGGCGTGATGTCGAGCGGCTGACCGATAACTCCGGTCGAGGCAACAATGACGTCCGAGGCACCGATGCCGACGTGCTGCTCGGTGAGGGCACACATCGCTTCGGCGATCTCTATGCCGTTGGCGTTGCAGGTATTGGCGTTTCCGCTGTTGCATATGACCGCCTGTGCATAACCGTCGGCAAGATTTTTCTTTGTAACGGTTATGGGAGCACCCTTGACAAGGTTGGTGGTATACACTGCGGCGGCCGCCGCCTTGGCGTCACTCAATATGAGCGACAGATCTCTTTTGGATTTGTTCTTTCTTATTCCGCAATGGATTCCCGCGGCCTTAAAGCCCTTTGCGGCACAAACGCCGCCGTTGGTTTTTATCATCGTAATTTCACCTTTCTTACAGATCAAGCCCGGTTGCTTTGTCAAAGCCGAGCATTATATTCATACATTCGACCGCGGCGCCCGAGGCACCCTTGCCGAGGTTGTCAAAACGTGCCGATACGGTGAAGCGCTCATCGTTGCCGGTGACGAATATCTGCATTCCGTCACGTCCGCTGAGGTTGTTCGAGCCGAGCATCGAGCCGACGTTTTCACCGTTTATATCCGAAACGTCGACAAATGTCGAGCCGGAATATTTTTTCAAATAGGTCTCCTTGACCGCCTCGATACCGCCCTTTACCTGTGAACTGAACAGCGGCACGGTCACGAGCATTCCGCTGTAATAATCGTCGACGATGGGCGAAAAGACGGGCTTTGTATCAAGCTTTGAAACAGCCGCCATTTCGGGTAGGTGCTTGTGTGCCTGCGACAATGCATAAATTCTCGCACTGTTCATTTCGTCGGTCTTCGCATTTTCGTATTCGGCGATCATTTTCTTTCCGCCGCCCGAATAGCCTGTGAGTGAGAAGGCGGTCACCAAGGCCGAATGAGGCAAAACTCCCGCCTCGGTCAGCGGTGCGACTATCGCATTGAAGCCGCTCGCGTGGCAGCCGGGAACGGCAACACGCCGTGCCGTGGGCACAGCCTCTGCCAAGCTGTCGTAAAGCTCGGGGAAGCCGTATACCCAGCCTTCTGCGGTGCGGTGTGCGGTCGAGGTATCGATTATTCTGACATTCTCGTTTTCGACCATCGACACGGCCTCAATCGCGGCGGCATCGGGGAGACAAAGAAATGCAATGTCGCAGGAATTCAAGTATTTTCTGCGCTCATCCGCATCCTTGCGAAGCTCTTCGGGAATGAGCATAAGCTCAATGTCCTGTCTCGACTTCAAACGGTCGATTATTCTCAATCCGGTCGTGCCCTCACGTCCGTCGATAAACACTTTATACATAAAATATTCACGCAACCTTCCGCCGACAGAAAATTCGGCAACTACTTTTATAATTATACATCAATTATGAATAAAATCAAGTGTTTTTGCTAAATTTATATAATGTATGCAAAATCTGTCCCCGGGCGGGCGATAACTGTTAAAAAACACCAAAACAAAGTCGAACGCTTGAGTGATATTCTCACCGTGCACCGAGGAAACACACGTAACACCCGACATTTAATGAATAAATATACAGTTTTACTGTATATGCGAACATTTCTTTGAGAAACCGTGCCGAATCCGGCAATATTAAGAATGTGTAAACAAAAATCAAACAGATTTGCGGCGATATTTACTTTTGCCGCTTTCGGTGGTATAATTCAAATAAATCAAAAGAGGGAGTAGTAAGAATGCAACCCACCTTTTCCGAAATGAAATCCGCCGCAAGGACTGCGCTTCGCCACCGTTGGCCCGAAGCCGTTGCGGTTTCAATGATATGCTTTTCCACCGTTTTGCTCAACGGCATCGTGAGGGCGATACTGACCGATGTTTTCAAGCTTGACTCGGTTTGGTCGCCGTTGGCACTTAACGGACTGACGGTCGACCGTGCGGCGGCAAGCATCGGCGTGGCGGCCTTTTCGGTGATTTTGAGCCTATGTCTGTCTTTTCCGCTTTTCTTCGGCGCCCTGCGCTGGTTCTGGCAGGTGACGGCGGGAAGCAATCCGTCGGTCGGCGAAATATTCTACTATTTTTCGTCACCGAAAAGGTTCTTCAAAACGGTAGCTCTTTCGGTCGTGACATATATAATAATAATGCTTGCGGCCGTCGTATGTATGCTCCCCTCAGCCGTTATGAGCGAGCTGACCTCACCCGATTTTTATAATGAGATCGGTCTGCAAATGCCCGTGCTTATGGAGGCTCTGCGTTCGCTTGTCGTTGTCCTGCACGTAATAGGTCTGCTTTTGCTCTGCTTTTTCGCGGCCGGCCCGTTGCTTAGCTTCACGGTGGTCTTCTCCGAGCCCGAGCTTTCCGTTTTCGGAACCTTGTCATGCACAATGAAGCTTGCAAAGGGCTTAAGATTCAATTTCACCGTTTTCGTTTTTTCGTTCTTCGGTTGGGCGCTGGCCTCGATTCTGATACTTCCCCTTATTTTCTCGATACCTTATTTTCTTTCCTCACTCACGGTATACGGCCGTGAGGCCGAGCGAGCCTTCAAGCGCCGAGCCGAATGTGATTCCCGGCTTTACGGCACCTCTTTATAAACCAAGCCGCTTTTCCATTTTTCAACACACAGCTCGGCTGCAAGCCTTATGAAAAACGTGTCGTTTTTCTCCGACGGCTGCTGAGCGAGATAAAGCCTGTGCAGTCCTTCTATCCGTTCGGCGGTAGTGTCGGCGGCGATGGTATTGCCGATTACCGATGACGGGCAGCTGCAGGCAAAGTCGGGCGAATAAAAGCTTCGCTCAAGACTTTTTTCATAAGCGGTGTGGGCTATCAGCCCCTTGTCAAACCGACCTGCGTGTGCAAAGGTAAAGGCATCGCAGATATAGTGTACGAGAAGTCCGAGTCCAAAGGGTGACAAATGTCCTTTGTCAAGCCGTTCGGCTCTGTTCAGTATATATGAACGGGAGTTGCCCCAATCGTGTCCGAAAAAAGGCTTTACGAAAAAGCCTTTAAGATAAGAAAGCATATCGATATCGGGCATTATGCACCCCAGAATAAAGGCTCTTTTTCCTCGGCTCGGCAAGAAGGAAAGCTGTTGCGCCGAAAGTGTCACGGCGTATTTCAAATGTGTTTCGGTTTTCATAAAGCACCTCATTTTATTGAAGTGTTGACCGAAAATTTCGAATTATAACGCTTTTTCCGAAACTTAAAGCACGGCTTGTTGACAAACAGCAAATTTATGATAAAATCAAAGTATATTTTTTGAGGAGTGGATTTTATGAAAAAAATAGTTACGCTCGGCGAAATTATGCTTCGCTTGGCTCCCGAAGGCTACCTTCGCTTTGTTCAGTCCGAGTCGTTCGGTGCCACCTTCGGCGGCGGTGAGGCTAATGTGGCGGTCTCACTTGCCAATTTCGGCTATAATGCTTCGTTTGTCACCAAGCTTCCCTCGCACGAGATAGGTCAAATGGCGGTAAATTCGCTCAGAAAGTACGGTGTCGATACCTCGGAAATTTTAAGAGGCGGCAACCGTATCGGAATATATTTTCTCGAAAAGGGTGCATCTCAGCGTCCTTCAAAGGTCGTTTATGACCGAGCAGGCTCTTCATTTGCCGAATCGCGTGCCGAGGAATACGATTGGGATAAGATTTTTGGCGGAGCCGATCTTTTCTATATAACCGGCATAACTCCGGCACTCGGAGCAAACGTTGCCGAGCTGACCCTCAAGGCCTGTGAGGCCGCCAAAAAGCACAACGTCAGGGTCGCCTGCGACCTCAACTACCGCAGTAAGCTGTGGAGCCGTGAGGAAGCGCAAAGGGTTATGACCGGACTTATGCCCTATGTTGACATTTGCATCGCCAACGACGGTGCGGCCAAGGATGTTTTCGGAATAACCGCCGAGGGCACCGAATCGGACGATATCGAGGTAAGATGCCGTGCCGACCGTGAGGTCGCAAAGCAGTTAAAGGATCGCTTCGGCTTCCCCGTGGTTGCACTGACGATCCGTACCTCGCTTTCCTCAAGCGACCATAATTGGGGAGCAATGATTTATGACGGAGAAAACTGCTGTTTCAGCCGTCAGTACAGTATGCACCTTGTCGACCGTGTAGGCGGAGGTGACAGCTTCGGCGCAGGTCTTGTTTACGGCCTTTTGGAAGAAAAAACCTTGCAGGAGACCATTGATTTTGCCGTTGCCGCTTCTTGTCTTAAGCATTCGATCGAGGGTGACTGCAACCTTGTGAGCGTTGCTGAGGTCGAAGCGTTGGCAAAGGGCAGCTCCAACGGACGCATTCAAAGATAAATTTTCAACTGTTACAGAGGTGGTTTTATGTTTTACATCGATTGGACATATATAATTCTTGTACTGCCGTTTGTTATTTTGTCGATGATCGCAAGCGCCGCGGTCGAGTCTTCCTTTAAGAAGTATTCCGGCGTTTACTCACGCCGAGGAATGACGGCCGCAGAGGCCGCAAGGCGAGTTATTAACGATAACGGCGTTACCGATGTTTCGATCGAACGCGTAAGAGGACATTTGACCGACCATTTTGATCCCAAGACCAAGACGATCCGACTTTCCGAAAACGTTTACGACAGCTCGTCGGTCGCTTCGATCGGTGTTGCCTGTCACGAAGCCGGTCACGCCGTTCAACACGCCGTCGGCTATGTTCCGATAAAGCTTCGCAACGCCATTGTGCCGATAACCAATATCGGCTCCAAGCTTTCGATACCTCTTGTAATGCTCGGCATCGTTTTATCGTATTTCGGTGAAGCATACAGTATGATCGCCTATATCGGCGTTGCTCTGTTCGGACTTTGTGTGCTGTTTCAGCTCATCACCCTGCCGACCGAGTTCAATGCAAGCCGCCGTGCAATAAAAGCACTCGGTACAAGCGGAATTCTTTACGATGACGAAATAGGCGGTGCCAAAAAGGTTCTGACTGCGGCCGCAATGACCTATGTTGCCGCACTTGCGGTGACGGTTATGCAGCTGCTCCGACTGCTGATAATCGTTGCAAGCTCGACCAACCGCCGAAGAGATTGATTTCCGAAACGAAATGCCCCGACAGAACATTCTGTCGGGGCATTTTTAGCGTTTGCTGTTTTTCAGAATTTTCTTCCCGAGCCGGAGTGACTGTTGCCCGAGCCGCCCGAAGAGTTTTGCGGCTTCGGCTTTGCGGTTCTGACAATGTTGCGGTACAGGAACAAATCGCGGCTTTTGGCTATATTGAGCGAACCGTTCACGGTGTAATTGTCGGCATCTCGGTTGAATCTGACCGTTTTGAGCTTCGATCTCATAACAAATACGGCGATAAAACCTATCAAAATACCGACGATTATCGCAATCACCAAAAGGGTGAATAAGCTTACCGAGGAATTGTCATCGAGACTGCCGTTTTCGGTAAGATAGCTCAAAAGCTCAACCTCGCATCGGTCGGCAAAGCAGGTAAAAGCGCCGTAATAGTTTTCCGATCTGATAAACGGTGTCAGGTCCTCGAAAAGTGCTTCACGCTCGTTTTCTCCGAAAACGTTGCGGCAACGGTTAACGGCATCGATATATGCTTCGTTTTTGTCGGGGCAATAAAGCAATATCACGCCGTCACCCGATATATTGCTGTCATAAAAACGCTCTGCGTAAGAACTGAGTGATGCGACACCGCTCTCGGTGACGATCACGACCGAGGTGCCGGTTTTGCCGCCGATATTAAGAAGCCGGGACTCTAATTTTGCGGCCTCGCTTTGGGTTAACAGTCCCACATTGTCGAAAATGCGGTTGTCGGTCAAAGCAGAGGCACCGAACGGCCAAACCGCCGAAACGGTTATCAAAACGGCCGCAAGTATCGGAACGATACGTTTTTTCATATAAAGCCGCACCACCCTCCTATAAGATACATCAAGCCAAAGGCCACAGCCGACGAAATCGCGGCTATCACGCCGAACCAACGCCAAAATGCGGCTCGGTCGGTGGGCAGGTTGCCGACGAATTTTCCCGTTTGCCCGTTCATTGCAAAGGTGAAGCTCTTTCCCTTCCATTCGGCGGTCATAAGCCACACGGGGTACATTGCGTATTTCACCGAGTTGTCAAAATATCTCAGTGAGCTATGCTCGGGCACAACGGTGTTATAGCCGTGGACGGTCGAGCGAAAAACATCCTCGGTGCTGTGCTTGATACGGTCGTTGGCACGCAGCTTTCCGGTGTCGGCATCGACGTCGTACTTGTCGGCAAGGTAACCGGCGAGATAAGCGGTGTTAAAATCAACCGCTTCGGAAAAATCGAACGGCTCAAGCGACTCGGTGAGGTCATCGGCCGCCTTGGTCGAGCCGTCGACGGGAACGTGAGAAAAGCTGACGGTGCCCTGCCGAGTGACCACAAAATAGCTCGTTTCGGTATAGTTATAGTCACTGTCCGACCAAACCCTCACACGGGTGGCACGGTAGCGGATATCGGCATCGACCGAGGTGTCGAACAACCAGAAAGGAACGTAAACGCCCTTTATATCGTTGATCTTTGCCTCGGACTTAAAGACCTTGGGCAAAAGCCGCTTTCCTTTAAGATAATCGGAAAAGCGAGCCTTTGCGGCGTTTTTGTCAAGCTTGAAGGGAATGATATAATCGGGCTTGAGCTGACCCGAAACACGTCCCGACAGAACAACGGGGCTGTCGCAAAACGGGCAGCTTGTTGCCGCTGTGACACTGTCGGTCACAAGCTCACCGCCGCAGTTGTTGCAGGTATAGACCGCAAAGCCGTCGTCACTCCATTCGCCGAAGCTGTCGGTTTTCCATTCGGTCTCGTCGACTTTTTGACCGTTGACCGTGTCGGTGTAATCATTCACGGCTTCAATATCGAATTCCGAGTCGCAAAACGGGCACTTCATTTCGCCCGAGTTCGAGTTAAACTCGATCGAGCCGCCGCAATTCGGACACTTAAAATCAATTACATCGGTCATATCAAGCATTATCCTTGCCGTCTAAGCGGTTTCCGCATTCGGGACAGAATTTCGGTGAGCTTCCGCTTGCGCTCCAACCGCATTTGTTGCAGTGCGAAGCCGCGGGACGCGGATTTCCGCACTCGGTGCAGAATTTTCCGCTGTTGAGCGTGCCGCAAGTGCATTTCCAGTCGGCCTGAGGACGGGGATTCCCGCATTCGGCGCAGAATTTAGAGGTGTTGCTGTGTCCGCAGGAGCAGACCCACGTGTCGGAAGCTGCGGCAGTGCCCTTTTCGGCACCCATCTTGAAAAGCTCTCCGGCGTTTATTCCGCCGGCGTTGCCTGCCATACCGAGTCCGATAAATCCGTTCATAGCACCCGATGAATTGCTTGCTGCATTCTTCATAGCCTCAGCCTGTGCACCTGTGAGCGTTGCCGCCGCCATGGTCGGGTCACGGAGAATGGCATTGTGCTGAGCGTTTTTGATAAGCTCGGCATCCTCGGGAGGCAGCGTTATGTTTCCGAGTGCTATCGAAACGACCGAAAGACCTCTGAGCTCCGACCATTTTGCGGTGAGCTGAGTGTTCATAAGGCGAGCCAGCTCCTCCGAGTGACCGGGCAATGCGCTCGGCCTGACGGCTTGCTCGGAAATGGCGGCAAAGCAGGGCTGCAATGCGCTGACAAATTCGATTTTGAGCTGAGAATCAAGCTCGCTTCTCGAATAGTCGCCGTCGATATTTCCGCAAACATTGGTATAAAACAGCAATGGGTCGGTGATCTTATAAGAATAAACACCGTTGCAGCGAACCGAAACGTCGATGTCAAGGTTTATGTTTCGGTCGACGACCCTGAAAGGAATGGGGGTCGCGGTGCCGAACTTATTGTCTACGATCTCTTTTATATTGAAATAATATACACGCTGATCCCTTCCGGTATCGCCACCGAAGGTGAAACGTCTGCCTACGGTTTTAAAGGTCTCAATGATGCTTTTGCCGAGTGAGCCTGCGAAGATGCTCGGCTCCTTAGAGGTGTCATAGATATATTCGCCGGTTTCGGCCGAAACCTCGACAACCTTGCCCTGATCGACTATCATCATACACTGACCGTCGGCAACCGATATCACCGAGCCGTTTGAGATGATGTTGTCGCTTGCCTTTGTGTTTGAGGAGCGCCCCGATACACGCTTTTTGCCCTTTGTGGCCAAAATGTCGGCATCGATCGAATCGCAATAGAAGTATTCCTTCCACTGATCGGCCAAGGTGCCGCCCAAGGCACCGATTCCCGCTTTAATAAGTCCCATAATAAAACCCCTTTCTATGTGTTGAGGCAGATTTTAAGCCTGCCAAATCAAGAATTATGCCGTTTCGGCAATGCTTATTTTTATACATTTATAATATATCACATTTTCCCCGAGTTGTCTATAAAAGATATTGTTAAATAAATATCAAATAAAAGCCGAATGCCCCTTGATTTTATATGAGATATAGTATATAATCTTGATAAAGTGTTCCAAATGATACACTTAAGAGGTGAAAGAATGAACTGCTTTCTGTTTTCGGGTCTCGGTGACGTTGAGATCAAAGAGATCACAGACCGACTTTGCAAACCGGTCGAAATGCAAAAGGGCGATGAGCTTTACAGGGTCGGCTTTGTCGGAATACTGCTGAGCGGCAGTGCCGGAGTTATCCGCAGCGGTGATACCGGCGGTGCCGTGACCGTGCGAACGGTGCACGGGGGAGACGTTTTCGGTGCGGCGAGTGTTTTCGGCGAGTGGAAAGAGGGCAAAAGCCGCATTAAGGCGGCAACGGTCTGCTCGGTGATATACATTTCCGAGCAGGAGCTTCGGGAGATTTTTGTAAAATATCCCGTCACCGCCGTCAACTATATTGCCTTTCTGTCCGACCGTATCCGCTTTCTCAACCGCCGTGTCGATGCCTTTTCGGCCGGAAGTGCGGTGCAAAAGCTCTATGAATATCTTGTTTCGCTTTCCGACGGAAACGGCGAGGTCAAGCTCGATTTCGGATTGGCCGAGCTTGCACGGCGGCTGAAAATGGGACGTTCGAGCCTTTACCGCAGTATATCGGTGCTGAGCGAGAGCGGTCTTGTGACACGCAGTAAAAATACTTTCACGGTAAAATAACGGAGGAATAGATTATGAAAAAGCTTTTATCAATCATCTGCATCGTGCTTTGCACGGTGCTCACATTGGGACTTACCGCCTGCGGTGACTCTTCGGACGGCGATAAGGTCTCGTCATCTGCACCCGAACAGGCATATACACCCGTCGATATGACCGTTGCCTGTATGACCGGACCGACCGGAATCGGTATGGCCAAGCTTATGGCCGACAGTGCCGCCGGTACCACCGCCAACAATTACAGCTTCACGGTGGCTTCCGCCGCAACCGAGATCAACGCAAAGTTCATCAACGGTGAGATAAATATCGCATCCGTTCCGACCAACGTTGCCGCAACGCTCTTCAACAAGACCGGCGGAAAGGTCAGAATGCTTGCCGTCAATACCTACGGCGTGCTTTCGATACTTGAAAAGGGCAACACCATCACCTCGGTCGCCGACCTCAAGGGCAAGACGATATATTCAACCGGAAAGGGTCAGAACCCCGAGTATATCTTGAAATACATTCTTACCGAAAACGGTATCGACCCCGAAAAGGATGTCACGATAAACTTTGTTTCGAGTGAAGAGCTTGTTGCCAAGCTTATCAGCGGTGAGGCCGAGGTCGCAATGGCTCCCGAACCGGCAGCAACCACCGTTATGGTCAAAAATGCCGAGCTTACAAGGGTTCTCAGCATAAACGACGAATGGGCAAAGGTTTCCGATTCCAAGCTTATGATGGGCTGTGTTATAGCGCTTGACTCTTATGTCGAAGCCAACAAAGCCGCTGTTGAAAAGTTTTTGGAGGAATACTCCGCATCGGTAAGCTTTGCTTCGACCAACGTCGATGAGGTCGCAAAGCACTGTGCAGCCTATAAGATAACCGCAAGTGAGGCTATTGCCAAGAAGGCTATCCCCACCTGCAACCTCTGCTATGTGACCGGTACCGAAATGAAGAACAACGTTAACGGATATTACAGTGTTTTGTTTAACGCCGATCCCACCTCGATAGGAGGAGCTTTGCCGACCGATGCTCTCTACTACAACGCAAAATAAGCCCAAAGTTTTAATAATCAAAGCGCTTAAAGCGTTAGTCGTAGCAGCCTTCTGGATACTTGTCTGGGAGGCTGCGGCCCGTTTTGCCGCAAGGGACAACGAGCTGATGTATCTGCTTTTGCCGAGACCGCTGACCGTTTTCGAAAAATGGCGTGAGATCGCTTTTACGTCCGAATTTCTGACGTCGGTCGGATACACGCTGGCTCGAATAATGTCGGGCTTTTTGATTGGCACCGTGACGGGTCTTTTTCTCGGAGTGCTGACGCATCTGCTGAAGCCTGCCGACTGGGTGCTGTCGCCGCTGTTTAAGGTCATACGTGCGGTGCCGGTCGTTGCGATAACCATTCTGTTTTTTGCCCTCTTTGAAAGTCGGACACTGCCTGTTTGGGTGGCGGCACTTATGGTGACTCCGCTCATATGGCAAACGGTGTATGATGGACTGGGTGCACCTTTGACCGAGCTTTCCGAAATGGCAAAGGTCTATAATCTCGGGGTACTCAAGACGTTTCTTTACATAAGACTTCCTCATTTGGTGCCTCAGCTCATAACCTCGACTGTAAACGCCTTGGGACTTGCGTGGAAATCGGGGATTGCCGCCGAGGTTATATGCGAGCCCGAGCAGGGCCTCGGAACGGTATTGATCCGAGGCAAGGGAATGATCGATTTCAGCACGGTTTACGCCGTGACACTGACGGTGGTCGTTTTGAGTATAGTTATAGAAATACTGCTCAGAGCCGTTTGCCGTGCACTTTTGAACGGAAAGGAAAATGCCAAATGACCGAGTTTCGGAACGTTTGCTTCTCATACGGCGACAATGATGTGCTGAATGATTTCAATTTGACTGTGAATGACGGACAGTGCGTTTGTCTTTCGGGGGCGTCGGGGTGCGGAAAGACCACCGCTCTTATGCTTGCCGCAGGCTTGCTGACACCCGACAGCGGAACGGTGGCAGGAGTCGGCAGTCCGTCGGTCGTGTTTCAGGAGGACAGGCTTTTAAACGGATTTTCGCTCAAGAAAAACATACTGCTTCCGATAAAGCGAGCCGACCGTTCTGTTACCGAGCGGGCGTCGAAGCTGCTTTGCGAGGTCGGTCTTAAGGGCGCCGAGAAGAAAAAGGTGTGCGAGCTGAGCGGAGGAATGAAGCGCCGAGCCGCAATAGTACGAGCCGTTCTCTTCGGCGGTGATATGCTGATACTCGACGAGCCGTTCAACGGCATAGATGAGGAAAACAAGCTAAAGACCGCCGCAGTGATAAAGCGAGAATTCCTCGAAAAGGGAAAATCGGTGCTTATGGTGTCACACGTGCCGTCGGATGCCGAGCTGCTTAATGCCGAGGTTATCGAAATGCCGCAAAAATCAGACCGAACAGAAAATAAAAAACGGTAAAACCGATCGTCGGTTTTACCGTTTTTTGATATTCGTTTGCCGTTTATTTGGCGGCTTTGGCGGCCTTTTTCAAGGTGGCGGCTTCGTTAGTCTCGTCCTTAACAAGCTTGGACAGTGCGAACAAGGCAATAACGTTGGGAATTACCATAAGGTAGTTGAAGAAGTCGGTCAGCTCCCAAACGAGGTCGTTCTGCAAGCAGGAGCCGAGGAATATAAATACAAGTGCAATGACCGTGTATATTGCAACGGCCTTTTTGCCGAAGAGATACTGGAAATTGATCTTTCCGAAAAGGTTCCAACCGATAATGGTAGAGAAAGCGAAGAACAAAAGGCATATTGCAACGAAGTATGCACCGATATTGGTGGCGATGTTATCGCTCATAAACGATTTAAGAGCAACTGCGATAGCCTCCTGTACCATATTGGTCTTGGTGATTCCCGAGCCCTCAACGACATCGAACTGCGACAGGGGGCCGTCACCGGTATAGAGGCAGGAGATAACGATGAGAGCGGTCATGGTGAGAACAATGAAGGTGTCAATGAAAACACCGATCATAGCGACACAGCCCTGATCGTGAGGACGGTCGACCTTAGCCAATGCGTGAGCGTGAGGGGTAGAACCCATACCGGCTTCGTTTGAGAAAAGTCCTCTTTTTGCACCCTGGCTGATAGCGGTTTTCAAGGCATATCCGAAGCCGCCGGCGATGATAGAGGTCGGCTTAAAGGCATACTTAAAGATAAGAGCAAAGGTTTCGGGAACATACTTTATTCTCAAGGCTATTATGATAAGTCCGCCCAAGATGTAAACAACGGCCATTATAGGAACAAGCTTTTCGGTGACCGAAGCGATACGGTTTACACCGCCGAGGAATATGGCGGCCGAAATTACAACGACGAAGATACCGACGATCCAAGGAGTTATACCGGTAGCGGTGTTAACGGCTTCACCGATAGAGTTGGACTGAACCATACATCCCATAAAGCCGAGTGCCAAAACGATAGCAACGGCAAAGAAGCCCGAAAGGAACTTTCCGAAGCCTCCCTTGAAGGCCTTTCTGATGTAGTACACGGGGCCGCCGACAACGTGGCCGTCACTGTCGACCTCACGGGTCTGCTGTGCCAAAACGGCTTCTGCGTAAATGGTGGCCATTCCGAAGAAGGCGATTACCCACATCCAGAAAATAGCACCGGGGCCGCCGATGAGGATAGCACCGCAGGCACCGACGATGTTACCGGTACCGACCTGTGCCGCAATTGCGGTGGCAAGTGCCTGGAACGACGAAAGTCCGCCGTGCTGTTTGCCGCCCTTGAGCGAAAGGTTTCCGAAAACCTTTTTCATACCCTCGCCGAAGCAGCGAACCTGCACGAAGCGTGTTTTAAAGCTGAAAAACACGCCGGTTCCGATAAGAAGAATGACTAAAATATAGTCGGCCGCGTAGCTGTTTACGGTTTGAACTATCTGCAACAGCTTGTCTAAAAAGTTTTGCATAAGGATTTTCCTCCCAAAAATAAAATTAAGCCGCCCAAAAGGCGACTTAGGAGAAACACAAAATAAATTCAGTACATTATACAATTTTGCTTGTAAGTTGTTCTGACTCTATCCTTTTGCCTGAGAGATTCGGGGTTGCCCCTTTGCACCTTCGGCACTCAAATATTATTGAGCTTCTCCAGAGTCCCCTTCACATTCGGTCGCATAAGCTTCCGAAGCTTCATCGGGAATTGACTTTAACAGTATAGCACATTAAACTGTGTTTATCAACAATTATTTACAAAAAATTCAATAATTCTTCGAAATTCGGACATTTATACATTAAATTTTGAAAACTCTTGGCTTTTCGGTCAAAAATGATAAAATATATGCAGTTTAATAAGCGTTGCCGCCGGGCAACTTGACCGCATTTGTTTTACGCACACCGTTAGGCCTTTGAAGGTGTGCCGAGTAAAGCAGATGCTTTTTTGATTTCAGGAGAAAATTATGAAATTTGCGAAATCCATCTTCCAACCCTTTTCGAGACTCAAAAAGTATGAATGGCTGATATATCTGCTGTCGCTTGCGGCGGTGACGGTGCCGTCGGCCGTCTTGGGCTCTTCGGGACTGCTTTCGACCGTGGCCTCGGCCATCGGCGTAACTGCGCTGATATTTGTGGCAAGGGGAGAGATAATCGGCCGGGTGCTGACCGTTGTTTTTGCTCTGTTTTACTCGGTCATATCGCTGACCTTCGACTATTACGGCGAAATGATAACCTACCTCTTTATGAGTGCGCCGATCGCCGCAATGTCGGTGGTTTCCTGGATAAGGCACCCTTATAAGGAGTCGTCCGAGGTCGAAATAGCACATCTCGGTCGCCGCACGGTCACGGCAATGGTAATATCCGCGGCGGCGGTGACGTTCTTGCTCGGGCTTGTGCTGTCAAAGCTCGGCAATGCCAACCTTTTGGTCAGCATGGTTTCGGTCACCACAAGCTATCTGGCATCATTTCTTATGCTTTTCAGAAGCCCTTACTATGCGCTCGCATATGCCGCGAACGATATCGTGCTGATAGCTTTGTGGACAATGGCGAGTATTGAAGATATCGGTTATCTTTCGATGGTCATCTGCTTTGCGGCATTTTTCGCCAATGATATATACGGCTTTTTAAATTGGAAAAGAATGGAGAAAAGCCAGTCGTCAGGGAGCGAAAGCGCCGTTCTTTAAAGCTTTTGATTGACTAACCGCACTTTCGGTATTATAATATATAATGTATATGTGTGACTTTAAGGCGGTGTTGTTTTGAAAATTGAAATAATCGAAGATAAAGGCGTTGTGACCGAGCCGAATGCGTTTTATCCGCCGTTGTTGTCGGCGGCAAGGCGCTCATGCCGCTCGGCACTGCCGATGATTTCCTCTGTCTGCCTTTTTGCGGCGGCAGTTTTCTGTGATCGGTTTATCGGAATATGCCTGCTTGCTGCGGCGGCGGTACTAACAGCCGTGTCGGTCATAAGACTCAAAGTTTCCGGCTCGGCATTTTCGGCAGATGCTCCTGCTGCTTTGCCTGTTGCACTGATCGGTGTGTTTTTGCTTGCCGCCTGTGCCGCCGAAGAGATCGCTGTGAAAAAGGGTATCACTCTTGAAGCTTCGGGATTTTCGCTTTTTGCTCGAGAGCATACGGTGGGGCTCGGATTGACGTTTGCGGTACTGCTTTTTGCTGTGGGACTTGCTGTCACCGCAATGGGAATTTCGAACATCAACCGCACGTTTGTCAAAAATATACCGACCTCGGCAGCTTTGCCGCTTGCCGTCGTCATTGAGGGAGTTGTGACCGTCGGGATAGCTTTCCTGTGCTTTGCCGACTGCCTGTCCGACAAAATCGGTGCCTTGAATAAGCTTTCCGTCGGCTCAAAGGAACGCCTTACGGTTTTCCTGCTCGCCGTTGCTTCCGCACTGCTTTTCACACATTTGTTATTATCATTTATCCGAATAAGAAAGGTTAAAAAATGCTGCTTTCAAAACCTAAATACGAATATATAATAGTAGGACTCGGAAATCCGGGCGATAAATACACCGAAACAAGGCATAACGCCGGCTTTCGCTGCCTTGATATCCTCATAAAGGAGTTTTCCTGCGGCCCCGAAAAGCTTAAATTTCAGTCAAGTATTTGCGATGCCGATATAAAGGGACATAAGGTACTGCTTCAAAAGCCGCTGACCTTTATGAACAACTCGGGCTCGGCCGTTTGCGAGGCCGCAAGGTTTTATAAGGTACCGTTTGATAAGGTTATTGTCATTTCGGATGACATTTCGATGGACGCCGGCCGACTTCGCATAAGGCGAAACGGCAGTCACGGCGGCCACAACGGACTTCGTGATATAATCGAGCTGTCCGGTACCGACAATATACCGAGAGTCAAAATCGGAATGGGACAAAAGCCGCATCCCGATTATGACCTTGCCGATTGGGTGCTCGGCAAGCCCTCGAAGGAGGACCGAGAAAAGATATCCGAAGCCGAGATATCGGCGGCGAGGGCGGTCGAGACTATGGTGACCGACGACATCACGCTTGCGATGAATCGGTATAACAGGTGAAAATATGAATTTTCCTTACAGATTTATTTCCGACCGTCTGAAAGAGACCTCGGAATATTCGGCACTTTCGGCGGCGATGACCAACCGCACTTATCCGATAAGCCTTGTCGGTGTGTCGCATATCCACCGATGTGTTTTGGCGGCGGTCACGGCGGTCGAGCACGGCTTGAAACCGCTGATAATAACGGCAGGCGAGGCCGAAAACGAGCGTGTGAGTGAGGATCTGACCGCGTTGGGACTTAACGTTGCGGTCTTCCCGGCAAGAGATTATTGCCTGCGAAGCAACATTTCACGCTCAAGAGAATACGAGCATATAAGAATAGGGACCCTTTCCAAAATAACGGAAGGGGCTTTTGACGTATGTATAGCCTCGGCCGAGGCGGCCATAGGCTCGACCGTTCCCGTGCAAAAGCTTAAGGAAAGAAGCTTTCCGCTCTCGGTGGGACAGGAAATCGCACAGCAGGAGCTTATAAGCCGACTTGCTTCGGGCGGATATGTAAGAAGCTCACAGGTCGACGGTGCAGGGCAGTTTTCGGTCAGAGGAAGCATCGTCGATATATTTACTCCGAATTTACAGGAGCCGTGTAGAATAGATTTCTTCGGCGATGAGATCGACAGTATTTCGAACTTCGACCTTGAATCACAGCGCCGAACCGAAAATATCGACTCGATAAAAATAACTCCGGTATGCGAGGTCGTTCCCGACTCCTTTGAGGAAACCGCAAAGAGTCTCGGCCGTCTTTTAAAGGAGCATAAGTGCACCGAAACACAGAAAAAACGCATAAACGAGGATATTGACCGCCTTGAAAACGGTGCACAGATCGCCTTCGATGCCTATATGCGGCACATTTATTCCGAAAATGCGACGCTTTTCGACTATTTTAAGGAGCTGAACGGAAAAACCGTCACCTTTATTTTCGATACCAACGCGGTGACCGACCGTGTCGACAACTCACTTAAGCTCCACTCCGAGGAAATAAAGGCACTGCTGACGGAAGGTGTGCTTCCGCCCGATTTTTCTTCTCTTTATCTTGACCGTGTCCGATTTGCCGAGGAATTGAAGAGTGCCTGTGCAATATACTGCGACAGCTTTCCGAAAAGCTTTTTCGACGTGCCGCCGAAGCAGACCGTCAATATGAATTTCAGACAGAATACCGGCTTTAAGGGTGCGGTCTCGGCTTTGTGCGAGGATATAAAGGCGGTGTCCTCCGAGCTTACCGTTCTGCTTGCCGGAAGCGAGCGCGCGGCATCAAACCTTTGTGAGGAGCTTTGCGACAACGGAATAACGGCACATTTCGAATCCGAGCCGTCGCGCATAAGCGGAAGCGGCGTGTTTGTCACGGTCGGCGTGCTGTCCTGCGGCTTTGAAATACCGAAGCTGTCGGTCGTCGTTCACGGCCGGGCGGCGGTGCCCAAGCGCAAGCGCAGATTCAAGGGCGGCAGTGCGGTCGGCTCTCTTGAGGAGCTTACAAGAGGCGATTATGTTGTTCACGCTACCCACGGAATCGGAATTTTCGAGGGCGTTCAGCAGATAACCACACGTGGGATGACACGTGATTATATAAAAATCGCATATGCAGGTGCCGATGCGCTTTATGTTTCCGTCACAAGCCTCGATATGGTATCGAAATATGTCGGCTCGTCCGAGGATACTACCGTGAAGCTCAGTAAATTGGGCTCGGCGGAGTGGAGCCGTACAAGAAGCCGTGTAAAAAAAGCGGTCAAGGATATGGCAAAGCAGCTCACTGCCCTTTATGCAAAGCGTATGCAGCAGGAGGGCTATGCCTTTTCTCCCGACGGCGATCTTCAGTCGGATTTCGAGCAGCGCTTTGAGTTTGACGAGACCGACGATCAGCTCCGATGCATTTCCGAAATAAAGCACGATATGGAGCGCTCGATCCCGATGGATCGCCTTTTGTGCGGAGATGTCGGTTTCGGCAAGACCGAGGTCGCACTCAGAGCCGCCTTTAAGTGTATAGCCGACGGCAAGCAGTGTGCCATTCTTGTGCCCACCACCATTCTTGCGTGGCAGCATTACAATACCGCTTTGCAGCGCTTCGGGAATATGGCGGTCGAGATAGAAATGCTCTCACGCTTCCGCACTCCCAAGCAGCAGGAAAAAATCCGAAAGGCTTTAAGCGTGGGAAATATCGACCTTATAATAGGAACACACAGCCTGATATCCAAAGAGGTCAAGTTCAAGGACCTCGGACTTATAATTATAGATGAGGAGCAGCGCTTCGGCGTTGCCCAAAAGGAACGCCTGAAGGAGCTTTATCCGTCGGTCGATGCCTTGACCCTTTCTGCCACACCCATTCCGAGAACGCTGAATATGGCACTTTCGGGATTGAGAGATATGTCGTCGATAGAAGAAGCCCCCATGAACCGTCACCCCGTTCAAACCTATGTGACCGAGCAGGTTAACGGTATTATAAACGAAGCTATAAGCCGTGAGCTGCGCCGCGGGGGGCAGGTTTATTATCTCCACAACCGCACCGACGATATCGATACCTGTGCCGCAAGGCTCGGTCGGGCTCATCCCGATGCGAGAATAGCCACGGCTCACGGAAAAATGAGTGAGGATGCTTTGTCCGAGGTTTGGCAAAAGCTTTTGGAGCACGAGATCGATATTCTTGTCTGCACCACGATAATCGAAACGGGTGTCGATATTCCGAATGCGAATACGCTCATAATCGAGAATTCGGACCGATTCGGCTTGGCGCAGCTTCATCAGATAAGAGGACGTGTCGGACGAAGTCACCGAACCGCATATGCCTATCTTTTATTTACTCCGGGAAAGGTGCTGTCCGAAATATCGCAAAAGCGGCTCGATGCCATAAGAAAATTCACCGAATTCGGTTCCGGCTTCAGAATTGCCATGCGTGACCTTGAAATAAGGGGTGCCGGAAGCGTTTTGGGCGGCGAGCAGCACGGACATATGGAGGCGGTCGGTTATGATATGTACCTGAAGCTTCTGTCCGATGCGATAGCCGAGGAAAAGGGAGAAAAGCACTCCGAGCAAAGAGAGTGTACCGTCGATATCAGAATGAGTGCCCATATTCCCGAAAGCTATATTTCCGACCTACCGCAAAGACTTGCGGCCTACCGCCGGATAGCCGCCGTGAAAACGGCAGAGGATGTGCTCGACGTTACCGATGAGCTTCTTGACCGTTACGGCGACCTGCCCGATTCGGTAACCGACCTTATAGATGTGTCATACCTCAAAAACCGTGCGTCCGAGGTCGGCATCACCGAGATCGGAGAAGCCGGCGGAAATCTGCTGCTTTACTGCGGCACCCTGTCAGAAGAGGTCACACGTCTTATCACCGGAGCACTCAAAAGGCGGTGTATGTTCAGTGCAGGCTCCAAGCCTTATGTTGCGGTCAAACCCGAGAAGGGAGAACACATTCTCGATACGCTGAAATCGGCACTTGATGAAATGCAAAATGTCTCAAAATGATAAATTTACAATTAAGACACAAAGAAATTCAAAAAGTGCTGGACATTTGACTCATTTTAATATATACTTGTTTTGTATCTGATATTTTTTAATCACACTCCCTTGAACGGGAGCAAAACATATCGCTCTTTCGAAGGAGCAGGAACAGGAGCAAAGCTTTATGAAAAAACTTTCAAGAATATCGGCCGCCTTGTTAGCGGTCATTATGATCGCCGGTTCGTTTGTCGGCTGTCATAAGAAAAACGAGGTCGCCTTTAAGATCGGCGATACCGAATTCACGTCGGCTATGTACAGCTGTGTGCTTTTCATCTCGGCAAGCAACGCACGCAGTCAGATCGACACCTTTATGAGTGAAAACAATATCGAAAGCAAGGATGTCAACTACGACACCTATAAGTTCAACGCCGAGGGTGAGGTTGCCGCCGACGGAACGGTCGCTTATAAGACCTATGTCCGCAACGAGGCCATCGGCAGACTTAAGCAGTATGCCACACTTGATGCCAAGTTTGCCGCAGAGGGACTTAAGCTTGACGACGAATCGGTCAACGCTTCCGATGCAGAGGCCTACTGCCAGTGGTACTACGGCTGCAGCTACAGCACCTATGCTTCCTATGCTAACAGCGGTATGGCATCCTATCTTTCATACTACTTCACACCCTACGGCTTATATCTTGAGGAAAACGGTGTCGCTTACGAGACCTTCCGCAAATATATGAGATACGAAGCCATGTATAACTTCTATTTCCTCCACCTCTACGGTGAGGACGGCGAAAAGGCACTCTCCGCAGATGAGATAACCAAGTATATGACCGCTCATTATGCCATTGCCGACAGCATTTCGTTCTCCAAGAAGGACAGCGAGAGCAAGGATCTTGCCGAAGAAAAGCTTAAGGAGCTTAAGGAAATAGCCGATGCCTACGCCGAGCGCCTCAATGCCGGCGAGAGCTTTGAGACCATCTATAACGAGGAAACCAAGCGTAAAGAGGAAGCAAGCAAGACCGAGTCTTCTTCGTCCACTTCGTCGACCGCTTCTTCAGAGGTCTCTTCGACCGAATCGACCGAGTCGACCTCTTCCGCTTCGAGCACCACATCCTCGGGAGACGATAAGAAGGAATACACTCCTCCGACATACCTCGGCATTTACGGTGACGAGGAGACTGCTTACGAGCACGCAATGTTCGCCGAGATACTTAAGCAGGAGTTCGGCAAGGCCGTTGTTCTTGAGGATACGAAAAATTCTCAGTACCTTTTGGTCGTTCGCCGTGATATGACCGATAAGCTTTATGAAGATTATTGGTTTGACAATCTGCGAGATACCGTGACCTATGCGCTTAAGCAGGACGAATTCGATGCCGTCATCAACGAGTTCGGCGCCGCTCTTTCGTTCAATGAGGACAAGCACGCCACAAAGCCGTTCGGTGTTGACGATATCAAGTTTGATGCAGAATAATTTTAACGCCTGCCGTGAATAATCTTACGGCAGGCGTTTTTCAAGAAAAGGAGTATGTTATGACAAAAATCGAGCAAAACGGCGTATCCTATTCCTATATTAAGACCGAAAGGTTTAAAACAACTCTTATTTCGGTCGGATTTTATCTTCCGCTTGACAAAAGTGCGGCGGCAAATACGCTTACCTTGAGCCTTATGAAGAGTGAGACCGAAAAATATCCCGATACCTATTCGCTCAACCGCTATCTTGCACATCTTTACGGTGCGAGGGTCAGCTCATGTGTGTCCAAGGTCGGCGATTGCCAGGAGCTCAGAATAGGCATTACCGTCAACGACGACAGATTTTCTCCGGGCAGTGAAAAGAACGTTGCCGCGGCAGGTGACCTGCTTTGCGATATGATCTTCGGGAAATTTTTCGGCAATGCCTCATTTTCGCCCGAAGCGGTCGAAAGAGAACGCCGCTTGCTTTGCGAAACGGTTGCAGGTAAGCTTAACGACAAGCGCACCTATGCGAGAGCACGCTGCGAAGAGATAATGTGCGAAAACGAGCCTTACGGTCTCTCGGCCGAGGGCACGCTTGAAGAGATAAAGGCGGTCGGAAATCCGGAAATAAGAGCTTCGCTTTCGAGACTTATAAGGAATTCCAAAATATCGGTGCAGGTTATCGGTGCCGCCGAGCCGACCGAATTTTGCGAAAGGCTGATGTCGTGTCTTGAAAGAGCCGACCGCGACTTCAAGGCATTGCCCGACGACGCCGTGCATCCGGCAACGGCAGACTTAAAGTGTGTTACCGAGAAAATGCCGGTAAAGCAGGGCAAGCTTGTTATGGGCTTCCGCTCCGAAAACGGCGGCAGTGACCGTGACACCGTTGTGGCTTGGATAATGGGCGATATTTTCGGCGGCGGCCCTTACTCAAAGCTTTTCTGCAATGTTCGTGAAAAGATGAGCCTGTGCTATTATTGCTCGGCACGCAGTGTTCGCCGCAAGGGCTTGATTTTGGTCGACAGCGGTGTTGAAGAGCAAAATATCGAAAAGACAGAAGCCGCAGTACTGTCGCAGCTTGCTGATATGTCAAGCGGCAGCTTTACTGATACCGAAGTGGCTTCGTCAAAGCTTGCGATGTGCGATATGATCTGCTCGGTCGAATCCGATCAGGCGGCTCTTGCCCGTTGGTACGGTGCAAGAGCACTTGAGCAGTCTCCGGCTTCGCCTTCCGAGATATGTACTCTCATCGAAAGCGTTACCCGAGACGATATAATCTCGGCCGCCGCAGGCTTCAAGCTCGATACCGTCTATGTTTTAAGACCCGACGGCAGTGTGACCGAATCCTCAAAGGAGGCAGAATAATGAGCTTTGAGTTAAGAAAAATCAACTGTTCCGCGGCAGGCGAATCGGCCACCGTTGCCGTTCATTCCTCGGGACTTAAGGTATATATCTCCGAAAAGCCGGATTTCAACGTCAATTATGCCGTTTTCGGCACACGTTACGGCTCGATCGATACCGAATTTGCGTTGGGAGAAGCCCCCTTGCAGAATGTGCCCGAGGGTATTGCCCATTTTTTGGAGCACAAGCTTTTCGAGGGTGAGGACGGCGATGCTTTTGAAAAATATGCCGTTACGGGTGCCTCGGCCAATGCGTATACCTCCTTCGACCGCACCTGCTATCTGTTCAGCTGCTCCGAGCGGTTTTATGAAAACCTTGATATCCTGTTAAGCTTTGTTAGCTCACCGTATTTCACTCCCGAAACTGTGCAGAAGGAGCAGGGCATTATCGGTCAGGAAATAAGAATGTATGAGGACGTGCCGAGCTGGCGTGTGCTGTTTAATCTTCTCGGCATTATGTACCGCAATCATGCGGTCAAGATCGAGATTGCCGGAACGGTTGAATCGATAGCCGAAATAACCGACAAGACCCTTTACGACTGCTATCGCACGTTTTACAATCCATCGAATATGTTCATTTGCCTTTGCGGCAATTTCGAGACCGAAAGGGTGCTCGCAATGATAGAGTCGAAAATAAAGGCTTGCGAAACTCCCGAAATACACCGTTCGAGCTTCCAAGAGCCCGAAGAGCTTGTGGCCGATTATACCGAGCAGAAAATGGCGGTGTCGATGCCGCTGTTCACGGTCGGCATAAAGGATTCGGTGCTGAGTATCGCACGCACCCACAGGCAAGTGCTTGTGACCGAGCTGCTGCTTGAGTCGGCGGCCGGTAAGCTGTCTCCGCTTTACAATAAAATGCTTGCCGACGGACTTATAAACTCAAAATTCGGCAGCGAGTATTTTTACGGCAACGGCTATTCGGCACTGCTTTTTGAGGGCGAGTCGGAGAAGCCGTGTGAGGTACGTGACCGTATCCGTGCCGAGCTTGAAAGCATTGCCTTGAACGGTGTCGACCCCGAGCTTTTCGAGGATGCACGCCGTGATGCCTTCGGCCGTGTCATAAGAAGCTTTAACGATACCGAGGAGACCGTAAACGGTTTTATCGACTGTGCGGTAAACGGCTTCGAGCCGTTCGAAGAGCTTGAGCTTTTGCAAAGCATCACCGCCGAGGAGCTTAACGCAAGGGCACAGGAGCTGAAGCTTGACAGGATCGCTCTGTCGGTTATAGCAAATAATTAAATTTATTTGTAAATTTTCAAAAATACCCCTTTTCTAAAAGGGGTATTTAGTATATAATGTACATATGTCAAAATGAAAGGGTGTTTTCTTTGATTCCTCTTACCGAATACAGTGTTAAATTATTCGGACTTGATCTGAGCTTTGACTCGGTCGCATTTACCCTGCCGATAGGCGGCGGCTGGAGCATTTATTGGTACGGTGTGTGTATCGCCGTTGCTTTTTTGGCTGCCGTGGTTTACGGCTTTGTGCGTGCAAAGCATTTTTCGGTCGACCCCGACCGACTGACCGACGTTGTACTTGTTACCGCACCGTTGGCTATCCTTTGTGCGAGAATTTACTATGTTATATTTTATCCGGGCGACCTTGAGATCGATTCCGTTGCCGATTTTCTCGGAATATCGGGTCATTCGGGCGTTGCCGGCCTTGCGATCTACGGCGGCGTTATCGGTGCCGCAGTCATCGGCTTTGTTATGTGCAGACTGAGAAAGCTCAACTTCCTTGATACGCTCGATCTTACGGCGATATGCTTCCTCATAGGTCAGGCTATCGGCCGTTGGGGCAACTTCTTCAATCAGGAAGCCTTCGGCTCTCCGACGGGAAGCGATTTTTGGGGAATGATGAGCGAGGGAACAAACAACGTTATGGTTCACCCCTGCTTCCTCTATGAATCGGTCTGGTGCCTCTTGGGCTTCGTTTTGCTCCATTTTATGAGCAAAACGCGTAAATTCAGCGGACAGATCGCTCTTTCCTACGGTGTGTGGTACGGCTTCGGAAGAATGATAATCGAGGGTCTTCGCACCGACAGCCTTTATTTGGGACCGCTCAAGGTTTCGCAGTGGCTTTCGGGCGCACTTGTGCTTGGTTGCGGAATAGCGCTTATGGTGAAATTTGTGAAGCTCGGCAACGCAAAAAAGGCTCTTTCATACGAAACGATGTTTGACGAAATAGACGATACTACCGTTAAAACGGTATATTACGAGGGCGACGGTGTTGAGACCGTCGAAGAAAACACGGCCGATGTGACCGGCGAAAATACGGTCGTGGCCGAAGAAGGCGGAGAAGAATAATGGCTAAAATAATAAACGGAAAAGAAATTTCGGCGGCGGTAAAGCAGCGCATTGCCGCAGAGGTCGCACAGCTCACAGAGCAGGGAACAAGACCCGGTCTTGCGGTCATAATCGTCGGTAACGACCCGGCTTCAAAAGTCTATGTCGGCTCGAAGGAGCGCACCTGCATTGAGCTCGGAATGTATTCGGAAAAGTACGAGCTCCCCGAAAACACCACCGAAGAGGAGCTGCTTGCCCTTATCGAGCGCCTCAATCGCGATGAGAAGATCCACGGCATACTTTGTCAGCTGCCCTTGCCCCGACACCTTGACGAAAAGGCGGTCATCGATGCAATAGCACCCGAAAAAGATGTTGATGCGTTTCACGTTCAGAATGTCGGAAAAATAATGCTCGGCGATTACGATTTCCTGCCCTGCACTCCGGCCGGAATTATGGAAATGCTCAAATACAGTGATATTGACCCTGCCGGAAAGCACTGTGTCGTTATCGGCCGAAGCAACATTGTCGGCAAGCCTATGGCAATGCTTATGCTTCACGCCAACGCAACGGTCACCGTTTGCCATTCGAAAACGGTGAATCTTAAGGAACTCACCTGTGAGGCCGACATACTTGTTGCCGCAGTCGGCAGAGCAAAGTTTGTCACTGCCGATATGGTCAAGCCGGGAGCCGTCGTCATTGACGTCGGTATGAACCGTGACGAAAACTGCAAGCTTTGCGGTGATGTCGATTACGCCGAGGTCGAGCCGATATGCTCGGCAATTACTCCCGTTCCCGGCGGCGTGGGACCGATGACCATAGCAATGCTTATGCAAAATACACTCACCTCTGCCAAGCGCACCCGGCGGTAAAGCCACTTTAAACGAAGGGAAGTGACCGATTTGAAAAGAACGGTTTGTCTGCTTTTGTCCGCTTTAGTGCTCGGCATTTCGGCAATCACCGCTTCGGCAAAAACGGTCGGTCACAAAATCGGCGGCGTAAGCTTCGAGCTTGATGACAGCTTTTCGGTTTTCACCTCGGATAACTTGAGCGAGTCAAGCACGGTCGAGGGACTTGTGGCGGCGATTATGTCAGGTGACGGCAGTCAGCAGATACAGATAAGAAGCACCGAAACCGATTTTTCGCTCGAAATGGAAAGCTTTAAGGGACTTTCGGCCGAGAGCATCGCTTCGGTCGGTCAAAAGCTTTTCAAAAACGGGTATTCGACGGTCGAGCTTAAGTCGAATGTGTATTTGAAGCAGTCGTCGGTCGAGGACGGTAAATATTCCGTGATATATGTCACGGTCGCCGATAAAAAGCTTTACACCTTTACCTATTTCGGAACCGACCCGACACTTATAGGTGAGTTTATGGCTTCGGTCAAGCTGAACGACACAAGGGCTTCCGACGGCTCAAACGTTTTGATGACGGTGATACTGTCGGTTTTGATAGCGGCCTTTGCCGTTGCCGCAGGCATGATAATCCTATCGTTTGTCAAGGATTACCGCCGCCGCAAAATGGAGCAAAGTGAAAACGTCGTCAGCAACTATATTAAAATCAAACGCAGAAAATATTAAGTTTAAGGAGAAATTTATGAAAAATTTCGCCAAACCGCTTGCGGCAGTCTGCCTGCTTGCGTGCTTGCTCGGCCTTTGCGCCTGCAAGTCCGAGGACAAACCCGTGTCGGCTTCAAACCCGTCAGCTTCGTCGGTGGGGAGCAGCCTGCCGACCGCCGACAACACTTCCGAGAACGGCACTTCCTCGGCCGACGGCAGCGGTGGCACATCTTCTGTCGGAGCGACATCAAAAACCGATAAAACCTACAGCGCAAGCAATGCTTTGGGCGGCGGAAAAAGCGATGTGTCCTCGACCGAGAGCAGTGATCCGATTATAGCTCTTTCGGCTGAAAGGAACGGACAAACGGTCACGGTCACCGTAAATATCAAGCGCAATCCGGGTCTTTCGGCATATAGCCTTAAGCTCAAATACGATGATACCGTCGTGACGCCGGTCGCTTTGAAAAACGGGATGACTTCGGTCACTTCAAATCTTCATCAATCCGCTGACTGCAAGGGTACCGTTACCGCAGTTTATGTCGATGCGGTGGGATTTTCCGACGACGGTGTGCTGTTTTCGGTGGAATTTCGTTTGGCCGACGGTAAAAATACCGCCGATTTCGAACTGCTTGCCGAAAACAATTCTTTCCTTGATAAAAGCGGAAGCCGCTTCTTAACCTTTAAGGTAAGCGGAGCTTCGGTAAAATAATCGTTAAAAACGCATCGTAGCAGATGCTATACAAAGAAGAAAGCAAATCGCCGGGGTAACCGTAAGGACACCTTGGCGGTTTTGTTTTCCCGATGCGAGAGCCGGATGATTGCTTCGGCAAATAATAAAGGCACGCTCCGTAGTAATGAAGCGTGCCTTTACCGATATCAGCGGCTTTGGAGTTAAGCCTCAGCTTTTTCCTCAACCTCGGAAGAGACCTTCGCCTTGAAATAAGAGCGGAGGGAGTTTACGACGATTATAATTCCGAGAACGATGAGCAGGAGGGCGATGATAAGCTGCAAGCCTTCGAGCATAAAGGTTGCACTGCCGCTTGAGATGGCTTTTACGAGTGCCACGGTACGCTGAACGAGTGCGGTACCGGTCACCGCAAGCATAATAACAAGGGGAGGGAAGAGCATTTTGTCGCTTCGACCCGTTACCTTCATAAATACGCAAAGCGTTGCAAGCACAAGCGCCGAGAGGAGCTGGTTGGCAGAGCCGAAGAGGGGCCAAATGTTGGCATAGCCGACCTTGGTGAGAACAAAGGCTGCGGCCAGGGTTATAAGGGTTGCAAAGTACTTATTGCAAAGCACCTTTCTCCAAACGGCCGTGTTCTGCATATCGTCGACCGAGAACAGCTCCTGAAAGCTCATTCTGCCGATTCTCGCAACGGCATCAAGGCTTGTGAGAGCCAACGCCGATACACACATGGTCATAAAGCATTCGGCAACATATGTCGGGATTCCGAACATCTCCAAGAAGCCGGCAACGCCGCTTGAGAATATCTGGAAGGGAGTGCCCGATGCGGGAGTTCCGTCGGCTCCTGCCGCCGCACCTGCAACGCAAAGTGCGATGACCGCAAGCAGACTTTCAAGCACCATAGCGCCGTAGCCGACCTTAAGCATATCCTTTTCATTTGAAATGGTTTTTGAGGATGTGCCCGAGGAAACAAGGCTGTGGAAGCCCGAAACCGCACCGCAGGCAACGGTTACAAACAAAATGGGAAACAGATCTCCGAGCTTTTCGTTGGTGAAACCGGTGAAGGCAGGCAAATTCATGGTGGGATGTGCAAAAATCAGTCCCAAAACCGCACCGGCGATCATTCCGACAAACATATAGGTTGTCATAATGTCACGCGGCTGTTTCAGCATCCACATCGGCACGACCGCTGCGAAGAAGATGTAAACGAAGGTGATATAAGACCATGCGGTCTGTCCTGCGGTGATGGGCATAAGCATTCCCAATCCCAAAGCGGCAACGGTAAATACAAGACCCAAAACCGTGCTTTTCCAACCCGAAAGCTTGAATTTTTTGACCAAAACTCCGAGTAATACGGCGAAAGCCATAAAAAGAAGAGAAATCGTACCGGCCGCACCGTTGGTTTTTGCCGAAGCCGAAAGCACCGAAGCATCGGTGGCGGAATAGGCGTTAAAGGTTCCGGCAACCATATCGGCAAATGCCGCAATCACAAGCAGTGTGAAGAGCCAGCAAAACGCCAAAAATACCTTTCTGCCGAACTTTCCGATATATTTTTCGATTATCATACCCATCGATTTGCCTTTGTTCTTTACGCTTGCATAAAGAGCACCGAAATCGGTGACGGCACCGAAGAAAATACCTCCGATAAGTACCCAAAGCAGAACGGGCACCCAACCGAAGACCGCCGCCTGAATAGCTCCCGTTACGGGGCCTGCGCCGGCGATTGACGAAAACTGATGGCTGAATACAGACCATCCGTTTGTCGGGACATAGTCCTGTCCATCCTCATTTGCGACGGCAGGTGTCTTGGCCTTGGGGTCGATGCCCCATTTTTTCGCAAGCCATCGGCCGTAAAGGGTGTATGCCGCAATAAGCAGGACTGCGGCAACAAGAACGATAACCAATGTGTTCATAATTGATCGCTTCCTTGAAAGAATATATTCAAAGGCAAGTGAACCTCGAAAACGCCGTGCACAAACGCCCGAAGCACCGCTTTGCCGTTGAATCCGGCAGGATAACGGTAACAAAAAACGCCTCCGTCCTTTGTTATCGTTCGATAAAACAAAGAGACGAAAGCGTAAACCTATCTGCGACTTCCGCGGTACCACTCTTCTTTGCTCAGCTTCGGCTGAGCACACTCAGGTGCCGATACACCTTATCTCTGTTACGGGAGAGCCCGTCTGCAATTACTTAATCCTTCGTTGCAGCCACTCGGCGGTGATATTCAACAAACCCGACATAATATCTCGCACCGACCGATATTTCTCTGAAAGGCGGGGGATGTTTACTTTTCCGCTTCAACGTGTTTCAAATTTTGTCCGAAATTATAGCACCGCTGTTTTTCAATGTCAATAAATTTTTCAAAAAGCTTAAATTATTTTTTTGTTTTCGGCAAAATCTTTCGAAAATTTCGTCCAAGCTTTGACAAAAAGCGTTTCTGCTTCGGTTGTATAATATTTTTCGGAAGTATTTATGCGAAAGGAATATGAAAATGTTAAAGGAAATGGCCGAGGTCGGGGATTTGGGATTGGGAAAATTTACCGATAAAGCCAAGGCTCTTGCAAAGGCGGCGGTGACGGCTGCCGTCGGCTTTGTTATGTCACGCACCGTGCTTGTCGGAGGAATGGCGCCGTTCGGAGCGGCACTTGCGGCAGGCTTGCCGCTAAACCGGGCGTTAACAGCCGCCGCAGGTGCACTCATAGGCTATCTGTTACCCGGAAGCGGCATTTCCGCACTTAAATATACGGCGGTGCTGTTGGCTGTTACGGTGATACGTCTTTTTTTGAACGGTATCAAGGGCATCGGCCGCTCGGCGGTGTGGTCGGCAATAACCGCGGCGGTCACCGTGATGTGTGTCGGCTTTGCATCCTTGGGAAGCGAGCTCTATTCCGACGGTGCCGTTGCCGTGGCCGAAGGTGCGGTTGCCGGCGTCGGAGCATATCTTTTCAGGCGCTCCCGGGATATAAAGAACCTCCGTGCCGGAGTTTCCGTCGAGCAAACGGCCTGTCTGCTTGCTTCGGCGAGCCTTTTGCTTGCGGCCTTTTATAACATAGAGTTTGACGGAATCTCTCTCGGTCGTATCGTCGGAGCCTTGCTTATAGTCTGTTCGGCACGTTTTGGGCGAGTCGGGGCCGGAGCCGTTTGCGGAACTGCCGTGGCGGCTGCCGTTTGTCTTGTCGGCGGCGACACGCCGTCGGCGGTTTTTTATTGTGTTGCAGGCCTTTTGTGCGGAGTTTTTTCGCCGTTCGGAAGAGTGGCTGTGGCGGCAACGCCGATCTTGCTTGCGGCAATGTGGGCGCTGTTTTGCAAGGGCGAGCGCCTGAGCCTTATAATGCTTGCCGAAACATCGGCAGCGGGGATAATTTCGCTGATATTGCCGAGAACGCTGACCTCGGCGGCGGCTAAGATAATGTCGCCGCAGACCGTAACTCCCGACAGTAAGGGACTTCGCCGAACGCTGACAATGCGCTTGGGCTTTGCTTCATCGGCATTAAGAGGAGTGTCGGAAACGGTCGAGGACGTTGCACGCTGCCTTGAAATAACGTCGAAGCCGAGCTTTTCGGCCGTTCTGCAGGATGTCGAAAACGATGCCTGCAAGGGTTGCTCGTTCCATAGCTACTGTTGGGAAAGAGAACGGAAAATCACCGTTGATGCACTGCTCGGAATGAGCAGTGCGGTGCGAAAATGTCAGCCTATCGAGCTTGCCGAGGTGCCCGAGGAATTCACCGAGCGTTGTTTAAGGCTCGAAAAGGTCGAGGCCGCTCTGAGCAGCCGCTATTCGAAATTTTTAAGCGAAATATCGGCAGGCAAGCGTGTCGGCGAGATGAGAGGCATCGTGTCCGACCAGATGGAGGGCATTGCCGATATGCTCGAGGAGCTTTCCGACGAATTCAGAACGGCGCAAAATTACGATATAATCCTTGCCGGCAGGGTAGCGGCGGCACTCAAGGAAATCGACATCAATGTCGATGAATGCAGCTGTGTGGTGGACAAGTTCGGCCGTTTGACCGCCGAAATACGACTTTTGCACACGCCCGAGCTGCCCATAAACCGTGCAAGGGTGCTGTCGGTGCTCGAAGAAATATGCGAGCGAGATTTCGAGCCGCCCGAAATAAACAAAAGCGGTCACAGCTACTATATTACCACCACCGAAAAGGCACTGTTTTCGGTCGATTGCGCCTGTACTCAGCTTATACAGGGGACAAATCGGCATTGCGGCGATACCTGCCGCTACTTTTTTGACGGCAGAGGCCGCCTTGTCGTGATAGTGAGCGACGGAATGGGAAGCGGAGGCCGTGCCGCCGTTGACAGTGCCATGACCGCAGGACTTGCCGAGCGGCTGATAAAGGCCGGCTTCGGTTATGACTGCACCTTAAGGCTTGTCAATTCGGCCATGCTTTTCAAATCTACCGACGAATCGCTCGCCACGCTCGACATTTCCTGCATCGACCTTTACAACGGCAGAACCGAAATGTTCAAGGCCGGTGCCGCTCCCACTCTCGTAAGGCGAAGCGGCCGCACGGGACGGGCCGAGTGCAAATCGCTCCCTGCCGGAATACTCAATGAAATCGGCTTTGACAAGGCGACCGTGACTCTTAAAGAGGACGATATTCTGCTTATGATGTCGGACGGTGCCTGTACCGACGGCACCGATTGGATATGCGCCGAGCTTGAAGCCTTCGGCACGGGAGGAGCCAAGCAGTTAGCCGACCGAATAGCTTCCGCTGCACGCCGTCGCCGACACGACGGTCACGACGATGACATCACGGTTTTTGCCGCCGTTGTCGAGCGCGCCGTGTAACACGACAGCTGCGTTCATTATCTCTCTGCCTCTTGACATATGTAGTATAATAGACATTGAAGGCGGTGAGATAATGAAAAGGTCGGTCGTCACTGACAGAATAGTTTCCGCGGCGGCGGTCGTTGCACTTATGGTGCTGATATTTATGTTTTCGACACAAAATGCCGACACATCCTCGCACACAAGCGGTTCGGTAATAAAAAGCGCCGCAAAAGCGTTTAATAAAGATTTTGTGAATTTAACGGTCGAAAAGCAGGACGAAATAGTTTCTTCGTGGCAGTTGGTCGTTCGCAAGACCGCACATTTTTCAGAGTATGCCTTGCTTGGTTTTCTTACCGCAAATGCAATAAGGACTTACCGGCTTAAAACATATTTAAGGGTGATGCTTCCGCCGCTGATATGCTTTGCCTATGCTTTCGGCGATGAGCTTCATCAGTATTTTGTTCCGGGACGTGCCTGTCGCTTTACCGATATGCTGATAGACACCTCGGGTGCCATAGTCGGAGCATTGCTTTTTGCGGGCCTTTTTAAGCTGATATTAAAATACAGGAGAAGAAAAAATGATAAGAAAACTGACTGAAAACGACCGTGAGCTTTATTTTTCGCTTGTGAAGGAGTTTTACGGCTCGGATGCCGTGCTGCATAACATTCCCGAAAAGAACATAGAAGCCACATTTTCGGAGCTTATGTGCTCCGATATATACACAGAGTGCTTTATCTTGGAAAGTGAGGGCACTGCCGCAGGCTATGCCCTTATCGCCAAAACCTTTTCCCAAGAGGCAGGCGGCTTTACCGTTTGGATAGAAGAGCTTTATGTTTTGCCGCAGTACCGCTCAAAGGGTCTCGGTGGAGAGTTTTTCGCTTTCCTTGAAAAGGAATATCCCGCCGCACGCTACCGCTTGGAGGTCGAGCCGGAAAACGAACGCGCCGTCGCACTTTACATTCGCAAGGGCTTCGATACGCTGGAATACGGCCAAATGATAAAAGAGGCCGAATAATTTAACAAAAAAAGACACCGCCGTTTCTTTTCGGAAACGGCGGTATTTTTATCAGTTCTGCTTTTCGTAGTATTTCGATTCGATTTCTTCGCGTGCTTTTGCGATGAATTCTTCGACCGGCATCGAGCCGAGGTCTGCGCCTCCGCGCTTTCTTACCGAAACGGTCGAGGTTTCGACCTCTTTGTCACCGATTATGAGCATATACGGTATCTTTTCAAGCTGTGCTTCACGGATACGGTAGCCCATTTTCTCGTTACGGTCGTCGCAGGTGGCCAAAATACCGGCATTTTTAAGTCTGTCGGTAACGGCCATAGCCTCATCACGAAGTCTTTCGGAGATCGGAATAACTCTGACCTGCTCGGGAGCCAACCACATCGGCATTGCACCGGCATACTTTTCGAGTATGAGTGCCAAGGTTCTCTCGTAGCAACCGATAGATGTACGGTGGATGATATACGGGTTCTTCTTCTGTCCGTCACGGTCGACATACTCCATACCAAACTTTTCGGCCAAAAGCTGGTCGATCTGAATGGTGATGAGGGTGTCTTCCTTTCCGAAAACGTTCTTTATCTGAATATCGAGCTTCGGGCCGTAGAAGGCGGCTTCGTCGATACCGATGGTATAGGGAATGTTCAAATGTTCGAGGATTCTGCCCATAACACCCTGAGCCTCATCCCACTGCTCCGGAGTGCCGATATACTTTTCACGGTTGTTGGGATCCCACTGTGAGAAGCGGAAGGAAACGTCCTCATAAAGACCGATTGTCTTGAGCATATAAGTTGCAAGCTCGAGACAGCCCTTGAACTCTTCCTCAAGCTGCTCGGGGGTGCACATCAAATGTCCCTCGGAAATGGTGAACTGACGGACACGGATAAGTCCGTGCATCTCACCCGAATCCTCGTTTCTGAAAAGTGTCGAGGTCTCGTTATAGCGAAGCGGAAGGTCACGGTAGGAACGTCCGCGGTTGAGATATGCCTGATACTGGAACGGGCAGGTCATCGGGCGGAGAGCAAAGCATTCCTTGGTTTCGTCGTTGGGATCGCCCAAAACGAACATACCGTCAAGATAATGATCCCAGTGACCCGAAAGCTTATAAAGTTCACGCTTGGCCATATACGGGGTCTTGGTGAGCAGCCAGCCTCTCTTGGCCTCCTCGTCCTCAACAAAGCGCTGTAAGGTCTGAATGACCTTGGCACCCTTCGGCAGAAGAATGGGAAGTCCCTGTCCGATAACATCGACTGTGGTGAAATATTCAAGCTCACGACCGATCTTATTGTGGTCGCGCTTTTCGGCCTCGGCCTGCATTTTGAGGTGCTCCTCAAGCTCTGCGGCGGTGGCAAAAGCGGTACCGTTGATACGCGTGAGCATTTTGTTGTTGCTGTCGTTTTTCCAATATGCACCCGAGATCGAGGTCAGCTTAAAGGCTTTGAGTGCTTTGGTATAGGTGAGGTGCGGTCCGCGGCACATATCGGTATATTCGCCCTGACGGAAGAAGCTTATGGGCTCGCCTTCTGCAAGGTCGGCGATATGCTCGACCTTATAAATCTCTCCGCTGTCCTCCATAAGCTTAACAGCCTCGTCACGGGGTAATATTTCGGGCTTGATGGGAAGATTTTCCTTAACTATCTTCCTCATCTCGTCCTCAATGGCCGAAAGGTCGGAGTCGTTGAGCTTGACCTCTCCGAGGTCGACGTCATAATAGAAGCCCTTTTCGGTAGCGGGGCCGTATGCAAATTTTGCATCGGGATAAAGGCGCTTAATAGCCTGTGCCATAATATGTGCGGCGGTGTGGCGAATTACCTCTAACTCTTGTTCGGGGGGACACTGATCAACGGTGCCGTTGTTAAAAATAACCTTCATTCTTTTCTCTCCTTTAAATATACTTAAAAAACGCCCTCGGTACGTAAAAACATACCAAGGGCGCAAATTATGCACGGTTCCACCTTGTGAAAACTCATCTTACCTTTAACGCAGGCGACACGTCGGCCTTTTTACCGGCCGAGCTTCGGGGTGGTCTTCACCGTTCGTCTTTTTATGCGGCTTTCAGCATAACGCCGCACTCTCTGCAAAAAGCCAAGAGCGGTTACTCTTCCCATCAACGCTTTATCTCTTAAATAATCATACTACCTAAACGCAAAAATGTCAAGCAAAATTTGAACGCAGGGTGCTGCTTGTATCGCCGATTGTTCGATTTTCAATGTTTCGAACAGATATTGACATTGTCGCTTACGGAGTGTATCATATACTAAAAAAGGATAGGTGACAGAAATGAATTTTAAAGCTGTATTAAAGCTCTCGCTTGCGGCCGTTTTGGCCCCGACCGTACTGTTTTCGACTGCCTGCGGCTCAAAGCCTTTGAACGGAGGCGATGCGGCAACGTCCTCAAACACGGATTCTGCGGTATCCGACACCTCGGCGGTAGCCTCAACCGATACCGTCAGCCGACTTAACGACCGACAGATAAAAATGACCGCTTATCTCGGAAACTGGTCTGAAAAAATCGATGAGATAAAGCAGGCACAAGAGGGAAAATTTACATTTTGCGTTCAAACCGATACCCACTATTGCGACCTCGGCAACCGAAATACCGCCAACAACCTTGCGGCACTGTCGAATTTTGTAGATTTCAAATTCGTTGCAAATCTCGGCGACCTTGTGAGAGGCTATTCGGTCGAGGACGTCGACAGTCCCGATAATATGCGAGCCTGTATGGATGAGCTTGTCAAGCGCTATACCGAAAATGCCGCCTGCCCCGTGTTTATGACGGTCGGTAACCACGACACCAACAGAATGTGGTGTGAGAAGCACGGCGATCATACCTTCCAAATCACACCCGAGGAACAGATAAACCGAATTTTTGCACCGCTTAAGGATTACAACGGGGATAAAATGGTGACCGACTCAGACGGCTCGTATTATTATTACGATTTTCCCGATGATAAGGTGCGTGTCATAGTGCTCAACACCGCCAACGGCACCTATGACGGCACAGGCTATTCGAAGACGATAAACATCGGCACGGCGCAGGCCGAATGGTTCAAAACCGAAGTGCTTGCGACCGATTATGCGGTTATGGTTATGACCCACGTTCCGTTGGTTCCCGATTTTCCCGATGCAGGCAACTCGGTCCCCAACAGCGGTGAAATATTGAACGCGGTCGAGGAATTTACGCAAAACGGCGGTCGGTTTATAGCATATTTTTACGGACACACCCACGGTCAGTATGAATATTATGACGAAAACGGCAGACTGCATATTTCGTTTAAAAACGGCGGAGATTTTGCCGAAGCCGTGATGATCGACCTTAAAAACAACACGGTCGAAACGGTCGGCCTCGGAGCACAAAATCGGGAGTACCGCTTCGAATGAGTCACAAATAACCTAAGTTTAATAAGTTGCAAAATCCGTCCACGCTTGTGAACGGATTTTTGCCGAGTGCATTTCAGCCTTTTGCGAACAGAGCCGAGCTTAATATCTTACTTGCCGAAAATCGACAAGTGGGTTTTAGTGAAAAGTGAATAGTGAATAGCGAAAAAGTAAAACCGACAAGTTCCTTTCGAAGCTTGTCGGTTTTTGGTGCGAATATTCATAACCAATCTAATTAAAATGCTATAAATTCGGTGCGAATA
>CAZWLH010000003.1:0-53175 GCA_964634675.1 uncultured Eubacteriales bacterium
ATTCGGTGAGGTCCTCGACCGTAACAACACCGGCAACGCCACCATATTCGTCGGTAACTATGACCATTTGCAGGTGCTTTTCGGTCATTTCGGTGAACAGATCACGGCATTTTTTCGACTCGGGTATGAACATCGCCTCACGCATAACGTCGGAGGGCTTAAGTCCCTTCGGCAGCTCACGTCCGACATACCGCAAAAGGTCCTTAACATAAAGCACACCTCTGATATTGTCGAGCTCCTCCTCATAAACGGGAATTCTCGAGCAGCCGGCCTCGATGGCCTCGGCTATGACCTCGCCGAGCTCGTCGTTCTGCTCGGCGGCGGTGAGGTATGTTCTGTGGGTCATAATATCACCTGCGGTGAGATCTCCGAATTCGAAAATGTTGTTTATCATTTCCTTTTCTATTTCTTCGAGCACACCGGTCTCTTCGCCCTCGTCGACCATTGAAAGTATTTCGTCCTCGGTGACGGGTGCTTCATCGGCATGGGGGTCACCGCCGAATATCTTGACCAATATTCTCGCAACGCACGACGTAAACCACGTAAACGGGAAAAGCAGCCATTTCGCAAACAGCAATACCCCCGACATCGCATAAGCGTTTTTATCGGGATCCTGCTTTCCGAGACGGCGCGGCACCATGCTTGCCAGCACCGCAAACACCGCTGCGGACAAAACGGCGATAACGAGCGCGAGGAGCGCAACGCAAAGCAGCCATTCGGAAACACTTCCGTAGCTTGAAAGACTTAAGCCGTTTTCGGCGTATTTCGGCAAAAAGCAAAGCAGGGAAGAAGCAACCGAAAGCATTGCTCCGAGGGCGGTTCCCGCGGCGGCGGTATCGGTCGGCTTGGGTCTGCTCTCAAGCAGACGGGACAAGCGTCCTGCCGTTTTATCCTTGCCGTCATCGGCGGCCTCTCTCAGCTTTTTCTCGCTCAGCTCCTTAAGTGCCGAGGTGCCGAGTGTCAGCAAAAAGCAAAACACAACACAGGCGGCAAAGACCGCCAAAAGCATAATATTGTCGGTGGTATCGGGTTCGGGATCGTCCATTTTTTAAAACTCCTATACATTAAATAATCGTAAGAATGTCTGTAATGTAAAACATTCCGAATTATATAATAATTGCCGACGGTTTATTTGTCAACAGTTTTTGTCGCTCATAAGGTCGGCCGATTTAAATTTTAAACGGTTTTTAAAGAAAAAGCTTTATTATTTGGAGGTTTTGTGCTACAATTACCCTATGTTTATCGAATGTTAACCGATTGTTTACAAATCGGCGGTCGGCGTTTGATAAAATCCTTATGTACGTAACAAATTTATTTGGAGGAAACACAGATGATCAAGGTTGAAAACCTATCCAAAAAATACGGTTCTCACGTTGCGGTATCGGATGTCAGCTTTACCGTAAACGGTGGTGAGATCCTCGGCTTTTTGGGTCCTAACGGTGCCGGAAAAAGTACCACGATGAATATTATAACGGGATATCTTTCGGCTACCGCCGGAAGCGTTTCTATCGACGGCTATGATATTCTCGAAAACCCCAACGAGGCAAAAATGCGAATCGGCTATTTGCCCGAGCTTCCGCCGCTCTATCTCGATATGACGGTAAAGGAATATCTTAACTTTATATATGACCTCAAAAAGGTCAAATTCCCCAAGGCACCGCATATCAACGAGATATGCCGCCTTGTCAAGATAAGCCACGTTACCGACCGCCTGATAAAGAACCTTTCAAAGGGTTACCGTCAGCGTGTCGGCATTTCACAGGCCCTTATCGGAAACCCCGACGTGCTTATTCTCGACGAGCCGACCGTCGGACTCGACCCCAAACAGATAATCGAGATACGCACCCTTATCACCGAGCTCGGCAAAAACCACACCGTCATTCTGAGCTCTCACATCCTTTCCGAAATACAGGCCGTTTGCGAGCGCGTTATCGTCATCAACCACGGCAGCATAATTGCCGATGACACCCCTGCGAACCTTTCAAAGGCCTTGTCGGATGACCACACCCTCACCGTTCGTGTCGGCGGCCCGAGAACCGACGTTCTCAAGGTACTTTCGAGCATTTCGGGTGTTGCCAACGTCACCTGCACCGGTATGCAGGAGAAAAACTCCAACGATTTTATTATCGAGCCTCAAAACAACGCCGACGTAAGACGTGCGATATTCGACCGTTTGTCCGACCGTAAGTGGCCGCTTTTGCTTATGCAGTCGAACGAGATGTCGCTTGAGCAGATATTCCTGCGACTGACCGAGATGTCGGACAGTGAGCAGAAAAGAATTTTCGGCAGCCGCAAGGCACCTGCCGCAGATGCCGAAAGCATTGCGGCCGAAGCCGAAGCCGAAAACGAGACCGAAGCCGCTTCGACCGAGGCTGAAACGAAAGGAGAGAACGAATAATGAAGGCCATTTTCAAAAGAGAATTCAAGTCTTTCTTCACCACTCCTTTGGGCTATGCGTATCTTGCGCTTATGATGTTCGCCCACGGAATGAGCTTTGCCGACCTTTACGGCAACGGCAGCACCGATATAAGCTATATTTTCGGAACCTTTTTCTCATTCGCCGCAATATTCCTTCTCATTCCCATTCTCACTATGAGAACTATGAGTGAAGACCGCCGTCAAAAGGTCGATCAGGTGCTCATCACCTCTCCCGTCAGCCTTTATTCGATAGTATTGGGCAAATTCTTCGCAACCCTTGCGATCTTTATGCTCGGATATACCATGACCTTTGTTTTCCAGGTCATCATCGCCTTCCAGCAGGTAACGGTCAACTGGTTGCTTTATATCGGCAACATTTTGGGCGTTTTGCTTATCGGCTCGGCACTGATAGCCCTCGGCATCTTCATTTCCTCACTTACCGAAAGTCAGATTGTTTCCGCTATCGTCAGCTTTGCCGCTTCGATACTGCTTTATTTGCTTGATTCGATCGCATCAAGCATCAACATAAGCTGGATAACCAAGGCCGTTGAAAAGATTTCCTTCGTCGGCCGTTATACCACCTTTGCTTCGGGAATTTTGGATTACTCCAACGCCGTTTTCTTCATCGGCTTTGCCGCAATATTCATATTCCTCACCGTGCGTGTGCTTGATAAGCGCCGCTATTCTTAATGAAAGGGGTGCTTTTAAATGGCTTTTAATTTCAGGAATAATGAGCAGGGCGAGGCTATGCCCAAGCTCAAAAACAGGATCGCTCTCAAGAGAAACGTTTATGCCGTTGTGCTTTCGGTTATATTCATCGCAATTGTCATTGCCGTTACAGCACTTTCGACCGTGCTTGCCGAGCGTTATCCCCTTGATATCGACCTCACAACCGACAAGCAACACAGTATTACCGACAACAACTTCGATTACATTAAAAATATCGACAAAAAGATTAACATTTATGTCACCGTCACCGAGGATAACTATAACTGCACCACTGCCTCAAACGACACCATCGGCTATATCGCCGCCAAGGACAAGTTTGTCGATTACAGTACCGCAAACGTGGCATACTATACCCAGACCGTCGAGCTTTTGAAGAAATATCAAAGCTATAACAGCAACATCAACGTTCAGTTTATCGACGTTTATGATGCAAAGACCCGTGAAATAACCGACAACTTCGAGGATTTAAACTGGAGCACGGGCGATATCCTTGTTGAGGGTGTTTTAACCGTTGACGGCAAAGAGGTCACACGCCGCACCACCGTCACCTATGCCGACGTTTATACTTTGAAGGACATAAGCGGAAATGCCGATCTGATAACGAGCAACTCTATGTATATGATGTACTACGGAGACTATGCTCTTTACGGCTACGGCTACGGCTATTTGATCATCGAAAACAAGATCGAATCGGCCATTTCTTCGGCAATATATAAGGTAACCTCTCCCGAGACACCAGTATTCCTTGTGCCGACCGTCATCAGCAACTCCGACAGCATCAAAGATGCACTTGAAAATGTGCTGACCGTCAACAACTATTCGGTTGATTACAACGACCAGCCTTTGTCGGTACTTCTCACACCCGAAAACTATGAGAAGTATGACGGAATCATTCTTTCAAACTGCAAGGCCGACATAACCTCCACCGAGCGTCAGCTTATTGAGGACTTCCTCAACAACAACGGTACCAAGGGCAAGTCGCTCTTCTATTTTGCCGGCACCAACACCGTAAAGCTCACTAACCTTTGCGGCCTGCTCGGTGACTGGGGTATCGGCTTTGAGGACGGTATACTTTATGAGACCGATACAGGTTATCACGTAACAAGCACACCCACCAAGCTTATTATGGAAAGCGCCGAAAGCGAATACACCGAGGTTTCGGATCAGCTCGGAAAATACTGCCTTGCCGATAACCTTATCCCCATGAAGCAGCTTTGGCCCTCCTCGACCACTGCGACCTATACCCGTTCGACCACCGTCTTTATCCGCACCGCAAGTATGGGCTATACCACCGTTATGCCGATCGATGCCGACAAGGACTGGAAGCCCGCATCCGATGCCGCAAAGGATAAGCACATCACGGGTATTCTCTCACGCGATGACGACACTGTCGACAATGCCTATGTTTCGAGCTATATCATTGCGTTCGCTTCCTCGGACTTCATCAGTGCCGACAACAACACCTCTTACAGCACCGGCAACCTCAACGTTGCGCTTGACACCTTCAACGAGGCCACCGGAAACGCCGATGCCGCCTTCAGCTTTGTTCCCAAGACCATTACTACCCAAAGCTATGCAGATTCGGTCACAGAGGGCAAGGTCAGAGCGGTCAAGATCATCTTTATGATCGCGGTTCCCGTTGCCATTCTCGCTGTTTGCGTGGTAGTATGGATCAGGAGAAAGAGAAAATGAGTTTGACCCCCGATAAAGACAATTTAGAAAACGGCATTTCTTCGGCAAAGCCCGAGGAAATGCCAACCTCGGAGCCAACGTCCGAGGTTGCCGAAGCCGCCGAGACCGAGCAGTCGACCATCTTTGCAAAGCACGTTTACGATACCAAAAAGCCCGCAAAAAACGGCTCTAAAAAGCGTATCGTGATTTGTGCGGTCGCTGCGGTATTGTGTGCGGCAACGGTCGGAGGAGTATTCCTTGTTGACCGATTTATCCCCGACGGCAGCTCAAGCTCGACCGTTTCAATTGCCGAAGAAACCTCGATATCGGTGCTCAAATACGCCGATATCGTTAAGGATTCCACCGTAATGGTCGACGGAGAGAGCGTTACAGTCGACACCAATATCGAAAAGGTGCGCTTTGTCAACGGAAACGGCGAATTTACCGCAATTCCGTATTTCGAAAAGTCCGAGAAGAATAGCGATACCTCTTCGGCCTCTTCGACCTCATCCGAGACCAAGACCTATACCCACACCACCAAGTGGTATATCGATGGTATCGACCGTTCGATGACCGATTCGTCCTCTATCGCAAGCACCGTTAAGGAGTGTCTCGGCATAAACGCCTTCCGCGAAATGGAGAACACCTTTGCTTCGGTCGAGGAGTATCATAAATATTACGGTATGACCGACAAGCTGACCGCCGGTTGTGTAATCGATTTCAACGACGGCACCGAGCAGCTTCTGATAACCGTCGGCAATCTGCTTGCCACGGGAGATGCCTATTACTTCAAAACAAGTCTCAGCGACACCGTTTATGTTGTAAGATCGGATTATGCCGAACGCTATTTCTGCTCAAGCAAGGAAATGGCCGACCCGACCGTCATCGAAAAGATCGTCAAGACCGATGCCAACGCCTCCTACTTCAATTCGGACGGTGAGCTTGCGAGATTCGATTCCATAAAGCTTTCGGGCGCCGCCTTTGACGGAAAGACCTATGAGTTCAAAATGGCTACCGGCGCTTCGGCCGACTATATGCCCTATCTTATGACCTCTCCCTACAACCGCCCTGCCGACGATGAGTTTATAAGCAAAATACTCGCCTTTGCAGGCAGCGGACTTGATGCTTCAACGCTTTACAGCTATTCGATAAGCGACAAGGACATTAAGGAAGCCGGCTTTGAGAATCCCAAGGGCATTATCGAGCTTCGGATCGGAGACTATTATTTCAAGCTTACCATCGGCGGATATTTGGGTGACGGCACCGAATCCGTAACCGCAATGGTCGACGGTAAAAAGCAGGTATTCGGCATTTCGACCGACGATTTCGCTTTCATAATAAACGCCTCGAACGACATCACCAAGATGTTTAACGCCGACTTTATTATGGAGGACATATATACCGTTAAGAGCGTTGATATCGCCGATTCGACCGGCTCCTATTCCTTCGATCTCAAGCACGTTCCGAGAGAGGCCGACAGCTCGGTTTATGACACCACCGTCACCAAAAACGGAACGGTTATGAACACTCAGTCGTTTAAGCTTATTTATCAGCGTATACTGATGCTTTCCATGACCGAGTTTGTGACCGAGGCCGAGCATAATGAGCCTGTTTTGAAGGTCACCTTCAACTTTATCGAGGGTGGCAAGAAAACGGTCGAGCTGACACCCGTTGCCGACGATATGTACCACTATGTCGCATGGGTCGACGGCACTCCGCTCGGCGAGGTAATAAAATCCGGTGTAGATGACATCGTTTCCTGCCTTGAGACCTATCTCAACGGCGGAGAGGTTCCCGATACCTGGTAAAGCCGCTTTAAATGCTCAATAATACCGAATGAAAACCGCCCTGTTCCAAAAGAACAGGGCGGTTGTTTTGTTTGATTGGGTTTATCAGCCGATGACCTTGATCCAGCCTTCGGGAGCTTCAATGCGTCCCATTTGAATTCCGGTAAGGGTCTCATAAAGCTTCTTGGTGACAGGTCCCATCTCGGTCATACCCGAGGGGAATGCTATCTCCTTGCCGTGGTCGGCGATCTTGCCGACAGGCGAAATAACGGCGGCTGTTCCGCAGAGTCCGCACTCGGCAAAATCACCGAGCTCGCTTACACTGACGGGGCGCTCCTCAACCTCCATACCGAGGTAATCCTTGGCAACGGTCAGGAGCGAACGGCGAGTGATAGACGGAAGAATGGTATCCGACTTCGGTGTGACAAGCTTGCCGTCCTTGGTCACGAAGATGATGTTGGCGCCGCCGGTTTCCTCAATATGAGTACGTGTTGCGGAGTCAACGTAAACGTTTTCGTCAAAGCCCTTTTCGTGAGCATCGACGATATTGTAGAGGCTCATTGCGTAGTTTAGGCCTGCCTTGATATGTCCGGTTCCCTTGGGAGCGGCACGGTCAAGGTCGCTTATGCGAACGGTGATCGGCTTTGCGCCGCCCTTGAAGTAGGGGCCGACGGGGGTTGCGAAAATTCTGAACTGATACTCGGTAGCGGGCTTAACACCGATAACGGCGTTGCTGCCGAACATATAGGGACGAAGATAGAGCGTTGCGCCCGAGCCGTAAGGCGGAACAAAGTCGGCATTTGCGGCAACGACCTTCTCAACAGCCTCAACAAACTTTTCAACCGGGAATACCGGCATTTTAAGACGCTCGCAGGAATCCTTCATACGCTCTGCGTTGAGGTCGGGACGGAAGCAAACGATCTTGCCGTCCTCGGTGGTGTATGCCTTAAGACCCTCAAAGCAGGTCTGTGCATACTGTAAAACACCTGCACACTCGTTGATTACGATGTTTTCATCGGTGATAAGGGCACCGTCATCCCATTTTCCGTCCTTAAATTCGGAAACGAAACGGTAGTCGGTCTTGACGTATCCGAAGCCGAGCTCGCCCCAGTTAATATCCTTTTTTGCCATTTTATTTACCTCCTGCGGTAATGCGGCGGACTTTCCGTGCATTATCAATTTGTACCGTTAAATTTTATCACTATAAGCCCAAAATGTCAATATTTCCGACCGAATTTAGTGCTCTGAAGACGCAAAAACCGCATTTATCGGTGCATTTCTCGACTAATACCCGGAAAAGCGTTCCACAGCTCTTGAAAGTCATTATATTTTGTGATAAAATAAACATTTGTAAAACTATTATTAGGAAGAGGAAAGCAAATGGCCGATATCAGAAACGAAATAATGCGCCGCCGCACCTTTGCGATAATTTCCCACCCCGATGCCGGTAAAACAACGCTTACCGAAAAGCTTTTGCTTTACGGAAGAGCAATACAGTCCGCCGGCTCGGTCAAGGGCAAGCAGAACGACAAGCACGCCGTCTCAGACTGGATGGAGATCGAAAAAAAGAGAGGTATTTCGATAACCTCTTCGGTATTGCAGTTTGAGTATGACGGATATTGCATAAATATTCTCGACACACCCGGACATCAGGACTTCTCGGAGGACACCTATCGCACACTTACCGCTGCCGACAGCGTTGTTATGGTCATCGATGCCGCAAAGGGTATCGAGCCTCAGACGCGAAAGCTCTTCAAGGTCTGCGCTATGCGCCATATCCCGATATTTACCTTTATAAATAAAATGGACCGTGAAGCGAGAGACCCGTTCGAGCTGCTCGATCAGCTTGAGAAGGAGTTCGGTATCGGCACCTATCCGATGAACTGGCCTATCGGCTGCGGACAGGACTTTAAGGGCGTTTATGACCGTGAGCAGCACAGGATTCTGACATTTTCGGAATTCCACGGCGGAAGCAACCGCTTGGAAGCCATAGAGTGTGACATCACCGACACCGAAAAGCTTGACAGCCTCATCGGCCCCTATTTAAGAGCCGATTTGGTCGATCAGGTCGAGCTTCTTGACGGTGCAAGCTTCGATTTCGATCTTGAAAAGGTTCGCCACGGTAAACTGACACCCGTCTTCTTCGGCTCGGCTCTCAACAACTTCGGCGTTGAACCCTTTTTGGAGCACTTCCTCAAAATGACGACCGCTCCGCTTTCTTATCGCTCGGGCGAAGACTTTATAAACCCTGCCGACGAGCGTTTTTCGGCCTTTGTTTTCAAGATACAGGCCAATATGAACAAGGCTCACCGCGACCGTATCGCATTTATGCGAATCTGCTCGGGCAAATTTTTGCGCTCGAACGAATATTACCACGTGCAGGCCGCAAAGCCCATAAAGCTTTCCCGCCCTCAGCAGATGATGGCGGAGGAGCGTGAGGTTATCGATGAGGCTTATGCCGGCGATATTATCGGCGTTTTCGATCCGGGCGTTTTCTCGATCGGCGACACCATATGCGAAAAGGGTATGAAAGTCGAATACGCCGGAATACCGACCTTTGCTCCCGAGCATTTTGCCGTTATCGAGCAGATCGATTCACTCAAGCGTAAGCAGTTCTCGAAGGGCATAACGCAGATCGCTCAGGAAGGTGCCATTCAGATGTTCTTCATCCCCGGCACAGGTATGGAGCGTGTTTACGTCGGCGTTGTCGGTATGCTTCAGTTCGACGTTTTACAGTTCAGAATGGAGTCGGAATACGGTGTCAAATACAGCCGCCAGGACACTCCTCACTGCCTTGTGCGCTTTATTGAAGGCGATGTCGATCCGCACAGTTTAAACCTTATGCAGGCCACAAAATGGGTTCAGGATGCAAAGGGAAGAGATCTTTTACTGTTCACTGCCGATTATGAAATAAACTGGGCACTTGACAAAAATCCCGGACTTATTTTAAAGGAATTCAGCCAGATGCAGGAGGCTTAACGGTCTCTTTAATGCGAAAGCACCCCGTCCGACGGACAGGGTGCTTTTTTTACTGCTTTGTTAAAATCAGTCTTTAACTGCGGCCTTGAGAGTATCAAGCTGACGGCGAAGCTCTGCGGGGAGCTTGTCACCGAACTTCTTGTAGTGCTCTTCGATCTCGGCGCATTCCTGCTGCCAAACCTTGTTGTCGACGGTCAAGATGTCCTTAAGGGTATCCATATCCATATCGAGGTCGGTAAGATCGATGTCTTCCGGCTTCGGAACATAACCGATAGCGGTCTCGGTAGCATCTGCCTTGCCCTCGCAACGGTCGATGATCCAGTTGAGGACACGCATATTGTCGCCGAATCCCGGCCAGAGGAAGTTGCCATCGCCATCGGTACGGAACCAGTTGACGTTGAAGATCTTCGGGGCCTTGTCGCCGAGCTTTTCGCCCATATCGAGCCAATGCTGGAAGTAATCGGCCATATGATATCCACAGAACGGAAGCATAGCCATAGGATCACGGCGAACTACACCGACGGCACCTGCGGCAGCTGCGGTAGTCTCGGAAGCCATAGCGGAACCGACGAATACACCATTCTCCCAGCTCTTCGACTGGTATACAAGCGGAGTGCACTTTGCACGTCTGCCGCCGAATACGATAGCCGAAATGGGAACGCCTGCGCCCTTATCAAACTCCTCGGAGATGCAGGGGCAGTTCTTTGCGGGAGCGGTGAAACGGGAGTTCGGATGAGCGGCATAGGTCGACTTGTCGGCCTTGTCGAACTTGGAAGCATCCCACTTATTGCCTCTCCAATCGATAGCATCCTGCGGAAGATCCTTGTTAAGACCCTCCCACCAAACGGTGTTGTTGGACATATCGTGAGCAACGTTGGTGAAAATGGTGCCCTTCTTGGTGGAAGCAAGGGCGTTGAAGTTGGACTTCTCGTTGGTTCCCGGTGCAACGCCGAAGAAGCCGTTTTCGGGGTTGATGGCGTAAAGTCTGCCGTCTGCACCTATGCGCATCCAGGCGATATCATCACCGACTGTCCAAATCTTGTAGCCCTTCTTGCGGAGGTATTCGGGCGGAATGAGCATAGCGAGGTTGGTCTTACCACAAGCCGAGGGGAATGCGGCGGCGATGTACTTGACTTCGCCCTGCGGATTCTCAAGGCCGAGGATGAGCATATGCTCTGCCATCCAGCCTTCCTTCCAACCCTGATAGGAAGCGATACGGAGTGCGAAGCACTTCTTACCGAGAAGAACGTTTCCGCCGTATGCGGAGTTGACCGAGATGATGGTATTGTCCTCGGGGAACTGACAGATGTATCTGTTCTCGGGGTCAACATTACATTTTGCGTGGAAGCCGCGTACCCAGTCATTGGAATCGCCGAGAACCTCCAAAACCTTGGAGCCTACACGGGTCATAATTGCCATATTGAGTACAACATAGATAGAGTCGGTGACCTCAATACCGATCTTGGCAAGAGGAGAGCCGATGGGACCCATCGAGAAGGGGATTATGTACATGGTTCTTCCCTTATAGGTGCCGCGAGCGATGTTGTAAAGCTTCTTGTACATTTCGTCGGGGTCGCACCAGTTGTTGGTGGGGCCGGCGTTTTCTTTGGTCTTGGCGCAGATAAAGGTTCTGTCCTCTACACGTGCGACGTCGTTGGGCTGAGTTCTGTGAAGATAGCAATCGGGGAGCAGATCCTCGTTAAGCTTGATCATTTCGCCCGACTCAACAGCCTCTTTCTTAAGAGCATCAAGCTGAGCTTCGCTGCCGTCGATCCAAACGACCTCGTCGGGGGTGACAAGAGCCTTGATCTCGTCCAACCACTTTAAAACAGTAGGATTCTTTGTCATCATTATTCTCCGTTCCGTACTTATTTATATTTCACGTGAGGCGCAAGTACGACGCCGACGTGACCGCTTGAAGCGGAAATTCAGAGCGTGACCGACCGTGAAAACATCGGATAATCAAACTCTTTACAGATAACATTATAAATGAAAAACACAGTTGAGTCAAGCGAAAAAACGCAAAATAAACCGACAAGTGAAAAAATTAACAATATTTACATATTTGGCCTTTACTCTGCCGTCTCAAATGTTCAAATTTTTACAAACCAAATTGCCGCTTCTCTTTAAATTAAGATTTACAAACCGGACGGTATCGTGTATAATTAAAACAATATATGATGAAACGGGGTTCTAAAATGGAATTTGCAACCAACGGCTCTGCCGATACTTTTTTGCTTATAAAGGCCGCGGAACGCAAGGTGACACAAAAGGGTATGCCCTATCTCGACCTGACACTCTGCGATAAAAGCGGCGAGATAAACGCCAAGCTTTGGGATTACCATGATGAGGTTCAGGGAGTTTTCGAGCCCGGAACGATTGTTAAAATCCGCGGAACGGTCAGTCCCTACAACGGGGTCGATCAGCTGAGGATCGAGAAGATACGCCGTGCCGTGCCGTCGGACGGTGTCGACCCTGCCGACTTTGCGCCGAGTGCCGAAATCGCCGGTGAAAAACTCTACTCTGAACTTTGGACAATTGCCGAGTCGATCGAAAACAGGGAAATTCGCGATATCGTGACCGACATTTACAAAGAATACAGGGATAAGCTCATTTTTTGGCCTGCCGCTTTCAGACTTCACCACGCAATGCGTGGCGGCCTGCTTTATCACACGCTGTCGATAGTGCGCTTGGCACAGTCGGTATGCAAGATATATCCTTCGGTCAACGCCGATCTGCTTATTGCCGGAGCAATGCTCCACGACATTGCCAAAACCGACGAATTTATCGTCAACGACGCCGGCGTCGCAGGCGGATATTCACTCGAGGGCAACCTTGTCGGCCACTTGGCAAAGGGCGCAATGATAATCGGCAAGGCTGCCGAGCGCTTGGGCACCTCGGAGGATATCAAGCTCCTGCTCCAGCATATGGTGCTTTCGCATCACGGCGAGCCCGAGTTCGGTGCCGCGGTACGCCCGATGTTCTTGGAGGCCGAGCTTTTGAGTGAGCTTGACCTTATGGATGCCCGAATTTATGAGCTGACCGAAGCTGTTTCTGCCACCAAGGCGGGAGAATATACCGGCAAGATGTGGGCACTTGACAACCGCAAGTTCTACAATCACGGGCTGAGCGATGTCAGCACCAAAGCGAGCATCACTTGACTTAAACCGAAGCAAAAGAACCGATAGGCCGTTTTAAGGTCTATCGGTTCTTGTCATTCAGTCGTCGTATTTCGAGGATTTATATCCGTAGCCGTATCCGTAACCGTATTTATGTCTTCCGTAACGGTTAGATGTCTTATAAGCACCCTGCTCCGAGCTTCCAAACGAAGCACCGTTCAAAACAAAGCCCATAAGCTTGGCATCGCTGAAGGCGATATCCTTTACAGAGGTCATTATTTTTTCAGGTGAAAGCTTGTCCGCAAGGACAACGAACAACAACTCGTCGCAAAGGTCGGCTATTCTTATAGCCTCGGCGTTGACACTGCAGGCCGGCATATCGACCACGATATAATCGTAAACCGTTTTGAGATGTTCGAACAAAGATACAAACGGTTCTTTTCTGAACTTGATGTTGCGCTCACCGGCAAAAAGAATATCAAAGGTATCGGACGAGGATTTGATCGCATCGTCAAGCTCGACGTGACCTGTGAGTACATCGGTTATACCGGTGTCGGGCACCTCTTTTTTGCGGTTTATGCTGTTCTGTATCGTGCGGTTGCGAAGGTCGAGATCTATAAGCAAGACCCTCTTTCCGACGTTGGAAAGCGATCTTGCAAGGTTATAGGCAACCGTTGTTTTACCTTCGGCAGCAGCGGTACTTGTTACGCCGACGATCTGTCCGCCGTTATTATGAAGTTCCAGCTGAACACGCTGTCTCAGAACACGTACCGACTCGGAAAAACCGTTAAGCGACGAACAGAAGCGTAAAAACGCGCCTTGAGATGTTCCGCGCTTTTGAGCAACAGCCGGCATTTCGCAAATACACTTGGCCGAGAAATATCTCTCGATGTCCTGCTTGGTCGAGACCATCTTTTTCAGGCGCATATCGAAATAGGCAGCAACAGCTCCTACCAAAGCACCTACGATCGCAAAAATCGCAACCTTCGGGTATATTTCGCCGCTGTTCGACGGTTCTTCGGCCATCATAGGCTCCGAACCCTCTATGACGTTCATTCTCGTATCACCGACAACATATTCGGCGACCTTAGGATAGTTGGTCATTATCGACCTGATGACATCATAGGCATCACGCGCCGACGGACTTGTGACCGCAATTTCGAAAATGTTGGTATCCTTGACGGCCGTTGCCGAAATGGCCACCTGATAATCACGGTCAAGGTCGAATGATATCATATCGTTCATAATGCCCGAATTGATGATATAAGGGAAGGTCTCGGACATCTGTGTCGCAAAGGTCGCATTATAGTTAAAGGTATAAACGCTTGCACCGTTTGAAGCATCGCTGCTGACAAGGGGAGTGATGGTGAACTTGACATCGGAAGTGTATAACGGCTTGAAGGTCAGGCGAAAAAAGGCAAACGACAACGCCGCCAAAAGCACTGCCGCCGTAACCGACAGCCAAATATACTTTTTAAAGCTTGCGAAAAAAGCGGAAACGGTAAAGCCTTCTGCGGCTTGAACTTCTTTTTTTGCGGCTTCGTTATTAAAACTGCTCATTCCGTCTCCTCCTTATCCGTTATATGCTTCGAACTGCACAGTGCCGTCCGAATCGCCGATTTTATTGCCGAATTCGCCGACGGCATTGAAAACACAGCCGGCAAGATAGCATTTGCTGAGATTGTCGATCTGCTCATTGATAGCCGGAACTGCAACCGCATCCTGTCTGACGACAAGCAGGGCAGCATCGGCAAGGCCGGACATAACCTCGGCATCGACCGCGATTCCGCAAGGCGGAGTATCAATGATGATATAATCAAACTGCTCCTTAAGAGCTTTCAGTGCAGCGGCAAAGCGTGCTCCCGACAAAAGCTCCGAAGAATTCTTGCAATGCTCCTTGTTGTCGACAATATAAAGTCCCGACTCGTCACGCTTGATAAAGTGTGCAAAATCGCCGCCCTCTGTAAGGTAGGTGTGGAAATCGCTGTTCTCATTACGTTCGACGGTATCGAAGAAATAATGTACCGACGGATGCTTGAAATCGCAGTCCAAAAGCAAAACTCTGTTTCCGCTTTGAGTCAACGAAAGAGCAAGATTGACTGCAAGCGTGGTCTTACCCTCGTTTTCGGCGACACTTGTGACCATAAACACGTTATAGCCCTTGGTGCGCTTAAGACTCTCAAGCTTTACGGTCATCTTACGCACACTGTTTACAAAGTCATATCCGACTCTCGGATTGGTGATTATGATTCTGCGTTCCCTTTGCGGCAGCTTTCTGTCAATTCCCTTTACGGTATGAACCGTGCCGAAAAGCTTGGTATCAAGCTCACGCTCGACGTCTGAAACGTTTTTAACAGTGTCACGCAGGAACGATATGATAACGATTGCCGCCGTAACGGCAACGGCCAAAATAACAGCACAAAGCACGCCGAACGTGTTTGCGGATGTCGTGGCCTTTGCCTTGGTGGGCATAGTCGGATTTACCATCGTACGGATTATTACATTACTGAATACTATATCGGTAACCTTGGAATAGTTTTCGTAAACGGCAACGAGCGTGTCGTGTGCCTTTTCGGGTGAGGAATCGGTGACACTTATACCGATAAGGTTGGTCTCACCGAGCTGTGTGGCCGAAATCTCACCGGTCATCTTGCCGCCGAGCTCTTTTTTGACAACATCACGGAGAGCGTTGCTCTGAAAAACGTCGTCGAGCGTTTCGGCAATGACAACGGTTCGTGCCAGCGAAAGTGCGGTGGCATCGGTAGTATAGCCGCTCAAGTTTATCGAAACTATCATATTGCTGACATATCGCTGAGGGCGAATGTAATTATGATAGGTAGTTCCGCCGACGAAGCCGGTGATGATCGCCAGCAAAATAACCCACAGGTTCACTTTAAGGTCGGTAATAACGGTATACAAATTAAAGCGAGTAGCATTCAACTTATTCATCTTAACCCTCCGTTACAACGACCAAATAACGAGTCATAGTTACAACATCCTCACCGTCTAAAATACGGTAATAGGCATCGTAAACACCCGGTCTCGATGTGTCGACCTCGGACGAATCGATCTTGATATCGGATGTCTTATAGGTCTTATCGTTCTTCTTGTTATAGATATCCTTTATTTCGGCGGCATAATCGATCTCGGCACCGACGGTGACATAGGTCACATAGTTGTTGAGCCGAACCTTTAAGTTGAAATAGTCCTCCGAGGTGACCATGGCGTTCACCGTGATATCGGTGGTGTCACCCATACTGTTGGAGACCTTTATGTTTATGGGGTATGTTCCGTCAATATTGGTGAAGCTGCTGGAGATGAGCTTGGTATAATCGGTCAGGTCGCCGTCGATTATATCCTCCGAAGTGATATACTTTGCAAGCTGATAGGTATATCCGCTCGGGAAGATGAAATCGTTGTTGAAATACACACGGGGCGAATGATAGTCCGAAAAAACAAGCTTGCGCTCGATCTGCGTAACATTGTTGTCACTGTCGGACACGGCAAAGGTGACAATAGTGGTCTTCTGTGCAACATCGGCAAAAAAGTTCTTTCTGATGACCTTTATGCGATCGCTGATGTCGCCGTCCTGCTTATCGTAAGCCGAAACAAAGGTGAGCAGATCGGCATCGGTAGCCTTGACCGTGGTAACTATTGTTTCCTTTTCGGAACAGGTCAGTGTCGGTGCATCGTTGCGGCTTCGTGAGGTAACGGTAAACACCGCACCGACGGCAACCGTTATCACCGTAAGTATCACCGACATAACTCTAAGTATTCTCATACGTTTCTCCTTTTTCAGTGCGTCATTTCAAGTTTTCCGCACCGGCCGTTATATTGGCCGACCGTTCAAAACGGCCGATTGATTATTGCCGAAAATATTATCGGCATACGCCGAGGAAATATTGGCTGCAACTAAGGAATACGCCTCCGACATATCGGGTGTGCGGTATTCGCATTCGTGAGCATCACTCGCCGCAAACGTGGCAAGTCTGTTTTGAAGAAGCGCCATAACCGTTTGGTACTCGGCCGAGCTTCGATCACCTGTTATACTGCTGGCATTGACCTGCAACAGCGCACCCTTTTCTGAAAACTCCAAAGCATTGCGAAAATCCCTTTGAATAAAGCTGTACCTTTCGGGGTGTGCTATTATGGGAACATAGCCCGACGTCAAAAGCACGTCGGTCACGTGCAGGGCACGCCTTAAGCTGTCATGAAAGCCGAACTCGGTCAAAACATAATGTGTTCCGTTCAGCGTTATCAGCGCATCGTCGGCTATAAGCTCGTCGATGTTGCCGACACCGAACATTTCCGAACCGAGATAGATATTGAGCGACGGAAAATCGATTGCCGCGGCGGCAATGAAACGGTTAAACCTTGCCGTGATTTCTTTTTTTTCGAGCCTCTCGGAGCGTGAATCAACGTGTGGGTAGTGGGGGGTGAGCACAATATCCGTAGTCCCGTTGCTTTGAGCGATTTTAAGCATCTGATAGGCATCGGCCATATTTTCGGCACCGTCATCGGCACAGGGCAGAATATGTGTGTGTATATCTACTATTGGTATCCCCTCCGGATAAAGCTGTTATTCTCAGAAGCACTTGTCAAGTGCCTGCTTGATATCGTCAATTATATCGTCGATGTATTCGATTCCGACCGACATTCTGATAAGGTCGGGTGTTACACCGCACTCGGTAAGCTGCTCATCGGTAAGCTGACGGTGTGTGGTCGAGGCCGGATGCAAAACGCAGGTTCTTGCATCGGCAACGTGGATAACGGGAGCGGCAAGCTTAACGCTTTCCATAAACTTGCCCGCGGCGGCTCTTCCGCCCTTTATGCCGAAGGAAATAACACCGCAGGTGCCGTTCGGCATATATTTATTTGCCATCTCGTGGTATTTGTTGCTCTTAAGTCCGGGATAATTCACCCAGGAAATGCGGTCATCGGCCTCTAAAAACTCGGCAACGGCCTGTGCATTGGAGCAGTGTGCCGGCATACGAAGATGAAGTGTTTCGATACCGACGTTGAGCAGGAATGCGTTCATCGGTGACATCATCATACCGATATCTCTCATCATCTGAGCACGTGCCTTGGCGATAAATGCGGCGGCACCGAATTTTTCGGGATATACAAGGCCGTGATAAGACTCATCGGGAGCACAGAAGGCCTTGAAACGCTCGGAGGCGGTCCAATCGAACTTGCCCGAATCAACCACACAGCCGCCCAAAGCCATTGCGTGGCCGTCAAGGTACTTCGAGGTGGAGTGAAGAACAATGTCGGCCCCCCACCTAAAGGGATTGCAGTTAACGGGCGAGGGGAAGGTATTATCCACAAAAAGCGGCATATTATTCTTATGAGCGACATTTGCCCAACGCTCAATATCAAGCACGGTAAGGGCGGGGTTGGCAATGCTTTCGCCGAACAAAAGCTTTGTTTCGGGACGGATCGCAGCCTCTATCTCATCATCGGAAGCATCGGGTGAGACAAAGGTGGTCTCAATACCGAGCTTGCGGAGCGTGATGTTGAGAAGATTGAAGGTTCCGCCGTAAACCGAGGACGACGAAACGATGTGATCACCTGCCGAGCAAACGGTAAGTATTGCGGCAGTGGTGGCACCCTGACCCGATGAGGTCAGCATAGCTCCGACACCGCCCTCTAAGGCAGCGATCTTCTTCTCGACGGCATCGACCGTCGGGTTGCTGAGTCGGCTGTAAAAATGACCCGAAGCATTGAAATCGAAAAGATCGCCGAGCGTCTTGGCATCCTCATACTTAAATGTTGTGCTTTGGCATATGGGCAACACTCTCGGCTCACCGCTCTTCGGAGAATAGCCCTCCTGTATACATTTGGTGTTTATGTGACTCACACTTATCATCCTTTCAACTAAAGAAACCGTTACGGCAGCAATGCCACAACACAGCCTTGCTTTTAAATTTTATGTACAGATACACACTGTATTTTAACACCATATGCCCTGTTTTTCAAGAGCAAATAGTAACAAAATGAAAATGTATCGGTTAAAAACTTTTTACATATTCACGTTAGTTGACAAATTCACGCCTTTTCGCAAATTTCGACAAAATCTTCAAGGAGCTTTCGCCTATGTTCGCCGTCGTTTGCATAAACAGAACACTTAAAAAACACCGACTCGTCTTTACCGATATCGGCCGCCTGCGGCTTTTGGAATTGGGAGAAGCGGTCGGTCGAAGAAAAGCTTTGCGTCACCTCTCGAACTTCGGCGGAGAGGTGATCCTCGGTCACGGTGCACAGCACCTTTGCATTAAACCGTTTGACACCGATCGGCTTGCCGAGGAGCTTTTGTTCGAAAGCTTTTGCGAATATGTCATATCGAACCGTAGCAGAGCACTCAATATCGGTATCCACGACCCCTGCGGACGTTTTTTAAAGACCGACGGTGCAGTCGATGCGGTATCAATTGCCCGCCGCACCGTCATAGTCACGGCTTCACCCGATTTTGCCGATCTATCCGACCGATTCAGGCTTTTTACCGGCGCCTGTCCGACCGTGACCGACGACAACCGTATGCTTTACTCCTGCGACGTGTGCTTTTCTTTTTCGGGGCTTCCGTCCTTTTCCGGAAGGCTTTTCGGCAAAGTTTCCGAGAGAATCGCCGACAGATTTGCACTTCCCGAAAAATACCGCCGTCTTTTAAACACCGATGTCGATATTTCGGAGTTATTATGTATGCTTCACCGAGAAAATGAGCTTAAAACTCGGCATTTATCGCAAAAAACGTTGACTTTGCCGCTTTAATGGGGTATTATATTAACAACATATAAATTGTAAAGAAGCATTAAAAAATGCGACAAAGCTACTTTAACTGCATACGGCTTTATCGCATTTTGTGTTTCGGAAGGATGCGGTAATCGTTATGCAAAGAGAAAAGCTCGGAAGCCGTTTGGGCTTCATTTTGCTGAGTGCCGGATGCGCTATCGGCATCGGCAATGTTTGGAAATTTCCTTGGATGGTCGGCCAGAACGGCGGCGGTATTTTCGTTCTTATCTATCTTTTCTTCCTTATTATATTGGGTGTGCCGGTTATGACGGTCGAATTTGCCATCGGCCGTGCGGCTCAGGTAAGCCCTGCCGTAATGCACAGCCGCTTGGCTCCAAAAAAGCCGATTTGGCAGGCGCACGGCATTGCATCGCTCGTCGGCTGTTACCTCTTGATGATGTTCTACACCACCGTTACCGGTTGGATGCTTCAGTATTTCGTAAAAATGGCTTCGGGTGAGCTTGAAGGTGCCGATTTCGAAACCTCAAGTGTCGCCTTCGGTAATATGACCTCCGACCCGTGGACAATGCTCATTTTTATGGGAATTGCCATACTCATCGGTGCCGGAGTCTGCTCTATCGGTCTTCAGAAGGGACTTGAAAAGGTCACGAAGTATATGATGCTCGCGCTCATTGTTATAATGGTTGCCCTGGCCGTCAACAGCTGCTTCACAAAGGGCGGCTCCGAAGGACTTAAGTTCTATCTTATGCCGAGCATTTCAAATATGAAAAATGCCGGTATAGGAAACGTCATTGTCAGTGCAATGAATCAGTCCTTCTTTACTTTGAGCCTCGGAATCGGTTCAATGGCCATTTTCGGAAGCTATCTCGGCAAGGATCGCTCGCTTATGGGCGAATCGGTTCGCATCGCCGCACTCGATACCTTTGTTGCCTTCACGTCGGGACTTATTATTTTCCCTGCCTGTATGGCATACAACATCCCCGTCGATGCAGGCCCCAACCTTATTTTTGTCACCCTGCCGACAATGTTCGGACACCTGCCGTTCGGACGGCTTTGGGGAAGCTTATTCTTTGTGTTTATGGCCTTTGCGGCGCTTTCCACCGTTCTCACCGTTTTCGAAAACATTATGGCCTGCACTATGGATCTTTTCGGTTGGGCTCGCAAAAAAGCCTGCCTTATCAACGGTGTGGCACTGTTCCTGCTTTCGACGCCCTGCGTTTTCGGCTTCAATCTTCTGTCGGGCTTCACTCCGTTCGGAAGCGGCTCAACGGTTCTCGATCTTGAGGACTTCCTCGTTTCGAACATTCTGCTTCCCATCGGTGCTCTGCTTTACGTTGTGTTCTGCACTCAGCGCTACGGCTGGGGTTGGGACAATTTCGTTGCCGAAAGCAATTCGGGCAAGGGTCTTAAGATCAAGCGTTGGATGCGCTTCTATATGACCTATATTTTACCGCTTATAATCGCCATACTCTTTGTTATCGGCATCGTCGTGAAATTCAGATAACCCATAAAGAATACCCCGAGCTGTGCTTAAAAGGTACAGCTCGGGGTATTCTTTATTCACCTGATCAGTCAAACATACCGGTCGAGAGATAGCGCTCGCCCGTGTCGTTCAGCAAAGCAACAACGGTCTTACCGATATTTTCAGGTCGGCTTGCTATCTCTGCGGCAGCCACAAGCGCCGCTCCCGAAGAAATGCCGACAAGCAGTCCCTCGCACCGTGCAAGCTCCTTGCCTGCGGCATAGGCATCCTCGGTTTTGACCGTGACGATCTCGTCTATAATGCTTCGGTCAAGGTTTTCGGGAACAAAGTTTGCACCTATTCCCTGAAGTCCGTGAGGTCCGGAAACGCCCTTTGAGAGCAGGGGAGAATCAAACGGCTCCACTGCGACGATCTTTACATCACTTCGCTGCTCCTTTAAATAACGGCCGACTCCGGTTACAGTTCCGCCTGTTCCGACACCGGCAACAAAAATGTCGACCTTGCCGTCGGTATCCTCGAAAATCTCGGAACCTGTGGTCTCATAATGTGCCATCGGGTTGGCAGGATTGTAAAACTGGCCTGCCGTAAAGCTTCCGGGAATGGCTGCGGCAAGCTCCTCTGCCTTTTCGGTGCAGCCCTTCATACCGAGCTTTCCGTCGGTCAGCACTATCTCGGCACCATAGGCCGCAAGCAGTCTGCGGCGCTCTAAGCTCATAGTGTCGGGCATAGTGAGAATGACCTTATAGCCTCGCTCGGCGGCAACTGCGGCAAGACCGATGCCGGTATTTCCGCTTGTAGTTTCGATAATGGTCGCGCCCTTTGTCAGCAAGCCGCTTTTTTCGGCCTGCTCTATCATATAAAGTGCGACTCTGTCCTTTGCACTGCCGGCAGGGTTGAAATATTCGAGCTTTGCAAGCAGCGGAGTCTTAAGCCCGTGTCTTTCGCTGAAATTATTGAGCTGTGCCAGGGGCGTTTTCCCGATCATTTCGGACATTGAAGCATAAATATTCACTGTTTTTCTCCTATCGTCGGCTTCGGGCGGAGCGGAGCTGCACCAGGAAGCCTCATAAGTATTTTTACGAGCGGCACGATAAGCAGTGCCACGAATATGTTACTCACGCAATGGATAACGTCGAACGACAGCCCCGAGATTATCCACGGAACAAGCTTGCTCCAATCACCGCCGAAAAACAACAGCACCTGAGACGGTGCGTAAAGTGCTCCGAACGAAAGACCGTGCAATCCGCAGACCGCCATATAAACGGGAGTTGCCTTAGAGGACGGCATATTCCTCGGAAGAAGCATTGCAACAGCCCAAAGCACCGTCCAAACGTAAAGATAAGGCACCCACCACAAAGCGAAGCCCGAGTAAAATCCGTTCAAAAAAACATATATGTATAACGGAATAAGCGCCCTGACACGGTACACCACGGTAAAGGTCACGGTGAAAACCGCGATGAGGTGAACGTTAGGCAAGGCGTCCAACATCAGATCGGATACGAACATCAGCGTTCCGAACGAAGCAAACAGAACTATCTGAAACAGTATACGTCCGGTTTTGCTCATTATTTTTCGATTTTAAAGAGATACTCTCCCTCGGGAGCGATATCGGTCAAATCAACACCGGCAGTGGCATAGTCGAACTTCTTGGTCTCTTCATTGTAAACATAGAAGGCCCAATAGGTCTTATCCTTATCGTAATCGGCGGTAATGCCGTTTACGGTCTTGACGTAAAGACCGTATGCGCCCTGCTCGCCTGCAATGAGATTAAGCTCCTGCAAGGCTTCGCCGACCGTCTTCTTGTCGGTATACACTCTGTAAAGAGTATCAACGCCGTCGGAATCGGTAATGCGGAAGAAGAACTTGACCTCACCCTTGCCGACATCCTTTGCCGCCGAGCCGTAAACATCCGACTCCGAAGAGGTTGCGGCAACCGACGAAGTCGGCTTATTGTCCGAGGGCTCCGAGCTGCTGCCGTTGCCGTCACTGCCGCAGGCGGCCGTTGTAAGAAGCACCGCAAGCAGCAAAAGCACGGCACAAACCGACGAAGTGTATTTCGAAATAAGCTTTTTGATATTCATTGTCTTTTCTCCTTAAAGCTCCGCTTATGCGGTGAGATAATACTTTACCAATATCTGCAAAAGAGTGTCACGGTCAACACGTCTTATGAGATTTCTAGCATTGTTATGAGTCGTGATATAGGTCGGATCCTCGGACAGAATGTAACCGACGATCTGATTGACGGGATTATATCCCTTTTCCTTCAGAGCGTTATATACCACAAGCATTATACGCCTGATTTCCTGCTCGCTCTCGTTGCCGAGGCTGAAGGTGATTGTGCTTTGACTGTTTCCGCTGTTCATTAAGTAACGCCCCTTACATAAGTTTCATTTTTATTATTGTACAATATAACCGTCTTATTTACAAGTAAATTTTAAGCAATTTTTGAAAATAGCCGCCGTTTACCCCAATTTTTCAAGCCTTGCGAAGTTGGCCATAAGCTTCTTGGTACCCTTTGTGTCAAAGGCGATCTCAAGCAGAGTGTCATTTCCCATAGGCTTGGCCGAAAGTATCATACCGTCACCGAAGGTCTTGTGGTGCACGCGCTCGCCTATATTATAGGAAGCAGTGACCTTCGAAGCCCGACTGCCCGCGCCGATACCGAGACTGCTTCCGCCGCCGATATTCGAACCTCTGCCGCGGTCAAACGGACTGCCTGCGCTCCGCACGGCCGTCTCATGCGGCCTCACCGAACCACTCGACTCCGAATAGCGGAAATCGGCGCTTCCGAAGCCGTTTTGGGTCATTCCGCTGCGCATGTTTCTCACACGGCAAAGCTTTTCCGGTATCTCGCTCAAAAATCTCGACGGCAGGTTGCGTCCCGTCTGACCGTAAAGCATTCGGGTGTAAGCGTTGGAGATGTTGAGCTTTTTCTTGGCACGTGTTATGGCAACATATGCCAATCGGCGTTCCTCTTCGATGTCCTCCTCGGTGCCGTATATCGACTGATTTCCGGGGAATATTCCCTCTTCAAGTCCGACAAGGAAGACATTGTTGAATTCAAGTCCCTTTGCCGAATGGACCGTCATAAGCACAACGGCATCGGCATCGGGGTCGAACTGATCTATATCGCTTATAAGGGCGACCTCCTCCAAAAAGCCCGAAAGCTCGGGATTTTCGTGCTCGGTCTCATACTGTGAAATGCTCGAAGCAAGCTCCTTTACGTTGTCGAGACGGTCGGCGCCCTCCTTGCCCTCGGCAATAAGCGAAAGGGTATAGCCGGATTTGTCAAGCATCTCTGCAAAAAGCTCCGACAGAGTTGCGGTTTCGGCAAGCTCGGACAGCTTTTCTATCATATCGGTGAATTCACGAAGCTTTTTGGAACTTCTTGCCAATGGAGGAAAATCCTCGGCCGTTTTGAAGACCTCAAAAAGCGAAAGTCCCGTTTGATCGGCGATCTCGGCGGCACGTCCCACCGTGGTATCGCCTATGCCTCGCTTGGGCTCGTTTATTATGCGTGTCAGTCTTACCCTGTCACCGTGGTTGGCGATGACGTTAAGATAGGCTATAACGTCGCGGATCTCCTTGCGGTCATAGAAGCGGTGACCGCCCACAACACGGTAAGGCACACCCGAGCGTGCCATAACGTTTTCTATGGCGTTCGACTGTGCGTTCATCCTGTAAAGCACGGCGTTATCGGAATATTTTCCGCCTGCGGCAACGGTGCCGAGAATCGTATCGACAACAAAGGAAGCCTCGCTTCTCTCGTCGGGCGCCGTGTAAACATCTATCTTTTCTCCGCCGTCATCGGCAGTCCAAAGATTTTTGCCCTTTCTGAGCCGATTGTTCGCAATGACCGAATTTGCGGCATCGAGTATCACCGAGGTCGAGCGGTAGTTCTGCTCAAGTCTGATGACCGTCGCATCGGGATAGGTGTCCTCGAAATTCAGTATATTCTCTATTGTGGCACCTCTGAAGCGGTATATACTCTGATCGTCATCACCGACAACGCATATATTGCGCTCCTTATCGGCCAAAAGGCTTATCAGCACATACTGTGCGTGGTTGGTATCCTGATACTCGTCGACCATTATGTATTTGAAACGGCGTTGATAATAATCGAGTGCTTCCTTCGAAACTTGCAGCATTTTGACGGTATTGACTATCATATCGTCAAAATCCATTGCATCGGCCTCCTTCAAGGCCGTCTGATAAGCGGCATATGCCTTGCCGATCTTCGAAAGCCTGATATCACCGCTGTTTTCGGCGATAAACCGCTCAGGCTCGCAAAGCCTGTCCTTTGCACTGCTGATCGCATTAAGCGTTGCCCTTATGGGGAACATTTTCTCATCCATATTAAGTGAGGCGTAAACGCTCTTCATAACACGCTTTTGGTCGTCGGTGTCGTATATCGTAAAATGGGACGAATAGCCGATGCAATCACCGAAGCGGCGCAGCATACGTCCGCAGACCGAGTGAAACGTACCAGCCCATATGCCGTCACCGTCGTCACCGAGCATTGTGGAAATCCTCTCCTTCAGCTCGTTCGCCGCCTTATTGGTGAAGGTTATGGCAAGGATATCCCAGCCTCTTGCTGCATCGACCGAGAAAATACCGCCGTTTTCGATCTCGCCGCTTTCGGCGGCCGCTTCAAGCTGTGTGAAATTGTCGGCATTGACAAAAGGTGGGACAAAATCCGAATTATAAGCATTGCCGAATTTCACAAGAGAGGCTATCCGGTTAACAAGCACCGTTGTCTTGCCGCTTCCGGCTCCCGCCAAAATGAGAACGGGTCCCACAGCCGAGGTGACACCCTTGAACTGCATTTCGTTCATTCGTGAAAAGTATTTTTTTATAACCATGCGGCGAAGCGCAAGGAATTTTTCATTTATGCTTGTATCGGGCATATTCTGTCTCCTAAAGCTCGAATATATATTTTTAACCGTACTTGACATTATACATTAAATCCTTTCGCATTTCAACAAATTTTCCGAAAATTTGTTCACGAAGTCCAAAACCGCCGAAGCGACGGCCAAATCGGTTTCCGAATACTTAAAATATAGCTTGAAAATAAGGCGCCTCTATTATATAATGAAGAAAAAACTTAGGCAGGTGCTCTTATGCGTATATATGAAAACCCTTTGAAAACAAGTGAAAACCGATGCTCGGCCGCAAGCTATACTATCCCCGGCGGTATTTCCGAGCACCGTTCGTTAAACGGCGAATGGGACTTTGCGTATTTTGAACGTGATATCGACGTCCCCGAGACAATCGAAAAATGGGATAAGCTCCCCGTGCCGTCCTGCTGGCAGCTTCACGGCTATGATTGCCCCAACTATACCAATATAAACTATCCTTACCCCTGCGATCCGCCCTTCGTTCCCGATGACAATCCCTGCGGTGTTTACCGCCGTACCTTTGAGATAGAAAAGAAGTGGGGCAGAATTTATTTTGTCTTTGAGGGCGTTTCGTCCTGTGCTTTTCTTTCGGTAAACGGCAAGGATGTCGGATACACACAGGGCAGTCGCCTGAGAACCGTTTTCGACATCACCGATTTTGCGGTCGAGGGTGAAAATACCGTCACCGTAAAGGTGCTTAAATGGTGCTGCGGAAGCTATCTTGAGGATCAGGATGCTTTCCGCTATAACGGTATTTTCAGAGATGTTTACCTTCTTCAGCGACCCGAGGATCACCTTGAGGATGTTGAGATAATCCCGAACGGCGAGGCCATATGTATAAAAACAAAGGGCGAGGCCGAGGTCGAGATTCTCGACTCGACCGGTGTTATCTTCGAAGGTCATATGACCGATGAGCTGTCGTTTTCTCCGAGCAATCCGATACTTTGGAATGCGGAAAAGCCGTATCTTTATACCGTAAAGCTTATTCGCAACCAAGAGGTGCTCACCTTTAAAGCGGGTATGCGTAAGATCGAGATATCCGACAAATACGAGCTGCTTATAAACGGCGTTGCGGTAAAGCTCCACGGTGTCAACCACCACGACACAAGCAAGTACAGAGGCTGGTGTCAGACCGATGAGGAGCTTGAACGTGATTTGAGACTTATGAAGGAGCTGAACATCAACTGTGTCAGAACCTCTCACTATCCTCCGACCCCGAAATTTATCGAGCTTTGCGACGAGATAGGTCTTTATGTTGTCTGCGAAACCGATATCGAAACCCACGGCTTTGCGAGAAGATATTCCAACGGAGCATACGGCTATGACGTAGCTTCAAACGAGTGGCCCTGCACAATGCCCGACTGGAAGCACGAATTTATTGAGCGTATGGAGCGTATGGTCGAGACCTTTAAAAACAGTCCGTCGGTCATTATGTGGTCGACCGGCAACGAAAGCGGTCACGGCTCCAACCACGTTGCAATGATAAAGAACACCAAGCGGCGTGACCCGTCGAGGCTTGTTCACTGCGAGGATGCTTCACGAAAGGGTCAGCAGTATAATGCCGATGTTTTCTCCGGTATGTATCTCGGCTTTGAGACACTGACCAAAGACGCCACCTGCGACGATATTCCGATGCCGGTATTCCTCTGCGAATATTCGCACGCAATGGGCAACGGCCCCGGCGACGTATTTCATTACAACGAACTGTTCGACAAATATCCCAAGCTCATCGGCGGATGCATCTGGGAGTGGGCCGACCACGTTGTCACGGTCGACGGTGTGCAGAAATACGGCGGCGATTTCGAGGGCGAGCTCACCCACGACCGCAACTTCTGCTGTGACGGACTTGTCTTTGCCGACCGTTCGCTGAAGGCAGGCTCACTTGAAGTAAAGGCGGCTTATCAGCCTATCAAGACACGTCTTTGCGGCAACACTCTGTTCGTTTACAACCGTCTCGACTTCACAAATCTCAACGAATATGAGCTGACCTATACCGTTGAGGTCGACGGCAAGGTCATATCCGAAAACAGCACCGTATTGGATGCAGAACCGCACTGCGAGACCGAGCTTCACTTTGACTATGACAAGGCTACCTGCGAATACGGCGCATATATAACCGTAAGGCTCAAAAAGGACGGCCGTGAATGTGCCTTGACACAGCACGAGCTGCCGTTTGAAGCGGTATCAAAGCCTTCTGCCGCAAAGGCCGATTTTGTTGAGGATGAGCTTAACGTCTGCTTCAAGGGCGAGCATTTTGAATATATCTTCTCGAAACATTACGGCATTTTCACAAGCATGAAGGTCGACGGCGAGGAGCAGCTTGCCGGCACACCGCATCTTACGACCTTCCGTGCTCCGACCGATAACGACCGGAATGTTGAGTCGCTTTGGACAAATATGACCATCTGGCAGGGCGAAAACTTCAACGTTCAGTTCTCAAAGGTCTACGGTTGTACGGCAGAAAACGGCACAGTCACGGTCGACGGCTCACTTTCGGGCATTTCACGTGCTCCGTTCTGCCGCTACACGCTCACGGTGTCGGTCTTTTCCGACGGCAAGGTTGAGCTTGCTCTTGACGGCAAGATAAGAGAAAACGTTGTATTTTTGCCGAGATTCGGATATGAGTTCACGCTTCCCGCTTCTTCGTCCGACTTCAAATGTTTTGCGAGAGGCTCAGCCGAAAGCTATTGCGATATGAACCACGCCGCTCCTATGGGACTTTATGAAAGCAATGCGGCCGCAGAGTATGTCAATTATGTGAGACCGCAGGAGCACGGCAACCATTTCGGCGCCAAAATGCTCGAAATAGGAAAGCTCCGCTTTACGTCTCCCGACGGCTTTGAGTTCAATGTTTCGGAATATACCACCGACAACCTTTATAAAGCCAATCACACCGATGAACTTAAAAAGGACGGCAAGGTACACCTGAGGGTCGATTATAAATCCTCGGGAATCGGTTCCGCATCTTGCGGACCGGCTTTGAGAAACGAATACAAGCTTTCCGACAAGAATATTTCCTGGAAGTTCGCAATAAATATACTGTAAATTTTCAAGACCGCACGCAAAAAAGCCTGCGGTCTTATGCAAAGCCGCGGCAAAATAACGGGTATTGCAAATCTTACGGCGTTGTGTTATAATGTAAAAGCAAATACGGCAGATCGGTCTGCCGTATGAAAGGTTTATGCGGCAACATTTTTTTGAAAGGGAAATTGTTATGATAAATCCTAATAATCTTTGTCCCGGATGTATGAACGAAAAGGTAGTTGACGGAAAATGCCCCATATGCGGCTATAATCCCGATGAGCCGGCAAGCCCTATGTTTTTGGCTCCCAGTTCGATACTCGATGCACGCTACTGCATAGGAAAGGTGCTTGAGCAGAACAGCGAGGGTGTCACCTATATCGGCTATGACACCGTCACCGCAACCACGGTCAACATCAGAGAGTTTTTCCCGGCAGGTCTTTGCGACCGTGACACCGACGGTGCCACCGTTGTGATGCTTTCGGGCAGTGAATACAGCTACAATGATGCTCTCACAAAATTCATCGAGCTTTCGCGTGAGCTGTTCCGTTTGAACGATCTTCCGGCACTTTTCGACGTGCTCGACGTAAGAGAGTCCAACAACACGGCATACCGTATAACCCGCTCGGTTCCTGGCATTTCGCTCCGTGAATTTCTTATGCGCAACGGCGGCGTTTTGAAGTGGGATCAGGCAAGAAGCCTTTTCGCACCGCTTATCGCCTCTGTTTCGGCCTTGCACGAAAGCGGTATCATCCACCGCGGCATTTCACCCGACACACTTATCGTCGGCAAGGACGGAAAGCTTCGTATAACCGGCTTCTGTATTCCCGAATGCCGCACGGCAAAAAGCTCCTTGACCTCTCAGCTTTTCCCGGGCTTTGCCGCAGTTGAGCAGTACGGCACCGCAGGCACACAGGGTCCTTGGACCGACGTTTATGCCTTTGCCGCCACCATTTACCGCACACTTGTCGGCAATCCTCCGCCCGAAGCGATCGACCGACTTGAAAACGACAATATGACCATTCCGGCAAAGGTCGCAAAGGAAACTCCCAAAGCCGTGCTTGAGACCTTGGCGAACGCCTTGCAGGTATTGCCGAACGACCGCACACAGTCGATCGATGCCATGCGCCACGGACTTTCGGTCTCGTCGGCTCAGATCTCGGCCGCAGCCGCAGCCGTAAAGGCACCGGCTCAGCCCGAAAGACGTAAAAGCACTTCGACGGCACATAAGGCCTCGGACAATGCAAAGCAGAGCAAGAATACCGGCAAAATGTACGGTCTTGTCGCAGGTATCGTCACCGCCTTCCTGCTCGCAATAGTCATTGCGTTTGTTTTGTTCTTCCTCGGTGTTTTCGACAGTGACGACAGCGACACCACCTCGTCGGGCAACGGTTTGAGCGGTTTAAATTCGATGATCAACTCCGATCAGCCGGCAAGCAAAACCGCTTCGACCGGCACTCAGAAGTTCGAGCTTTACAGCTTCCTCGGAAAAACCTATCTCGAGCTCACCTCGAGTCAGGATTATGCCGACCTCGTGAAGTTCAAGGTCACCACCAAGCAGTACAGTGATGAATATGCCGCAGGACAGGTAATTTCGCAGAGTCCCAAGGCAGGCGAGATAACCGAGATCGGCACCACCGTCGAGGTCGTGCTCAGCCTCGGCCCCTCGTCGATAAAAATGCCCGACATAACGGGACTTTCGGCCGATGCCGCAAAGCTCAAGCTTTGCGAAGCCGGTTTTACTTATCAGAACATCACCGTTAAGGAAAAATACGATGACACCGCCGCTCCCGGCGTGGTTATCGAGTCGGAGCCGCAGACCGATGTCAGGGTCAGTGTCGATGCTCCGATCACCATAATCACCAATAGCTTCCAGGGTCAGATCGTCGAGCCTCCGAAGCCGAACAATCCGATCGACGGCACAACGGCCGATTAACCGACCGACAAAGTAAGAATAAAGGCATTTTCGGTATTAACAGTTAAAAAACGCGCAGTATGCGTTAGCATTACTGCGCGTTTTCGGCACTTTTACAGTTTTCTAAGCCACATTTTGCTTTTTTCACCTTTATACTTGACTTTCACTTAAAACAACCGAACAGACCATAAGCACGGTCTGCCGATTTTAACAATAAGAAAACCAAAAATCCGCCCTTTAAAATAGGGCTTGGATTTATCGCATTGCGTAAAGGGGAGCATTATGCCGAGATTTTTCAAAGAATATTTCGAAGAAGCGCCGTTTATCGAAGGCGACGATGCACGCCACATTTTAAGGTCGCTTCGTATGACGGTCGGAGAGCCGCTCACGGTGTGCGACACCAAGGGTAACGATTTTTCCTGTGTTATATCGGGCTGCTCGGCCGACCGAGTTGACCTCGAGATCAAAGAAAAACGCAAAAACGAAACCGAGCCTTCGGTGTTTGTGACCCTTTATCTTTGCCTTACAAAGGGCGATAAAATGGATACCGCCGTCAAGCAGGCCGTCGAAATGGGCGCATCCCGTATCGTTCCGGTGCTGTCATCCAACTGCGTGTCACGTCCCGATGAGAAATCGCTTGCGAAAAAGACCGCTCGGTGGCAAAAAATCGCCGACGAAGCGGCAGGGCAGTCGGGAAGAGGAATACTTCCCACCGTGTCGGACACCTTAACTTTTGCGGCGGCCGCCGCAAAAGCAACCGCCGATGACCTTTGCCTTTTTTGTTATGAGATCGGCGGTGAGCAGCTTAAAAGCATAGGCAAAGAGGTCGAAACCGTCTCGGTGTTTATAGGTCCAGAGGGCGGTTTCACCGCAGAAGAAGCCGAGTGCTTGACCGAAAGCGGCGCCTTTGTTATGACCTTGGGTCCGAGAATTTTAAGAGCCGAGACCGCTCCCGTTGCCGCCTTGGCCGCCGTTATGCTTCAAAGCAACAATATGAGTAGATGATTTTGAGAGGATAGTATGCTTAACAAACATAAATATATCGGAGATAAAAATTTCTATAAATTCGTTTTGAAAATCGCCGTTCCGATAATGCTTCAGAACGGAATAACCAACTTTGTCAATATGCTTGACAACATTATGGTCGGAAACATCGACACCGCTCAGATGACCGGTGTTGCCGTCACCAACCAGCTCATTTTCGTTTTCAATCTTTGCCTTTTCGGTACCGTTTCGGGTGTCGGAATCTTCGGTGCACAGTATTACGGCAAGGGCGATAACCAAGGCTTGCGGTATTCGCTGAGGTTCAAGCTTGTGCTTTGTGCCGTGCTCACCGGAATAGGCATTACACTGTTCATTACGGCAGGCGATTCGCTCATTCAGGCCTTTTTAAAGGGTGACGGTGACCAAGCAGTCATCGACACCGCCTTCAAGTCGGCTAAGGAATATCTTTTGATAATGCTTATCGGCTTTATTCCGTTCGCCGTTACCCAATCGTATTCAAGCACCCTACGTGAAACAGGCGAAACCGTTTTGCCGATGAAGGCAGGTCTTGCCGCGGTTGCGGTCAACCTTTGCTTTAACTATATCCTTATTTTCGGAAAGCTCGGTGCACCTGCTCTCGGAGCTTCGGGTGCGGCCGTTGCCACCGTTATGTCGAGGTTTGTCGAAGCCGCTGTGGTTGTTATCTGGACCCATTCACACAAAGAAAAAGGCCCCTATGCAACGGGGCTTTTCCGCAAATTTTCGATTCCGCTTCCGCTTGTCGGCGGTATGCTCGCCAAGGCAATGCCGCTGATAATCAACGAAACACTGTGGTCGGCAGGTGTTGCCATGATCAACCAATGCTATTCAGAGCGCGGTGTTGATGTCGTTGCAGCCAACAACATAAGCCAAACCTTCTGGAACCTGTTTTCGGTCGTTTTCATATCCTGCGGTAATGCAATAGGTATAATCATCGGAAATATGCTCGGTGCCGGCAAGACCGATGAGGTGGTCGATACCGACCGCAAGCTCATAGTATTCGCACTGCTTTCAAGTCTTCTTATGGCGCTTGTCTATTCGGCCTGTGCGCCCTTCATTCCGATGCTTTACAAAACCGAGGCTTCGGTCAGAAGCATCGCCACCGGAATAATGATAATCAGCGCAACCATGATGCCGTTTGACTCGCTTGCACATTCATCGTATTTCACACTGCGGTCGGGCGGCAAGGCACTGATAACCTTTATATTCGATTGCGGCTTTATGTGGTGCGTTTCGGTACCGTTGGCATACTGCCTTTCGAGGTTCACAAGCATCGGCATACTTTACCTTTACGCCGCGGTTCAATCGGTATACATTATAAAGGGTATTCTCGGAATCGCGCTTGTAAAGCGCAAAGGCTGGGTCAGAAATATAGTTGATTGACGAGAAGCATCAAATCGGCTGAATTACGTAGTGATTGATTTATGAAATACGGCGGTATGGCTTTTGCTATACCGCCGTATTTCGCTGAGCAACGCAAGATACGGGCGCATCGGTATATTTTTTCAAAAGATTCTCGGTGATATTGCCGGGTCCACAGCCCAAATCGAGTATACGGTCATACCGTGCACCTAAGCGTGATAATAAGTCAATGCAGGGTTGCTTTCGCTCATTTGCAAATTTTAAATATTGATTTGAATTCCAAGCCATAATAGCACCTCTTTATATCAGTTCTGTTTATAATTATAAACAGAATAAATGTCAACAATCGTTAACACTGCTTATGAGCTTGCAAATAATAAGTAACACGGCACGACATCAAAAAGCAGCAATTAAAAAGCGGCAGAGAGAAACAAATCCCTCTGCCGCTGTTATGCTTGCAGTGTATTTCCGGTTAAAATCGGATTATCGGTTGTTGATGATCTCGGTCAGCTTAATGGGATCGACGATAGCGCCGTCCTTGTATACACGCATATTGCCCGAAGCGATCTCGTCGATGAGAATAACCTCACCGTTGTTGTAACCGAACTCGAACTTGATATCCCACAGATCGAGACCGAGAGTCTTAAGATCGGCTGCAACGATCTCGGTGATCTTCAAGGTCTGAGCCTTCATTGATTCAAACATTTCGGGGGTCATAACGCCGAGAACAGCCAAGCCCTCGCCGGTAACAAGGGGATCGCCCTTTTCATCGTTTTTAAAGGTGCACTCAACATATCCGCCGGGGATAACGGTACCGTCCTTTATGTACTCACCGTAGCGGCGTACAAAGCTTCCGGTTGCGACCAAGCGGCAGATGACCTCAAGTCCGTTACCGCCCTGTGCCTTACCGAAGCACTCAGCAGGCAGAACCTCCATTGTTGCGTTTTCAATGTCGGCACTTACATAATGAGTCTTGATGCCGGCCTTTTTGAGCAACTCGAAATAGTATACCGAGGTCTGCAGGTTAGCCTTGCCGATACCGTCGATCGTAAGACCCACACTGTTTTCGCCCGGATCGAAAACTCCGTCCTTGCCGGTGCAATCGTCCTTAAACTTCAAGAGAACGTTGCCGTTATCAAGAGCGTAAACATCCTTTGTTTTGCCTGAGTAAGTTTTTTTCATTTTGAAAACCCCTTTAAAAATATGGAATGTATACTGCCGAAAGCAGTGGATACCTGAATCATTTTTCAGCGTTTTCGCTGTCGGGACGGTTCTTTTTGCAGCCCTTGCAGCCCCTTAAAACGTTGACCTCGTCACGGTGTACCGTGATCGGCATACCGTCCGAGCCGTCTAAGGCGACCTTAAGCTTGCCGGTGAGCAGGCTCACCTCAACTACCGTGCCTTTTCCCTCCGGCGTGTCGACGTATGAGCCGTAACGCGGAGTTATCTTATCAAGGTGCTCATAAGCATCCTGCTCGTATTTGAGACAGCACATAAGTCTGCCGCAGGTGCCCGAAATTTTAGCGGGATTAAGAGAAAGACCCTGCTCCTTTGCCATTTTTATGGAAACAGGCTGGAAATCGGATAAGAATCTCGAACAGCAGAAGGGTTGTCCGCATATTCCGAGACCGCCCATCATTCTTGCTTCGTCGCGCACACCGATCTGTCTCAGCTCAATGCGTGTGTGGAAATTGCTTGCAAGGTCTTTAACCAGCTCACGGAAGTCGACCCTTCCGTCGGCCGTAAAGAAAAACAGTATTTTGGAGCCGTCAAAGGTGACCTCGACGTCGACAAGCTTCATTTCAAGCTTGCGCTCGGCGATCCTTTTTTCGCAAAAAGCAAAGGCGTGCTTTTCCTTTTCGCGGTTTTCGCGGCACTTGCGAAGGTCGTCCTCAGTGGCCGGGCGCACGACTTCCTTAAGCTGACCGATTATGCTGCTGTCGGGAACGTTGTGGTTTTCACTCGCCACCTCACCGCATTCGGTGCCTCTTGAGGTCGTAACTATAACATATGAGCCTGCGGTAAACTTTTTGCCGCCCGGCGCAAATGAATATATCCGCCCGTCGGAGCGGAATTTTACTCCTATAACTTCAACCATTAAATTACTCCTGTAAAGTTTATCGGTATCAATATTTATAGATTGTACCACATTTTTTTGAAAATTACAATAGTTTCTGCTCAATGTATGTGAGCAAATATTGTAAAATATCAGGAAATGCTCTCCATTATTTCGGCAGTAAGCGCCGTTGATGCGATCTGAATCGACAACGGCTGACCGATATGACGTCGAAACAGCGTTTCTTTGTCCTCGGCCGCCCTGAGCAGACGTGCCGCCACCGACACGGTCAGTCGCCCCTTGCCCTCGGCGCAAAGCCTGGCTTCATATGCCGTCGCACGCCGAAGCTCCGACAAAAACGCCGAAAATCCGACACGATCTTTTTCGAAGGGCAGCAGTATTTTCAATGCACCCAAGCGGTCACGCTTTATTACCGCCGTAATGTAATCCGAGGCTGCGGTGACCGCCGCAGCCGCCGTACCCGAAAGTATGTCGAGTGCCTTGCCGACATTGCCGTGTGACTCGTCAAGTGCCTGCATTATCTGCTCATCTCCGACCTCACCGCCGTCGCGCCTTTCACGTATCAGCCCCAATGCCTCGCTCGGCTCGGGATTCGAAAGCGTCAGCGTAACGCACCTTGAGCGAACGGTGGTCAGAAGGCTTGCGGCACTTTCGGTTATAAGTATAAAAACCATAAACTCCGGCGGCTCCTCAAGCACCTTCAAAAAGGCGTTCTGAGCTGGCTCGTTCATTTTATCGCAGTCGAGCAGAATATTGACCTTGCGTGATGCCTCTATCGGCATAATAAACGCACTGTCGCGGATACTGCGGACGGTATCTATCTTAAAGGTCGCACCGTCGGGAGCATAGGTCAGTATATCGCAATGCCCGTTTTTTGCGGCAAGCTCACAGCTTCGGCAATGTCCGCAGGGAGCATCCTCCGCCTCACATATCGCCGCCGCGGCTATTATTCCGGCCAAGGTTCGCCGACCGCTTCCCTTTTCACCCTCGATTATAAAGGCGTGCGGAAAGCGCCCCGACCGTACGATGCTTTCGACCGTTTGCTTGATTTCACGGTTTCCCGCCAAAGCGGATATCATATTTGCCATATTTTCCTCCGAATTCAGATATCGGTATTGACTTTGATGCTTGTCGGTGCTAAAATATGTGTGATTTTAAGGGAATTTGAGGGATTTTATGTTAGCACAGGCAAGGTATGAATATATAACTGAGCAAATTTCAAAAATCGGTTCGGTCACGGTCAACGGCATTTCGTCGGCACTTTCGGTTTCACCCGAAACCGTGCGCCGTGATCTTATCGCTCTCGAAGCCCACGGCAAGCTCAAGCGTGTTTTCGGCGGCGCCGTGGCGGCCGAGGCTTCAAACCGATTCGAAAGTCTCGGTTCGAGACTTGACACCAACCGTGACAAAAAAGCCGAGCTTTCACGCTATGCCTTAGGGTTTGTAAACGACGGCGATGTCATTGCCGTTGAATCGGGAAGCACGGCGGCCGAGTTTGCCAAAGCGCTTCTTGATTCCGAGCTCAACATTATAATTATAACTCATTCCGACACGGTATTCAATATCCTTAAAAATAAATTTCGTGTCGTCCTCATCGGCGGTGAGTACATTTCGGCCGATGACTGCTTCGGCGGTGCCCTGGCAGAGGAGTTTTTGAAGAAATTCCACGCAAACAAGGCGTTTCTCTTCCCCTCGGCAATATCTCTCGAGCACGGCATTGAGGGTTTTATCCCCGAGCTTCAGAATATGCAGCTCATCCTTTCGGAAATTGCCGACCAAACCTTTGTTTTGGCCGACAGTGACAAGTTCAACACAAGAGGAATGTTCAAGGTGCTGGAGCTTAAGCCCGACTTTATTTACATCACCGACTCAAATATCGCTTCGGATGTCAAAAAAGCCTTTTCCGACAGCGGCATGGTTCTGATTTCGGAGGAACAGTAATGTACAGACTTGATGACAAAAGACAAACCCGCCTGATATATGTTTGCTTTGCGGTTTACGCAAGCTCTTATCTCGCAAAGCTCAACTTTAACGCATTGTTGGTCGAAATACTGCGTGACCTCGGCGGAGCGCGCAGTGCCGCCGGCCTGGTCGGCTCTTTTTTCTTCTTTTCATACGGAATAGGACAGGTGGTCAACGGCTTTATCGCAAAATATACCGACGAAAGGGTCATTATGACCGCTTCTCTCTTCGGCTCGGCCTTATGCAACCTTGCAATGTCGTTTGCTCCGAGCATCGGTGTGATGAAGTACATCTGGCTTTTAAACGGAATCGTTATGTCCCCGCTTTGGTGCAACATCGTCAAGGTGCAGGGAAAGTATATTTCGCAGAAAAATCTGCCCAAGTCTCTGTCGATAATCGGACTTACGACCCCCGTCGGAACCGCCTTGAATTACGGTATCTGTGCGGCCTTTGCCGCATTTTCGACCTGGAAAATGTCGTTCCGCTTCGCCGCCGTGCTTATGACGGCAATGTCGCTTCTTTGGTTTGCGGTTATAGGTGACGTGAAACGCAGCAGCAGTCCCGAGCCCGACGAACAAGCGGCGGTCTCAAAAGCCGATGACAGCTCACGTGTCGGCAAGTCACTCACCGTCAAGGTTGCGGTCACGCTCGGCGCAATGTTCCTCGCCGGTGCCTTCACACAGTTCACACGTGAGGGGCTGAATGCATGGGTACCGAGCATTTTGACCGAAGTTTATAATATGCCATCGACTCTGTCGATAGCTTTGACACTGCTTTTGCCGTTGCTCGGAAGTGTCGGAAACTTCCTGCTCGTCGTGCTCGAAAGACGGTGCAGAAATTTTCTTGCCCTCAGTATTCTTTTTACCGTCGTTGCGGCGGTCTTCACGGTCATTCTCACCGTCAGCTTTTCGCCGAGCAGCTTTGTCATCACCTTTGCCTGTTTTATCATAGTCTGTGCCTGCTGTGCGACCTTGGCAAACATAACCACCAACCACCTGCCGTTATACTACCGTGACAGATTCGACACGGGACGGATGGCCGGAATAGGGCAGGGCTTTTGCTATATCGGAAGCACCTTGAGCACCTATACGCTCGGCTATGTTGCCGACCGAGGCGGCTGGAACAGTGTTTTCGTTATGCTCTCGGCCGTTGTTTCGGTATCTGCAGTTATATGCATCACCGTTGCGTGCCTTTCTTCGCACCGCAAGGATTCGATAAAACCGAAGGCTTAATTTTTCTTTCGGCTGATTTCGAGTAATCCACATTATTCACAGGGTTATCCCCAGGGCTTACACCCGTTTTCCACTTGAAAAAGGTCGATTTCAGGCCGAATTTGTCATTTTTTGTGGATAACTCCGAAAACTTTTCCACCGATGCTTTGTAATAACTCTCGCATCAAACGGTACGATACCATCAACTTGTTTTAACCGAATCAAACAAAAAGCAGTACCTCCGCCCGATTCAAAATATCGAAGGAGGCACTGCTTTTATTAAAATAAAGTTATTTTTCGGCAGTTAACGGAGCCTGCAAATTCAGCAATTCACATTTTTTGTTTTCATTTTATATTGCGGAATCATACTATTCTGCGCTCAGATGAACAAGGTGCGCTATGGCAGGTATGCTTTCGCCCTGCATACAGGCGGTGGGGGACATCAGCGCACCCGTAGCGCAAAACAAAACATTGCGAAGACGGCCGCTTTGCATTTTTTGCAAAACATATGAGCACAGCACGCTTGCACTGCAACCGCACCCCGAGCCGCCCGAATGAACGTCCTGCCTATCCCTGTCAAATATCATCATACCGCAGTCGTTGTGATTTTCGAGTGCGATTCCTCGTGAACTCAAAAGCTTAAGCAGCAGCTCCGACCCGAAAAATCCGAGATCACCCGTTAGTATCAGATCATATTCCTGAGGCTTTGTACCGGTATCACTCAAAAACGCCTCTATGGTATCGGCGGCAGCAGGTGCCATTGCCGCACCCATATTATTCATATCGGTCACGCCGAAGTCGATTATTTTGCCGACGGTGAACTCCTTGACACGGGGTCCTTTAAGCGTTCCAGTCAGCACCGCCGCTCCTGCTCCCGTGACCGTCCACTGTGAGGTGGGAGGGCGTTGTCCGCCGTATTCGAGCGGAAAGCGGAACTGCCGCTCGGAGCTGCAAAAATGCGACGAGGTCACTGCCACCGACCGATTTGAAAATCCGCCGTCAACCGACATTGCGGCCGCTGTTATGCTCAGTGCCATGGTCGAGCAGGCTCCGTAAAGTCCGAGAAACGGGATGCCGAGCTCGCGCAGGCCGTAAGCACTTCCGATGCACTGATTGAGCAAATCTCCTGCAAAAATCATATCCACAGCTTCGGCCGTGAGTCCGCATTTTTGCAAGGCATTTTTAACCGCCGTTTGCTGCAAGCGGCTTTCTGCCTTTTCAAAGGATTTTTCGCCTATAAGCTCATCCTTGAAGCACCTGTCAAACAGTTTTGCCAAGGGTCCTTCGGCCTCTTTGGGGCCTACCGCCGAGGAAAACGATGAAATGTAAACGTTTCGTTCAACAGCCACAGTCCGGCTGCCGATCCTTTTTGACATTTTAATGCACTTCCGTTCGTTTTTTTGCTATTTTGACCTGTCGTCACAAAAATATTCTTTTTTCGATTTTAACAAAACTTAAACATTTCTTAAAAATTACGGAAATATCGCGACGTTATAATACACTCACAAACTCAAGAAAGAGGTAAAACAAAATGAACAGAAACGACAGAGAATATTTAGTACAGAAGATCCGCACACAGTATACCGAAAAGACCATAACCGAGCTTGATGAGCTTAAAGCTCTTGACCGCAAGGTCAAAAAGCCGGCAAACATTTTCGGATATGTTTTCGGAACGGCTTCGGCACTCATTATGGGAAGCGGTATGAGCCTTGTTATGACCGATATTGCCGCAAAGCTCGGCATTGCCGACAGACTTGTTCCCGGCATCGTTATCGGCACGGTCGGAATGCTTATGGCTATCGTGAACTATCCGATCTATAAGTCGATCCTTTCATCGAGACGCAAGAAATACGCCGACAAAATCATCGCATTGAGCGACAGCATCACAAAGGAGTAATTCGGGATGATAGAATTTTTCAAAAACGCATTTAAGGATATGAAGGAGTCGGCCAAGGCGCAGCACGAGGTCGACAAGGCCGAATTCAGAGCGGTAAAGGCCGAATCGAAGGCAAACTTCGAAGAAGCACGTCAAAGCTCGGCAAAAAAAGCCGAGCAGCGCCGCAGCGAGCAGACTCAGAGAATTGAAGATGCGAAGCTCAGGGAAGCCGTCGCAAACGAACGCATAAATGTCGCAAAGAGCTGACAGCAAAAGCCGCCGATGATTTTCGGCGGCTTTTTCACTCAATAACAGTATAGGTGAACATTTCGCAATGCAGGCGTGTTCCGATATCGGAATCGGGCGGCAGGAGTGCCATTGCGACAAACAGATCCTCACTGCACTGTCCCGACAGGTCGTGCAAATAGGCGTATTCACCCTCTATCTTGACTATTTCGTAATCCTTGGGTTCCGTTTTAAACACCTCCGGTACGATGTTGAAAGAAAGGACTTCCGGTTTTTAGGCCGGAGGTCCTTTCGCATTATATTTTCTTATTTAATGATGTCCTTGGAACGGTCAACATAAGTGGTGTGGAGAATCTCATGAGCCTTATGGCTGCCGGGCTTCTCGAAATACTCGTCATAGAGAGCCTTGATAACGGGGCTTTCGTGTGACTTTCTCAAGGTGTTGGCCTCATCATAGCTGTAAAGAGCCTTGGCGCGGAGACCCTTGATATCAACGGTCTGACGTACGCTTGAAGGCTGGATGGGCTGACCGCCGCCGTTTACACAGCCGCCGGGACAGCACATAACCTCGATGAAGTGGTAGTTCTTCTCACCATTTTCGACGGCGCAGAGAACCTCATGAACGGCGTCAAGTCCGCTTACTACGCAGATGTTGACATCCATACCGGCAACATTGAGGGTAGCCTCTTTAATTGCATCGGTACCTCTTACGGCAGTGAACTCAACATTCTTGAGCTCCTTGCCCTCGAGAACCTCGGAAACGGTACGGAGAGCCGCTTCCATAACACCGCCGGTAGCACCGAAGATAACTGCGGCACCGGTCGACTCGCCGAGCGGATTGTCGAACTGCTCGTCGGGAAGCTTGGTAAACTCGATGCGTGCACGCTTGATCATACGGGCAAGCTCACGGGTGGTGATGGAAATATCAACGTCGGGAACGCCTGCGGCCGACTGGTCGTCACGGCCGATCTCAAACTTCTTTGCGGTACAGGGCATAACCGATACCGAAACGATGTTTGCGGGGTCGATGTTGTTCTTCTCGGCGTACCAGGTCTTAATGACCGCACCGAACATCTGTTGCGGAGACTTGCAGGAGGAAAGGTTGGGGAGAAGCGACGGATGATACATCTCGCAGAACTTGACCCAACCGGGTGAGCAGGAGGTGATGAGCGGCAAAGCTCCGCCGTTCTTCACACGGTCGATAAACTCGGTTCCCTCTTCCATAATGGTGAGGTCGGCACCGACGTTGGTGTCGAATACCTTGTCGAAGCCGAGGCGGCGGAGTGCGGCAACCATCTTGCCCTCTACGCCGGTACCGATCTCGTAGCCGAATTCCTCGCCCAAGGCGGCACGGACTGCCGGAGCGGTCTGTACGATAACGATCTTCTCGGGATCGTTGAGAGCCTCGAATACCTTATCGGTATCATCCTTTTCGGTAAGAGCGCCGGTCGGGCAGTTTACGATACACTGACCGCAGGATACACATCCGGTCTCGGCAAGTCCCTTATCGAAGGCGCAGGCAATGTTGGTGTCGATACCGCGGTCATTTGCGCCGATAACACCGACGTGCTGAGCGTGGCAGGCGGCAACACAGCGGCGGCAAAGCACACACTTGTTGTTGTCACGGATCATATGGGGAGCAGAGGTGTCGGGAGTGTAAACCGGCTTTTCGCCGTCGAATACGCCCTCATCCTCGATGCCGTAATCGTTACAAAGCTTTTGGAATTCGCAGTTGCCCGAGCGGACACAGGAGAGACATTTGCGCTCATGGGTGGAGAGTAAAAGCTCCAAGGTGGTCTTTCTCGACTGCTGAACTGCCAAAGAGTTGGTTCTGACCTCCATACCCTCGGTTACGGGGTATACGCAGGAGGCTACGATTCTGAAGCCGCGGCCCTCGTTGACCTCAACAACGCAGATACGGCAAGCGCCGATCTCGTTCATTTCCTTCATAAAGCAAAGGGTGGGTATCTCGATACCGACCTCTCTTGCGGCCTCAAGAATGGTTGTGCCGGCAGGTACGGAGACATCCATACCGTTGATTTTCAAATTTATCATCTTAACCATTGCAGGTGTTCTCCTTCCTTAACCTTTTGTTATTGCCTTGAACTTACAGGTGCCCATACATGCTCCGCACTTTACGCACTTATCGGTGTCAATAGCAAGAGCCGGAAGCTTCTTGCCGGGAGCAATGTAGTCGGTCTTGGTAATTGCGCCTGCAGGGCAAGCCTTAGCACACATACCGCAGCCGAAGCACTTGTCGGCAGTGATCTTATAGGTGAGGAGCTCCTTACATACGCCGGCAGGACATTTCTTGTCAACGATGTGAGCAATATATTCGTCACGGAAGTAACGCAAGGTCGAAAGAACGGGGTTCGGAGCAGTCTGTCCGAGACCGCAAAGTGCGTTCTTCTTGATGTAGTAGCAAAGCTCCTCCATCTTATCGAGATCCTCCAAGGTAGCCTTGCCCTTGGTGATCTTGTCGAGCATTTCGAGAAGTCTCTTTGTACCGACACGGCAGGGGGTACATTTACCGCAGGATTCATCAACGGTGAACTCGAGGAAGAACTTGGCGATATCGACCATACAGCTGTCCTCATCCATAACGATAAGTCCGCCCGAGCCCATCATAGAGCCGATCTCAAGAAGGTTATCATAGTCGATCGGAATATCAAGGTACTGTGCGGGGATACATCCGCCGGAGGGACCGCCAGTCTGAGCTGCTTTGAACTTTTTGCCGCCGGGGATACCGCCGCCGATCTCTTCGACGATCTGACGGAGAGTGGTACCCATAGGAACCTCGACAAGACCGGTATGCTTGATGTTACCGCCGAGAGCAAAGACCTTGGTACCCTTGGACTTTTCGGTTCCCATAGAGTTGAACCAGTCGGAGCCCTTTAAAATGATCTGAGGAATGTTGGCATAGGTCTCAACGTTATTGAGAACGGTCGGCTTGCCGAAAAGGCCCTTAACCGCCGGGAACGGAGGACGGGGACGGGGCTCGCCGCGCTTGCCTTCGATAGAGGTCATAAGAGCGGTTTCCTCACCGCAGACGAATGCGCCTGCGCCGAGACGGATATCCATATCGAAATCGAAATCGGTTCCGAAAATGTTCTTGCCGAGGAGTCCGTACTCACGAGCCTGATTTATAGCGATCTGCAAACGGTGTACGGCGATCGGGTACTCTGCACGGACATAAACATAACCCTGATTTGCACCGATAGCGTAGCCTGCGATAGCCATGGCTTCGATAAGAGCATGGGGGTCGCCTTCAAGGACGGAACGGTCCATAAATGCACCGGGGTCGCCTTCGTCGGCGTTACAGGCAACATACTTCTGATCTGCATCGGGGACAAGTGTACGGGCGAGCTGCCACTTTTTACCGGTGGGGAAGCCTGCGCCGCCGCGTCCGCGGAGACCTGAATCGAGAACGGTCTGAATGACCTCGTCGGGGGTCATCTCGGTCAATGCCTTACCGAGAGCACGGTAACCGTCCATTGCGATATATTCTTCAATGTTTTCGGGATTGATAACACCGCAGTTGCGAAGTGCCACACGGTGCTGAGAACGGTAGAAAGCAGTATCGTTGAGCGATACGTTTTCAACGGTCTCGGTCGAGCCGGTATCGTTGTAAACAAGGCGCTCAACGGGGCGTCCTTTAAGCAAATGCTCGGAAACTATCTCGCCGACATCCTCGGCGGTAACACGGCTGTAAAATGTGCCATCGGGATAAACGATGACGACCGGACCGAGTGCGCAAAGGCCGAAACAGCCTGTCTGCACTATCTTTACTTCCTCGGAAAGTCCGTTTGCCTTGATCTGCTCGGCAAACTCCTTCTGAATTGCAACGCTTCCCGAAGAGGTACATCCTGTACCGCCACAAATAAGAACTTGTGCACGAATCATAATTATACCTCCAGTTATTATTCCTTAATAGTGTATTCAGAGACGACCTTGCCGCCCTTGAGGTGCTTCTCGACGACCTCGACCGCTTTTTCGGGGGTCATCTCAATGTAAGTAACCTTATCCTTGCCGTTTTCGTAGATCTCTACGACCGGCTCGCACTCACAAATACCGATGCATCCGGTCTGGGTAACAGTGACCTTATCGGAAAGGCCTGCGTTTGCAACGGCCTCGACGAAAGCACCGAGAACGGGACGTGCTCCTGCCGCAATACCGCAGGTTGCCATACCGACGACTACACGAACACCTTGAACTCCTTCACGGATAACGACCTTATCCTTCATTTTGTCTCTGATTGCTGCGAGTTCTGCCAATGATTTCATATTATCGTTTCCTTTCTGAAATAATTTAATTTTTGATTTCACCGTACTGCTCCGACAGGTTATCTCTTATCCACAGTATAACCTCGGCAGTATCAAGCGGTACGTCACCGAGCACCTCACGCAGTACTCTTGTGTCGAGCTCGACCTTTTTTTGAGGCATTTTATGCTCAAACAGAAAGTCGATTCCCGGGTTGCACTGTATCAGCGTGACTACGGTGGCGACGATATCTCCGAGTGGAGTCATATCTATATGGTTTTTGTAAAACAGCGCCGTGGTTTCGGTACCGTGAGAGTCGGGGAAGCTTGCTATGTGTCTCGACTTCAGCGTGACACTGCCGCCCGTCTGCTCGGCCTCTAATTTCAAGAGCGGTATACCGAGACCGACCTTACGTGTCGTTCTTGTTGTACAGAACGGATCGGTCACACTGCGAAGCAGCTCCTCGGTCATTCCGCAACCGTTGTCCGACACCGTTATAATGAGTTTTTCTTCGTCCTCTTCGACGGTTATTTTGATAAGCTCTGCTCCCGCTCTTACCGAATTTTCGGCAATATCCAAAACATTCAACGAAAGCTCTTTCATATTTCACACCTTAAATATTTAAACAGCTCGTGACGGACCTTCTCACCGCTGTAAGGCTCATCCGAAAGCTCGAGCGTGTCGTCGGCATCGCGAATATCCCACAGATAGTGGGCATCCGAGCCGGTCAGCAATCTTTTTGAGGAAAGCTCTTTATAGCGTGCGATATATTCCTCACACTTAGTCTTATCGTGAAATTCGGCACAAAGAAAGCCCGAGTCCTTCGGAAAATCTCCGAGAGTGGCTATAATGCCGTTGGAATGGCGGTCAACGTGCGCCGGATAGCACACTCCGCCGAAGGCCTTGACCAGCGACGGTGCCGCATCGACCGTTATGTCGGTCGCATTTGACAAAAGGTATTCGTCGATACCTATGACATTGTCGTCGATGTCGGTTATGAGCTGGTCACCGAAAATATCGGTGCGGTTTTTGATCTTCACACGGTGCCGGTCTATTTCGTCACCGAAAAGAAGCGCACCCTCAAGCGTTTCGAACAGGCAGACGACGTGGATATCCTCGGCCGTGGTAAGCTCAGCTCCGGCAACGGGAATGACCCCGTACGCCTTGCAGGCTTCAAAAAACGCAGGACAGTTTTTGACCGAATTGTGATCGGTCAGCGCCATAATGCCGATACCGGCCAGGGTAGCCGTGCCGGCAACAGAGGCAGGTGTCATACTGTTGTCGGCACACGGTGACAGACACGAATGAATGTGAAAATCGTAGGTGTAGCGGCTCATAGCTCTAAACGCGACAGTGCGGCGGCCGCCTCATAAGAGGTGAGAGCAGTGCCGACTATGTTTATTCCTCTCGCCTCTGCCGTTTCCTTAACGTTTGCATCGGGCTCAACGCCCTCCGACAGCAATATGCAGGCAACGTCGGAGAGGGAAGCGACCGCAACGATGTTTATGTTGGTCATTATGGTTATCCATGCGTTATCTGCCTTGGCACGTCCCATGACCCAGCTTAAAAGATCGCCGCAATACGCACCGTGTATCGGACGGTCGCCGTCGGGCAACACAACCGCACGGAATCCGTCCCTTTGTGACAACTCCTTTACAGTCATAAGCCAATGCACTCCTTTAAGAGTTTATTCGCCGTTTTTGCTTCGGTCGCCCAATGTCCTTATGACACAGGCACCGATATCGGCCTCGCCCTTTATAACGTCCTCGGCAAAGCTTCGGCAGGAGGGTGCTCCGCAGGCACCGCAATCGGTGCCGGGAAGTGTCGCACGAAGACTTTGGATATCGGCCATCATACGCATCGACTCTCCTATGTTGTTGCTCAGCCGCGTTATGGGCTTATAGTCGGGAACACTTTCGAAGAAGCAATCCGACGGGATATATCTGTCGTCGCTTTCGAAAAAGTTTTGCGACACGGGAAGATAACGTCTTAACGAATGAAGTCTGGCTTTGGCTATGAACGGATTTTCCATGGTCATAACACCGCCGACACATCCGCCCGTACAGGCGTTCAGCTCGATAAACTCAAGCTGAGGTATCATACCGTTTTCGATCTGATCAAGCACCTTTATGACGTTTTCTATACCGTCGGCCGCAAGATATTTGTCGTTAAATACGGCCGTCGCCTCGCCGCCCGAGGTCGCCCAGCTTATTCCGATAACGCCCGACCTTGAAACAGGTACGGGTGTCACCTCACGCTTCATCGAATTGATGAGCTGAAAATAGACATCGCTGATGGAGACCACAAGATCGACCGAGCTTTTATAGCTTCCGAAGCCGTTTTTAACATAGCTGGCCTTTGCCGGACACGGAGAAATAAAACAAACCCCGATATCCTTTCTTTCCAACTCGGGATGCTCCTCCATCGCGCGCTTGACGGCTCTGTGCGCCGCGATCTCCATCGGTGGAAGCAACGGCATAAGATTATCCTTTAAATAAGGAAATCTCAAAGCGATAAGACGCGCTATAACGGGACACGCCGAGCTGATGACCGGCTTTTTTACGCCCTCGGTCTTGAGAAGCATTCTCGTATACTCCGAAACGATCTCGGCCGCCTGTGCGACCTCATAAACCTCGTCGAAGCCGATATCGAGCAAACCCTGAAGGCAATAGTCGACATCGTCAAGCTCATCAAACTGACCGTAAAGCGTGGGCGCCGGCAGGGCAATGCGCCATTTGAATTTTTCCAAATCGGAAAATTTATTGCACTCGGCACGCTTGGCCTTGTGCGGACATACTCTGATACACTCTCCGCAATCTATACATCTGTCCGAATTTATGACAGCACATCCGTCCTTGACCCTGATAGCCTCGGTCGGACAGTGCCTTAAGCAGGTAGTGCAGCCGGTGCATTTTTCTCTGTCAAGAGATACTGAATGTATATATGTATTCATAGCGTTACCTTGAGGCCGATCTTCAGAAATTGACACGCATTGTGATACGTGTGCCCTTTCCGAGCTCGGTTTCTATGCTCATATTGTCGGTGTATCTTTTCATATTGGGCAGACCCATTCCCGCGCCGAAGCCCAACGACCTGACGTTATCGGGAGCGGTGGAAAAGCCCTCTTTCATGGCAAGATCGACATTCGGTATGCCGGGGCCCCTATCGTCGAGAACGATCTCGACCGCATCCTCGTATACCAAAACCTCGGCGACACCGCCACCGGCGTGTATCACCATATTGATCTCGCCCTCATACATGGCAATGGACACCCGACGGATGATTTCCGGCGGCAGCCCGATCTGACGGAGATTTTTCTTTACCGTGACCGATGCCTGACCGGCCGAGGTGAAGTTTTCTCCCGCTACGTCGAAGCGAAATACAAGCGGCTCGCTCATGATACGGCTCCTTTGGAGTTCAAACCGTTGGCGTAAAGCTTGCCGCAGGCTTCATACATACGTTTCGGCGAACACATAAGCGTTATGCCCATCTCACGGGCAAGTTCAACCATTTCCTCTGTCGGACGCTTATTGCGCACGAAAACGATGCACACCATATCCATCAATTCGGCAGTTCTTATGACCTGTGAGTTGACAAGACCGGTGAGCAAAACTCCCTGATCCTTGACATATGCCAAAACATCGCTCATCATATCGCTTCCGCAGGCCGAGTAGACCTCTTTTTCGAGATCGTCCTCTCCGCAAATTATTTCTGCCTTAAGCAGCTCTTTGATCGTGCTTATTTTCATACATGTATGACCCTTCAAAACTTATTTGTTTTTATCAGTCCGAGTATTTTGCGATTATTCCGTCGATATCCTTATCGGTCAGACGTCCGTAAACGTCCTCATTGACGGTGAGAACAGGGGCAAGACCGCAGGCACCGATGCAGCGGCAGGCCTCGAGCGAGAACTTTCCGTCGGGTGTGCACTCACCCGGCTGGATGCCGAGAACCTCGGTAAGACGGTCGACAAGCTTCTGAGAGCCCTTGACATAGCAAGCGGTTCCGAGACATACCGAAATGTTGTATCTGCCCTTAGGAGACAGAGCGAACTGTGCGTAGAAGGTTGCGATACCGTAAACCTCCTCGACCGATACGCCGACACCTTCGGCGATCATCTGTTGTACCTCGAGCGGAAGATATCCGTAGATACCCTGAGCCTCCTGCATGATCGACATCAAAGAGCCGGGTATGCTTTTCTTTGCTTCGATCACTGCTTTCAGCTTGGCTTCCTGCTCGGGCGTTCCGTTAAACGGAATTGAGCTGGCGTGTTTTTTCATAGCATTTCCTCCTGAAATAATACTGCAATTACGACAAAGCAAACAAAGCTTTCTCAAGGCATAATTATTCACTTTGCATAACTTTATAAAATTATAGCAGATAAACCTTGAAAAGTCTATAATTTCGGGACAACTTTTTCGCATATCTTGGCAATTTCGTCGCTTTTTGAAGCATTTTTTCAAAATTTTGCCTTTAATATTTTAATAAAGCACCGAAATTTCGCAAAACTAACAAAAACCGCCTTCGGCATATTCCTGAAATAAAGATGCCTTAAGACGGTTTGTGTTATAAATTCACTAAAGAGGCAAATAAAGCTGAGCGTATTGCTTGATACGCTCATTTTCCGCGGCAACCAGGTCGGTGTCGTGGATGTTGAGCACCGAGATCCCCTGCTTTACGGCATAGCGAAGGGTACTTCCCGTGCCGCCCTGCTTGCCGTCATAATAGGTTATGCAATAGCTGCTGTGGTCGACCATATAACGGTTACGGCGGTCGTATGCCCATTTGGTATAGGACGGCTCAAGCACGACCGTCCGGTCACACTCACTGAGTACCGCCGCATAGCGGTCACGCCATTCACGGCTCCAGCCGCGTTCCTGCCCTTCAAAGGGAATCACCCCGATGAGCTTTATATCCTTATTCAGCTTTTTTACCAAGGCCACGTGCTCGGCGGATATGAGGTCAAAGCCCTTTGCCATTCCCGAATAAAACACACGGCACCCCTTTTCGGTCATATCGGCAACGGCGGTGCAAAGCCGGCGTATCATAACGCTGTATTCCCTGCAATCGGGATCGAAGGGGAAATCGTACTTCTCGGGTCGGTAGCCCGTAAAGCAACAGGCCGTACTTCGGTCATATAGCTCCATTTTTTGCGGCACCTCGCTTTTTTAAAATAGGATTTTTCGGTTTTTTCAAATTTTTCTAAACTTTTGTTGACAAATTTATTATAAAGTTTTATAATCGTAACTGTAAAATTCGTTTGCGTACGGTTTTGGCTTTAACCGCCGCCTTTGTTATTCTACCACACTTTGAAGAAAAAGAAAAGGGGATTATTATGGACAAAATAGATTATCGTCTGATAAGTCTTTTGCAGGAAAACGCGCGTATGCCGCTGAAGCAGCTTGCAGAGCAGGTTTTTCTGTCCTCACCGGCCACCGCCGCACGGCTTGAGCGGCTTGAAAAAAGCGGTATTATCAGCGGTTACAGCGTCAATGTCGACCACAAGCTTTTGGGTTATCCGATAACGGCATTCATAAATCTTGAGGTTCAGCCGGCGCAGAAGGCCATTTTCTATCCCTTTATAAAAAAGCACCCCAACGTTCTCGAGTGCAACTGCGTCACGGGTCATTATTCTATGCTCATCAAGGTTGCTTTTCAGAGCACCGAGGCACTTGACATATTTATAGGACAGCTTCAAACCTTCGGAAGCACTCAGACTCAAATAGTTTTTTCGACCGCAAAGCTCGAATCGGGCGTTGACCTCGAAAATATCATTGCCGGAAACTATCCCGAGGTGCCCGAAATAAAATAATCTATTGGAGGTCTCGATATGAAGATCGTTAAAAACACCGACAACAGTGCCGGATTTCCGTTTGTCGCCTATATTCCCGACACGTTAAGTGACAGCCCCGCCTTGATAATCCAACTTCACGGAGCAGGTGAGCGTGGCAACGGCGGCGCGGATACCGACAAGGTGACCGTTCACGGCTTCGCAAACATTGTGAACGACGAGAACCTTAAGGATGCCGTGCTTCTGATGCCGCAGTGCCCCTCAAACTCCTTTTGGGTGGCTAAGATCGAGTCCCTGCGCCGCTTCATTGATTGGGCGACAGAGGAATTTTCGGCCGACAAGAGCCGAATCTATCTCTGCGGACTCAGTATGGGCGGCTTCGGCACCTGGTATACGGCAATGGCCTATCCCGAGCTTTTCGCCGCCATTGCTCCCTGCTGCGGAGGAGGAATGGCTTGGAACGCCGGCGTTTTGATGATGCCGATAAGAACCTTCCACGGCAAGTGTGACACCACGGTTTCACCGCACCAGACCAAGGAAATGATCGATGCCCTGAAAAATCACCCCGACTTCGAATATACGCTTTATGAGGGAGTCGGTCACGATTCGTGGAACAAGGCCTTTTCAGAAGACCTGCTCGCATGGCTTTTGTCGAAGCGCAAGCAGTAAGCTCGGCTTTCGAAAAACAGTGTTCAAAAAACTGTATCTATTTTTAAAACAAAACAGTCATCCCATATATAAAACGACCTGTACGACACTGTCCGCACGGGTCGTTGCTCTTTAGCTTCGGAAATACCGTTCCCATTCGGAAATATCGGCTTTCGACGGTTCTTTTAAGGCCTTGTAAAGGGGTTCTCTCCCAATTCTTATTTATATTCGCCGAGCTTGTGATAAGGCATTATCTGCACATACTTGCAATTATCGCTCTTTTTCGATAGTGCCGCGACCGCTTCAAAATGCTCCTTTGTCTGCCGAGGTCAGATCGGCCATTATCGAGAGATATTCTTCCAACAAAATAAAAATCGGCCCTGCGGAAGCGCAGGCCGAGCTTATGGCCGATTTTGTCGGTGACGTGCTTTTTGAAAAAGGCAACAACGCACTTGACCGTATGATCAGTGAGGTAGGCAAGAAGAAAAAGCCGCAGTTTATTCAAAGCATTATAGACCTTGTCAAGTGGATCCGCGAGAGAATACACGGAAACAAGGAGCTTAAGTATCAAGTTTTGAAGCTTGAGTCGAAATACAAGCGACTTCTTTCCGAAGCACAGGCCGCAACAAAGGTCAATGCGGAATCGAATACGGAAAGCGGAGTTAAGTATAGCGTAGCTTACACAACAGATAACAAACCGGTAGCGGTTATAGATGAGAATATACTTGACGGCGTACCGAAATCCAATTGGGTAAAAACCGTAAAGAATGTTATTTCGGGAAAATTTTCGGATGGAATACCCATAAGCGGTCGGTTGATTAAAGTTAACAAAACTACTCGAAACGAGTATACAAATTCAAAAAACACGCAATATATAAGAAGTACTGACGGCACTATTTATGCCGATAAATTCAAAAGTGCAAATAATCTTGATGACATCGTGCTTGCCTCGACGAATTATATTAACGAGGATTTGAAGCATAGCCGCAAGGATAGTTTCAAAGAATTTGCACGTGGTGATGTACTTATACGCGTCGGCAGTAATGATTATTCGGCAAAAGTTATAGTGGGTTTTACCGGAAATCAAATGGTTTTGTATGATATTGTTGATTTCACTCCGACAAGTTTAGAGATAAAAAATGAGGACACCACGTACCGTCGCTCTAAAGAACAGAGTAACAGTAGAAATGTGGCATCCTCTGAATACAGTATATCCAATTCGGTGGAAAATGTCAATAGCGAAAATTTTCAAAATGATAACAAAGCTATAAAAACTCTTAGTGAAAGGGTTTCCGGTGATGAGCTTTTAAATGCCGAAGATTTAATTGATGAAGTAAGAACCGTAGGCGGCGAGGTTGATGATAACGGATATATAACGCTATACCACAGGACAACCGAGCAATCAAAAGAAAGAATACTGTCATCCGGCAAAATGACCGCTAAAGAGGATAGTATATTTTTCTCTACCAAAAAGGACGGTCAAGCTGAAGGTTACGGTGATTCTGTTGTTGAAGTGCATATTCCCGCAGAAAAGCTTGTTCTTGATGATATTTTCGATGATGAAGCTCATTTGAGATATCCGCTTGAAAGCAGAAAGTCGGTTCTTGATGTTTCCGAATACATCAATTCAGAAAACAGCAAAAACAACTCCAACAAAAGCTATTCGTTCAACACCGATAACATAAGTGACAACGATTCCAAACAGGTTATCAATATTATCAAGAACAATTTAAACAAAATTAATGACAAAGTCGTTTTTAATGAAAAAAGCATCGACATCAGAAACTATAATAAAAAATCGGATTATGTTCTTGAAATATTCAACAAACAGGGTAATGTTGCCGTTAACAAAGATATTGGAAAAATAGAACTTGTAAAATCGGGCGCTAAAAGTACAATGCTACACGGGTACGGTAAAAACAAAATAGCCGCCATTCCCGCAATCAAGA
>CAZWLH010000004.1:0-51278 GCA_964634675.1 uncultured Eubacteriales bacterium
GGAGTAGAAATAAGAATTATTTTCGACGATTTCGGCTCGATATCGCGACAAAGCCGCAACTTTGTCAAAGAGCTTCGCCTTGAGGGCATAAAGGTGTTGGCCTTTAACCGCATACGTGCCTCGGTCGACCTCTTTCTCAACAACCGCGACCACCGTAAAATATGTGTCATAGACGGCTACGTTTCCATGACCGGGGGACTCAACATCGCCGACGAATACATCAACAAAACAAGTCCCCACGGCTATTGGATGGACTGTGCCGTCATTATGAAAGGACCGGCCGCGACCTCTTTTGCCGTCGCATTTTGCGAAATGTGGAGCAGTATGAATCGCGAACGTCTCGACCCTGCTCCGTATATCGTAAATACCTTTCCCAAAGCCGAAGGTTACGTTCAACCGTACTTTGAAAATCCGCTTGACACGGTGCATTACCCCGGTGAAGGCATATACCGTCAGATATTGGGCACGGCAAAGGACTATGTATATATTGCATCCCCTTACCTTATACTCGACAACACCATGACTGCCGCCTTGACCTCGGCTGCAAAGGCCGGTGTCGATGTCCGCATAATAACGCCCAAAATACGCGACAAATGGTATGTCCACCCCGTAACACAGTTTAATTATCAAGAGCTTTTGGAATCGGGCGTTCGAATATTCGAGTACACTCCCGGCTTTATCCACTCCAAGTTGTTCGTTTCCGACGGTTCAGTCGCGACCTGCGGTACGATAAATATGGACTACCGAAGCTTTTATTTCCATTTTGAATGCGGAGTTTGGATGTGTTCCACCGATACCGTTGAAGAAATAAAGGAACATTTCCTCGAAATGCAAGCAGAGAGTGAGGAAATAGCCTTGCAAAAATGGTCAAAACGGCCGTTCAAACTGCGCTTTAAGCAAGCATTGCTCAATGTTTTCGCGCCTTTTATGTAATAACTGTTGCATTTTTTAACGTTTTGTATTAGAATATTACATAAGTCGGCTTGGCTTAATTTATGATTTGTTCATATTTATTGCCTTACATTTTAATAATTGCCCGATATAATGCTATACCGAAATTAAAGTTACCAATACACAAGGAGACTTGAAACCAATGGACGAAAACAAAAGCTTTAACCAATCCTCCGAGAACGGCACGGAGCAGTCTTACAGCTACACGCCGAACAGCGGATGTAATTTCACACACGACACTGCCGCAAACACCGAACCCACTCCGCCGCAAAAGCCGAAAAAGAATTACGGACTCGGTACGGTTATCGTTTGTATTGCGCTTTCCGTTATCGTAAGCACCGGCGTATCTTTCGCCATTGCTTTCGGCTCGATGGACAGCGACGGCGACAAATCAACGGTAAGCTCCGCCACCGTTTCGACCGTTATTTCGATCGAGGGAAATGTCGAATCGGTCGTCGAAGCCGTTTATGATAAAGCGGCCGACAGTGTTGTCGGCATACGCACCAAAGCTTCGGTCGAAAGCATTTTCGGCGGTTCCACCGAAAACACGGGTGAAGGCTCGGGCGTTATTTACACTGCCGACGGCTACATCATAACCAACTATCACGTTATTTCGGACGTCGTCGCCAATCAGTCGGCTTCCTCTTCCATTGAAGTTTTCTTAAATTCCGACCCCGAGACCGCTATCGATGCAACGGTTGTCGGATATAACGTTTCGGCCGATTTGGCGGTCATCAAAATCGAAAAGACCGATCTTCCGGCAGTTGAACTCGGAAAATCCGACGATGTAAAGGTCGGACAGTATGCCATCGCCATCGGTTGCCCCGGCGGAATAGAGTTTTTGAACTCGGTCTCCTACGGTATAGTAAGCGGATTGAACCGCACTATAACCATCGACTCTATCGGCGAAATGGAGCTTATCCAAACCGATGCCGCCATAAACCCCGGCAATTCGGGCGGTGCGCTTTTGAACTCCAAGGGACAGCTTATCGGTATCAACTCCTCCAAGCTTGTCGATGAAAGTTTCGAGGGAATGGGCTTTGCCATCCCCGTTGACACCGCAATCCGGGTAGTTACCGAGATAATCGAGAACAAGGACAATCCCTCTCCCTATATCGGTATCGAAATATACAAGTACAGCAGCGCATATCTCGCTCAGTACAATCTCCCGTCCGGTGCCGCCGTCAAGAGCGTTGTCAGCGGTGCACCCGCAAGCCTTGCCGGTATCCGTGCCGGTGACATTATCACCAATTTCAACGGAAATCAAATAAACGAGTATACCGACTTTATCGATATTCTCGACAAATGCAAACCCGGCATCAGAGTGACGGCGCGTATCTACCGCAACGGAAAATATTACAGCACATCGGTCACTATAGGCTCCAACAACAGCCGTGGGTAATAAATATTCATAGAAAAGCTTACCCTGTGTCGCTTCCCTACGGCACAGGGTATTTTTCGGAGGAATTGTTTTGTTTACACGATTGCACAGCACCGGAATAATAGGTATTGACGCTTATACGGTAGAGGTCGAGGCCGACATTTCAAACAGCTTTCCTGCTTTTGACATCGTCGGTTTACCCGATACCGCGGTAAAAGAGTCAAGAGACCGAGTCCGCTCGGCTCTGAAAAACAGCGGTTTCACCTTCCCTACCACAAAAATCACCGTTAACCTTGCCCCGGCCGACATCAAAAAGGCCGGTGCAATGTACGATTTGCCGTCACTTTTGTCGATACTCAACGCCTCGGGACAGTTATATGCCGTTTGTAACCTTAACGAATGCGCATTTATAGGCGAACTGTCGCTCGACGGCGAATTGCGGCATATTACAGGTATGCTTTCAATGGCGATAGAGGCCAAAAACAAGGGAATAAAGAAATTTTTCGTGCCCGAAGCCGATGCGTTCGAGGCCTCGGTAGTTGACGGTATCGAAATTTATCCCGTAAAAAATGTTCGTCAGCTTGTTGCTCACTTGCGCGGCGAATGCCCTATTTCTCCCGCAAAAATGCCCGACATTTCGGCCGAAACAGCCGTTTGCCCCGATTTCATCGATGTAAGAGGACAAGTAGCGGCCAAGCACGCTTTGGAAATAGCCGCCGCCGGCGGCCACAATGTACTGCTCATAGGGCCTCCGGGTTCCGGCAAAAGTATGTTGGCCAAGCGTTTGCCGTCGATACTGCCGTCTATGACTTTCGACGAATCAATAGAGACCACCAAGATTCACTCGGTCGCTGGTTCTCTTCCCTCTGATACGCCGCTTATCGTGACCCGTCCCTTCCGCGCACCGCACCACACGGTATCGTCGGCCGGACTTACGGGCGGCGGCGCCGTTCCGAAGCCGGGAGAAATATCGCTTGCACATAACGGTGTACTTTTCTTAGACGAATTTCCCGAATTTTCGCGGCAAGCCATGGAGGTGCTTCGTGCCCCGTTGGAGGACGGCTGTGTCACGATATCGCGCGCCAACGGACGGCTCACCTACCCTTGCGAATTTTCGCTCGTGGCCGCGATGAATCCGTGTCCCTGCGGCTTTTACGGCCACTCGAGGAAGAAATGCATATGTTCTCCCATGGCCGTAAAAAAATACCTCGGCAAAATATCCGGTCCTATGCTCGACCGTCTCGATATCCATGTTGAAGTGCCGGCCGTCGAGTATTTCGAGCTTACGGGAAAGCAAGATGGTGAGACCTCGGCCGAAATACGGTTCAGAGTCGAAAAAGCGCGAAAGCTTCAAACCGATCGCTACCGTGGCACGGGTATTACCTGCAACGCCCGACTTAACTCTGCGCTTATGCGCAAATATTGTGAACTGACACCCGAGGCCGACCGAATTTTGCAAGGCGCTTTTGAGAATATGGGTATGTCGGCACGCTCGTATGACCGCATACTTAAAATAGCGAGAACGGTTGCCGACCTTGACGGTGCGGAAAAGATAGGCTCCGCCCACGTAGCACAGGCAATTCAATTCAGAAGTCTCGACCGTAAATATTGGAGCGAGCTATAATTTCGACTTTACCGTCAAAAACCGTGTTTAAAAGTTGATACGTTGAGTGCTTTGTCGCCAATATGCGGTAAAGCACTCTTAATTTTGAAATATTTTACCGATTATTGTTGAAATTTTCCCTTATGTGGTATATAATTTCATATGTTAATTATATTCGGAATCGGAGGGTTTTAAATGTATTCTGATATTATGGATACCGTTGGATTTGTAAAATCCTATGATGCTCCTGTCGGAGAAGCTATGGAAAAAGAGCTTCACCGTCAGCAACAGAACATCGAGCTTATCGCATCCGAGAACTTTGTTTCTCCTGCCATTATGGCCGCTATGGGTTCGGTACTCACAAATAAATATGCCGAGGGCTATCCCGGAAAGCGTTACTACGGCGGATGTCAGTATGTCGACATTGTCGAAGACATTGCAAGAGAGCGCGCTTGCCGCCTTTTCGGCGCCAAATTCGCCAATGTTCAGCCGCACTCGGGTGCCCAAGCCAACCAAGCCGTTTATTTTGCGGTCTTACAACCTGGCGATACCGTTATGGGTATGAATCTTGCCCACGGCGGACACCTTACACACGGCTCGCCCGTCAACAGCTCGGGCAAGCTTTATAACTTTGTCCCATACGGCGTTAACGACGACGGTTTTATCGATTATGACGAAATGAGAAAGATCGCCGATCAGTGCAAGCCGAAGCTTATAGTGGCCGGTGCCTCCGCATACGCACGTGAGATAAAATTCGACGTTATAGCCGATATTGCCAAGTCAGTCGGTGCTTTGTTTATGGTCGATATGGCTCACATTGCCGGACTTGTAGCCGCCGGTCTCCATATCAATCCTTGTCTCTATGCCGACATTGTCACCACGACTACGCACAAGACCTTGAGAGGCCCGAGAGGCGGTATGATCCTTTGCAACGACGAAGAGTTCTTCAAAGCCATCAATAAGGCCGTTTTCCCAGGCAACCAGGGCGGCCCCTTGATGCACGTCATCGCCGGCAAGGCCGTTTGCTTCGGTGAGGCACTTAAGCCCGAGTTCAAGGAGTATCAGCAGCAGATAGTCAAAAATGCCGATGCTTTAGCCAAATCGCTCGTCGCAGAGGGTATCAACCTTGTATCCGGCGGCACCGATAACCACTTGATGCTCTTGGATCTCCGCGGTACCGGTGTTACCGGCAAGGAGCTTGAACACCGTTTGGATGAGATTAACATCACCGCCAACAAAAACGCAATCCCCAACGACCCCGAGAAACCGTTTGTCACAAGCGGAGTCAGACTCGGCACTCCCGCCGCCACCACAAGAGGTCTTAAGGAAGAGGACTTCACCGAGGTCGGCAAGCTTATTGCGCTTTGCGTTAAAGATTTCGACAACAGAAAAGACGAAATCAAACAGCGCGTCGCCGCAATTTGCGAAAAGCACCCCTTGTACAAATAAATCGTCAAAAAGCTTGATTTTATGCCGTTTAGGCTGTAAAATAACTATGTAAATAATTTTTGGAGGAATTTCAAATGTTAGTATCTGCAAAAGAAATGCTGAACAAGGCCAAGGCCGGCAAATATGCCGTAGGTCAGTTCAACATCAACAACCTTGAATGGACAAAGGCTATCCTTCTCACCGCAGAAGAGCTTAAGTCCCCCGTTATTCTCGGTGTTTCCGAGGGTGCCGGTAAGTATATGTGCGGTTATACCACCATCGTCGGAATGGTAAACGGCATGATCAACGAGCTCGGCATCACCGTTCCCGTTGCACTTCATCTTGACCACGGCTCCTATGAAGGCGCCAAGAAGTGCATCGAGGCAGGCTTCTCTTCCGTTATGTTCGACGGTTCTCACTACCCCATCGAGGAGAACATCGCAAAGACTAAGGAGCTTGTAGCCGTATGTAACGAAAAGGGTCTCTCTCTTGAGGCTGAAGTAGGCGCTATCGGCGGCGAGGAAGACGGCGTTATCGGCTCCGGCGAGGTTGCCGACCCCAACGAATGCAAAATGATCGCCGATCTCGGCGTTACAATGCTTGCCGCAGGTATCGGCAACATTCACGGTAAGTACCCCGAAAACTGGGCAGGACTTTCCTTCGACACTCTCGATGAGATCCAGAAGCTCACCGGCACTATGCCCCTCGTTCTCCACGGCGGCACAGGCATTCCGGCCGATATGATCAAGAAGGCTATCTCTCTCGGCGTTTCCAAGATCAACGTCAACACCGAGTGCCAGCTTGCTTTCGCAGCTGCCACAAGAGAGTATATCGAGGCCGGCAAGGATCTTTCCGGCAAGGGCTTCGACCCGAGAAAGCTTCTCGCTCCCGGCTTTGAGGCTATCAAGGCCACCGTTAAAGAGAAGATGGAGCTTTTCGGCTCGGTCGGCAAGGCTTAATTCGGTAATTTAGAACCGATTTCGGCTATTTCACTAAAGTTTATCTGCACATTTCCGATTCTTCCGAAGAGTCGGTGCCTTAACTGCAGGCTTTGTGCAAATACTTCGGTGAAATAGCCTTTTTTAAAATATTCGGCGCAGTTTTTGTCGGCGCCTTAAAACGGGGTGAAGAATTGATATATCTTGTCGAAGACGACAGTAATATCCGTGAGCTTGTGGTCTATACACTGTCGAGCACGGGCTTTGAGGCAATGGGCTTTGAGCGACCTTCGGAATTTTATGCACAGATGCAAAAGGCACTGCCCGAGCTTATACTGCTCGATATTATGCTACCCGAGGAGGACGGTCTCGGAATACTCAAAAAGATCAAATCCGACCCTGCGACGGTCAATATTCCGATAATAATGCTCACCGCCAAAAGCTCGGAGATCGACAAGGTCAAAGGCTTTGAGTCGGGCGCCGACGATTACATCGCCAAGCCGTTCGGTATGATGGAGCTTGTCGCGCGTGTCAAGGCTCGGCTTCGAAGCAGAGGTCGCAGCAACGCTTTGTCCGAATACAAGATAGGTACACTTTATGTCTGCCCCGAAAAGCACGTTGTTAAGGTCGGCAACAGCAGCATTTCGCTGACACTTAAGGAGTTTGAAATGCTCTGTATGCTGCTTGAAAACCGACAGGTCGTGCTCACAAGAGATCAGATACTCAACCGTATTTGGGGATATTCCTTTGACGGTGAAAGCCGTACCGTTGACGTTCATATAAGAACACTGCGTCAAAAGTTGGGCGATGCCGGTGACATAATCGAGACCGTAAGGGGCATTGGCTATAAAATAGCAGGTGACGGCAGGTGAAAAGTCTTAAGAGCATTATCGTAAGATACATAGTGCTGATGTCGGCATTTATGGCCGCCGTCGATTTCGGACTTGTTTTTGCGGCGGTTTATTTTATATATTCCGACCACGCCGCCTCGAACGTCGTTGAGGTATTGGCACCGATAAGCATAGGCTTTTTGCTTGAAATCATACTTTCGCTGATTTTGGCACTTAAAGTCTCAAAGTCGATAATCGCTCCGATAAACAAGCTCAACCCCGAAACGCCCAAGAGCACGTCGATATACCGTGAGCTTTCGCCCTTGGCCGAGCGTATTGAAGCACAGAACGACCAAATCGCACGTCAGATCGCCGATCTGCGTACCGAGCACGAAAATCAGGATGCGATGCGGCGTGACTTCACCGCCAATGTTTCGCACGAGCTGAAAACTCCGCTGACCTCTATTTCGGGATATGCCGAGCTTATCAAAACGGGCATTGCCAAGCAGGAGGATGTTGAGCGGTTTGCAGGCAAGATATATGACGAATCGCAGCGCCTTATCACGCTTGTCGGGGATATAATCAAGCTTTCACAGCTTGACGGCAAGGAGATCAACGTAAGCTTCGAAAAAATCGACCTCTATGTGCTTTGCGAATCGGTGCTGTCTCAGTTTGAAATGGCAACCGAAAAGAACCGTATTTCAACGAAGCTTTGCGGTGAACATATTTTTATCAACGCTCCGAGACAGATAGTTGAGGAAATGATCTTCAACCTGTGTGACAACGCAATAAAATACAACCGCCCCGACGGTACCGTCGAGGTATCGGTCAGGCAGTGTGTCGACGGCGTTGAGGTCTCGGTGTCGGATACGGGAATAGGCATTCCCGACTCTGATCTTGATAGAATATTCGAGCGTTTTTATCGGGTCGACAAAAGCCACTCTAAGGAGATCGGCGGTACGGGACTCGGTCTTTCGATAGTCAAACACGGTGCTAAATTCTTGGGTGCTTCGGTTTCGGTCGAAAGCACACTTGGGAAGGGCACGACCGTGAGAATAGTTTTCTGAAACAAAAGGAAGGTACAAATTATGGCAAAAAGAATAGCACTCATCGCACACGATAATATGAAGCCGAAAATGATAGAATGGTGCCAAGCCAACCGTGAAATCTTGGCAAAGCACTTTCTCTGCGGAACCGGCACGACCTCAAAGCGCATTTCAGAGGCCACCGATCTTCCGGTAAAGGGTTATTTAAGCGGACCCTTGGGAGGAGATCAGCAGATCGGTGCAAAGGTTGCAGGCGGAGAAATCGATATTATCATTTTCTTCTCGGATCCGCTGACCGCTATGCCTCACGACCCCGATGTCAAGGCACTGCTCAGAATCGCACAGGTTTATGATATTCCGATAGCCAACAATATAGCGACTGCCGATTGCATACTTAAAGCTATACTTTAAAAAAAGCCTTTACCGTTTTCTTTGGCGGTAAAGGCTTTTAGCTTATTTTCCTTTTCTCAAACGCTCTATTCTGTCACGAAGCTCGGCGGCGTGCTCGAATTCCAGCAGCTTTGCGGCCTGCTTCATCTCGACGGTCAGCCGCTTTATCAGCGCTTCACGCTGTTCTCTCGACATCTGACGGACACTCTTCTCATTATCCTGCTTGGGCGTTATCTCGATAACGTCGTGAATATCCTTTATTATCGTTTTGGGCACTATTCCGTGCTCCCGGTTGTAGTCAGACTGCAGCTTGCGGCGGCGTTCGGTCTCGGATATCGCACGCTCCATAGACGGAGTGACACTGTCGGCATACATAATAACACGGCCCTCGGCGTTTCGAGCGGCACGTCCGACCGTTTGGATAAGAGAGGTCTCGCTTCGCAGGAAGCCCTCCTTGTCGGCATCTAATATCGCCACAAGCGACACCTCGGGAATATCAAGTCCCTCTCTCAAGAGGTTAATTCCTATCAGCACATCGTATTCGCCGAGTCTCAGCTCCCTTATCAGCTTCATACGCTCTATCGTATCAACGTCATAGTGCATATATTTGACCTTTATGCCGAGATTATAGAGATAGTCGGTCAAATCCTCGGCCATTTTCTTGGTGAGCGTTGTCACAAGCACACGCTCGCCCTTTTCGGTGCGAATATTTATTTCGGACACAAGGTCGTCTATCTGACCGTCGGTCGGCTTGACCGTGATTTCGGGGTCAATAAGACCCGTCGGGCGGATTATCTGCTCTGCCACGGCCTCGGCGTGCTCCTTTTCGAAATCACCCGGGGTTGCCGAGACATAGACCGCCTGCGAAATGTGAGAATAAAATTCCTCGAAGGTCAACGGGCGGTTATCGTATGCCGAGGGCAGGCGGAAGCCGAACTCTATAAGATTTTTCTTTCTTGCCCTGTCACCGCCGATCATTCCTCTTACCTGCGGCAAGGTGACGTGCGATTCATCGACAAAAAGCAAAAAATCGTCGGGAAAATAGTCGAGCAAAGTGAACGGCGTGCTTCCCTCCTCACGGCGTGAGAGCACCCTCGAATAGTTTTCAACACCCTTGCAGGTGCCGATCTCACGGAGCATTTCAACGTCGTATTCGGTTCGCTGTCTTATGCGCTGAGCCTCGATAAACTGATTGTTTTCGGTGAAATAACGCACCCGCTCCTCCATTTCGTCGGTAATGTCCTTGAGTGCCGCTTCCTTTTCGGTTTCGGGCACGATATAGTGAGATGCAGGATAAATTCCGATATGTCCGAGGGTGGATTTAACCTCACCCGTAAGCGGATTTATTTCGCTCAGGCGATCGATCTCATTGCCGAAAAATTCGACCCTTATCGCCGTTTCGTCGGAATATGCCGGGAATATTTCCACAACATCGCCGCGAACTCTGAATTTGTTTCGGGTAAAATTTATGTCGTTGCGCTCATATTGCAGGTCGATCAGCTTCGATATCAGCTCGTCACGCTCTTTTTCCATTCCGGGGCGAAGCGAAATGACCATATTGCGGTAGTCGATCGGGTTGCCCAAGCTGTAAATGCAGGAAACACTGGCAACGATTATGACGTCGTTGCGCTCCGACAAAGCGCAGGTCGCACTGTGGCGTAATTTGTCGATTTCGTCATTTATAGCCGAATCCTTTTCGATATAGGTATCGGTTCCGGGAATATAAGCCTCGGGCTGATAATAATCGTAATAAGATACAAAATATTCGACGGCATTTTCGGGGAAGAACTCTCTGAATTCCGAGCAAAGCTGTGCGGCAAGCGTTTTATTGTGTGCCAGAATCAGTGTGGGACGGTTTACATTTGCGATAATGTTAGCCATAGTAAAGGTTTTGCCCGAGCCGGTGACACCGAGCAGCACCTGCTCCCTTAATCCGTTGTTTATGCCGTCGGTCAATTTGCGAATAGCCTCGGGCTGATCGCCTGTCGGCGAATATTTCGATACCAGTTTAAAATTCTCCAAGGCAATACCTCCTTAATGCCGAGCCGTTGCTCACACTTCCCCCTTTAATATAACACTTTTCGATTCAAAATAAAAGTCCTTTCGGGGCGAATTTTACATTTCCCGAGATTTAGTATTTAATTGACATACGATATTCGCTTTGATATAATTAATCCAAGGAAATACTTGATATTGTACGGAATTTGGGTTTTGCAGAAACAACAGCCTCCCTCTGACGAGGGAGCTGTGAACTCTGCTTATCTTTGATTTGACACAATTATATAACAAACAAAAACAAAACTCGGAGCTGAAATTATGAAAAACATCTTTAAGCTTATATCGGTAATATCCTGCCTTACCTTAATGCTTACGGCATTTGCAGGCTGTAAAGAGGACGGGAAAGGTAACTCGGCCGTTGGCACGGGTCCGTCGGAATCGGTCTTTTCAAATGAAGACGTTAAATATACCGACGAAAACAACGAAGCCGTTTACCGGGTGGTGCGACCCGACGGTAACGCTGCTCTTACCGCCGCGGCGGCCAAGGTGTTCAAGGCCTTCAAGAACATAAATATCAAGCTCGGCAACGTCCCCGATTCGGAGGACGGCACCGACAGATATGAAATCCTTATCGGAAGCACCAACCGCCCCGAATCGCAAGCGGCGGTCGATTATCTTTTGTCTTCTGGAAGGGGCAGATATAACGATTATATCATATGCACTATCGGCAGGAAGATCGTTATCAATGCAATCACAACAGATGGAGTTGAAAAGGCCGTGGATCACTTTATCGAAAGCTATGTAAAAGCCAAGGGTGTTTCGGGCGGCATCAAAGACATTGTCGAAACAAGCGGCTCCTTCGGCGACATCACGGTCAACGGTGTTGCGATCCACAAGTTTTCGCTTATACGTGACATCACCAACCGCTCATATCTCGTTCAAACCGAGGCCGAGTCGATGATCAAGCTCATTACCGAGACCACCGGCTTCATTATGACACTCGAAAACGATACCGAAGCCGCCGAAGCCGAATATGAGATAATCATCGGAAACGCCAAAAGACCCGGCGTGAAGTCGCAGACGGAATTCGGCTATGACGGATATGAAATTTTGATATCGGGCAAGAAGGTCTATCTTTCGGGCGGAAGCACCTATGCGGTCCAGGTTGCCGTGACCGAATTTGCAAATATGCTCAAAAAGGGTGCCGTTACCGATGCGGATTCGAAATCGGGAAGCTATGCCGAAACGGTTGCCGCATATCCTTCGTCAAGCTATTACAGAGTCGTTTGGGGTGACGAATTTGACGGAGATACGCTCGATACCTCAAAGTGGGTCACTCCCGAGCCCGGAAATATGAACGGAGAGGTGCCGACATATTGCTATGCCGATGAGAACACCTGCCAGCTTGTGAACGGTGTTTTGATACAGCGTGCCTTTGTGAATGACGAGGGCGGCTACGATCACAACGATGTTTTGACCTCGAGCGATCTTTTCAGATACAACAAAGGCTATATCGAAATGCGCGCACGTATTCCCGATGCAAAGGGTGTTTATTCATCCTTCTGGGGCAACGGCCGCAACGCCGAAAACACGGGCGATCTGCTCGAAATAGATATTTTCGAAAGTCTCGGCGTGGCTCACAAGCAACAGGCCAACGTTCATTATTGGCTTGAGAACGGAGAGCACACCGCCCTTGACGGACACATAAAGGAGCGCTTCTATGAGCTTAAGGAGGGTACACTTTTCGATATGTACCACACGATAGGCTTCCTGTGGACCGATGAGGTGCTCAATTTCTATTATGACGGCGAGCTTTATTACTCTCAGGCGGCAACCGAGTTTGAAGCCGACAAGTTCATCAACATTTACGCAGGCTTCAATGTCGGTTGGAAAAACCGCACTCTGCCAGACAATGCTTCGATCGAATGGCCGCTTGAATATCACATTGACTATATAAGACTTTATCAAATCGACGGTCAGCACTTTTTAGCCAAAAGCCTTGAAAACTCGGACGGAAGCTTCACTCTCGTTCAGTAAAAAATAAGGGTCATATCCGAGTTTTCATTCGGATATGACCTCTGTTTTTATCTGCAAAGCTCGGCTGCCAAAAGCTTTATCTGCTCGGAGCTTTCTTTGCTCGGTGCCGACATTATTTTGATGTCGGTTTCGGCAAACTCAAGTTCCTTGCACTCTTCCAGCGCTTTTTTCATCATCTTGGCGGCGACGGGTGCCCAACTTCCGTTTTCGATAAATCCGACTTTACGCTTTTTGAAGCCACGCTCGCTCAAGGCGGTAAGATATTCGCCCATTGCCGGGAATACCATTCCGTTATAGGTCACGGAAGCCAAAACAAGCCTGTCATAGCGGAAGGCATCGCTCACGGCCTCGGCCTTGTCACAGCGTGTAAGATCATAAAGCACGGTATCGGTACCGCTGCTCTTCAAGGCCTCGGCAAGCTCGGCGGCCGCCCTTGCGGTATTTCCGTAGATCGAAGCATAGGCTATGACAACACCGCTTTTCTCGGGTCGGTAGCTTGACCATATATCATAAAGCTCTATGTAATGGCCTATCTCATCGTTGAGAACCGGTCCGTGGAGCGGAGCAATTATTTTAATATCGTTTGCGGCGGCTTTTTTTAGCAAGGCCTGAACCTGCACACCGTATTTTCCGACTATTCCGATATAGTAGCGTGCAGCTTCGTCGTCCCATGGCTCATCCGCATCATATGTGCCGAACTTTCCGAAGCCGTCGGCCGAAAAAAGGATCTTGTCAAAGCTGTCGTATGTCACCATAACCTCGGGCCAATGCACCATGGGTGCGGTCAAAAAACGGAGCTCGTGCTGACCGAGGCTCAGAGTATCACCGTCGGATACGGCAATACTGCGTTCGGCCATATCGGTTCCGAAAAAGTTTTTCATCATAGTGAACGCCTTGGCGGTGGCAACTATTTTCGCTTCGGGGAATGCTTCTGCAAAGCACATAACGTTGGCCGAATGGTCGGGCTCCATATGCTGAACTATAAGATAGTCGGGCTGCCTTCCGTTTAAGGATTTGCGGATATTTTCGAGCCACTCGTCACCGAACGATGCTTCGACCGAGTCCATAACCGCGATTTTTTCATCGAAGACGATATATGAATTATACGCCATTCCGTTCGGGACACTGTACTGCCCCTCGAAAAGCCTTATATCTTTATCGTTAACGCCGATATATTTTACACTGTCTGTTATATACATTTTATCATCCCTCTTTGTGTGTTAAAATTTTAACGTTTGAACCATTATACACCATTTCTCCTAATATTTCAATAATCGGAACGGGCTTCAAAAAAATAATTTGTTTTGTCGAAATTGTACTTGTATTATCCTTCAAGCTATGTTAAAATAATTAAACGGAAAGAGTAGGTGCTTTTCGCTTTTTTATTTTGCGGCACCTTAAATTGTGGGGGTAAATTTATGTATCGGGTCGGTTTTGACAATGACAAATATTTGAAAATGCAATCTGAGCACATTTCGGAACGCATAAACAAGTTCGGCGGAAAGCTCTATCTTGAATTCGGCGGAAAGCTTTTCGACGATTTTCACGCCTCCCGTGTTCTGCCCGGCTTTGCCCCGGACTCTAAAATAAGAATGCTCACACGCCTTAAGGATCAAGCCGAAATTGTCATTGCGATAAACGCCTCGGATATTGAGAAAAACAAGGTGCGCGGCGACCTCGGCATAACCTATGACCTTGACGTTCTCCGTCTTATCGATGCCTTCAGGGGCTTTGGTCTTTATGTCGGAAGTGTCGTTCTTACACGCTATGCCTCTCAGCCGTCGGCCGATGCTTTTGCGAAAAAGCTCAGCTCGCTCGGCATTCCCGTGTACAAGCATTATTCGATCCCCGGCTATCCCTCCAACCTTAAGCTCATAGTTTCCGATGAGGGCTATGGCAAAAACGAATATATAAAAACCACCCGTAAGCTGGTCGTTGTCACCGCTCCCGGCCCCGGAAGCGGCAAAATGGCCACCTGCCTCAGTCAGCTTTATCACGAGCACAAGCGCGGCATCGAAGCCGGCTACGCCAAGTTTGAGACCTTTCCGATTTGGAATCTGCCGCTTAAGGACTCGGTCAATTTGGCATATGAGGCCGCAACCGCCGACCTTAACGACGTCAATATGATCGACCCGTTCCACCTTGAGGCTTACGGCAAGACCACCGTCAACTACAACCGCGACGTTGAGATATTCCCGGTTGTAAAGGCCTGTATGGAGCGTATGCTCGGAAGCTGTCCTTATAAATCTCCCACCGATATGGGTGTCAATATGGCGGGCAACTGCATTTTCGACCCCGAGGCGGTAAAAGAAGCCGCTGATAATGAGATAATCCGCCGCTATTATGATGCTCTTTGCAAGAAAAGCCGCGGTGAGGCCGACGAGACCGAGACCGTTAAGATCGAGGTGCTTATGGAGCAGGCCGGAATAAACCCGTCGGATCGAACTGTGATCGCCGCCGCGAACGAGCGTGCCGAGGAAACTGGTGCCCCTGCCGCCGCGATCGAGCTTCCCGACGGCCGACTGATAACAGGAAAGACTTCATCCCTGCTCGGCGCAAGCTCGGCACTGCTGCTCAACGCCTTAAAGGCCCTTGCCGGAATACCTAAAGAGGCTCGCCTGATTCCGCAAAACGTTATTGAACCTGTTCAGAAGCTCAAGGTCGGTGCCTTGGGCAACCATAATCCGAGACTTCACACCGACGAAATACTGATAGCTCTCTGCATCTCGGCCGTGACCGACGAAAATGCCAAGCGTGCCATGGATCAGCTTTCAAAGCTCAAGTGCTGTGAAGCTCACTCCTCGGTAATGCTCAGCTCTGTGGACATAAACATCTTCAAAAAGCTCGGCATAAACCTTTCCTGTGAGCCAAGATACCAAACCAAAAAGCTTTATCACGGATAAATCCGAAAACCGTCAAAGGTCAAAACCTTCGACGGTTTTTTGTTATGATATATCGGTAGTATAATAAAGCGGTATATCGTATTCCTTTTCGTAAATATTTTTCCAAGCCTCATAGTTTTCGGTCATCATCCGTTCGGCCTGCTTACCTCTCGGAAGCGACGGATCGGGATAGATAGGACGGCCGATGTGAACGGTGTATTCCTGAATGAAGAAGCCGTCATCGCCTAAAATATCGGAATCCCTCATAGTTATAAAACAAGGCAAAACGGGTACTTGGTTTCTTGCGGCAAGGGTGTATGCCCCTTTTTTGAGTGGCTTCGGCTTGCGATAGTTCCACCACATACTCTGCTCGGGATAAACAAGTACGAAATTCCCGTCTTTAAGCAGGGTATCGGTCGCATTCATAAACTTTTTCATAGTCTGACGGTTGGATGACAACGGCAGAGTGTAGCAGTTTCGCATCAAAAAGCCGTAAAATCCCGGGAACGAGGTATAGTTACCCTCTCTTATAACTCGGTAAAATTTGCGGTTTTTGTGCTCGGCCGCCTCATAAGCAAGCTCAATGGCAAAGCTGTCAAAGGCATTGAAATGATTGCAGGTAACGACGGCACCGCTTTCGAGTGCCTTGAAGTTTTCGAGTCCCTCGATGCCGTTGATAATGAGCTTTTTGTCATCCATCATTCGGTAAACGAAGCGGTGAGCGGCGGCATAGGCAATTTTCGTTTTAAATCTTTTGTAAAGTCCGCGCCTGAGATATTCAATGTCCTCGGGATTTAAAACGGTGCTCGGCGGATCCTGCTCAACATCCTCATCAAACCGTCCCTGACGCTCATAGCTCTCTATTTTTTTGAGTATTTCCACTCTGTCCCGGTCACGCTCCGAGGCGTTTTTTCTGTTAAGATAATTGTCTTCACGCTCGGTTTCTAACCTTGCAAGCTCCAAAAGGCGGTCACAGCTTTCGGCATCACGCTGTCTTTCACGGTCGGTATAGGCTTCCAATACGGCGTGCATTTCTTCCGCCACCGACGAAAGATCGGCGTATTTCCAAAATAGCTCTCCATAGCGGCAATCCTTATAGTGCCACGGCTTGCTCGTCATTATATAATGCAGGATATGCGCTTCTGAAATATCATAAGGTATCTCGCCGAATATTTCGGTATTCCAACGGCTGTCAAGCCAAAGCACGTGATCCTTGCAGATCAGATTGAGGTAATCCTCATCCTGTGTCACAACAAAGTTGTACTCCTTTAACAGTGAGGTGAAACTCGCAAGCACGTTTTTCTCTCTGAATTTTTTGCAGTTTATGAGCATAAGTCCCGCATTGAAAAAATTATGCCTTGAAACACCCACAACACGCTCACAATAGGTGCCGTAGGTATCGACCTGAACCATTGCCTGTTCGTGACAGGCACCGACCCATTTATCTCCCGGCTCGATGTCGAAAAGGCGGCTGATATCCCCTTGAACGACCGTGTCACTGTCGATGTAGACAGCTTTGTCAAGTGTCGGAAACATTTCGGAGATAAAAAATCTGTAATAAGTGGTCTTTGAATAGTAATCCCTTATCGGAAGGCGATCGGAGACCGACTCGAGATATTCCGAAACATCGTCAAAGGTGATATTAAAGCCGTCGGTCGAAAGCTCGAGCGTCTTTTGCTTCATTAGGTCGGACACTCCCGAATGAAGAATGTGAATATCATAGCTTCTGTCCCTGTTGCGGTTGCAACGCATAGAATAAAGCGACACTATCGTATATTTGACGAAGTTATCATCGCAGGCATAAAACACCGAAACCGTTTCATTCATTTTAATTTTCCTCTTTTCCCATATTGCTTTTAAGCTCCGAATACTCCGACAGAATGTCGTCGAAAACGTCGTAGCCGAATTTTTCCTTGACCCTTTCCACCTGCCATTGCTTTATATTTTCGGTATGCGGATAGGGCAGCCAAAAGAGCCGCTTTGAAAAATGCCTGACAACCGTTGTTTTATGCAGAAATTTCTGATCGTTAAAGCGTTGCGGCAGCATCATTTTCTTTGATGTTGCACGTATCAGTGCACTTTGGTCGGCAAATGGCAACTTTCGGCTTCGAAGACAGTGCCGTGCCTTTTCGAATACACCGTTTTTCCTCATTTCGGGCATATTAAAAAGCAGAACGCCGGCATTGATATAATTTCGGTTTATAAGATATTTTCCGTAATGATCCCTTGCCGCGGCGTATTCGAAGCCGTCTAAGTCTATATCGTAAAGCAGATGAATGTCTCGATTGAACATTACGTCGGCATCGAGGTACAGAAGCTTATCGGGAATGCCCCGAACCTTATCGGCCAAAAGCCTTATCAGCGTGTACGGAGAACAATATGCATTTTCATTCGGACAACCTGCAAGCTCGGCATTATAAAGGTCGGTAACATCGTATTTCACCGCACGGTTGGACTTATTATACCGCTTCATTGCAAGATCGATACAGACTGTTTGGCGGTCGGTCAGCGGAAGATATTCCGGCTTTATGTGCGAAACGTCCATAGTGAAAATGTGCAGGGTTATCGGCTCACTTGACTCTGTACGCTTCATAACCGACAGTATACAGGTCAATATGCCGTCAAATACATTTTTTTTTCCGCACATCAGCAGATCAACCATCGACATCATCCTTTTTGATATATTTTATTACCTCACAGTCGGAGGCCTCGGCGCGGCGGCACATTGTGTCATACACTCTGCTGCGAAGCTCACTCTTTTGAGCCTGCTTTGAGAGACTCTCATCGGCATAAAACGGTCCGTCGATGTATGTGACTATGCGAGGACGCTTTCTGTGCCTGCGCTTTTTATAGGTGTTCGTAAAGCAAAAAACAGGCGCACCCGATTTTACCGGATAGTGAAACGATGTGTCGGGGAACGGGCGGATTTTGGTATAAAACGGCCATATGTGGGCTTCCGGATATATGACCACACCGTGTCCCTCGGCTATTCTGCGGTCAACGGTTTCCAAGAAGTGACGGTAGGCAGTTTTATCATCGGGCAGAGGAAGTGCGCCGAGCGACGGTGTTATTTTGCCGAGAAACGGCATTGAAACATTGTTGGGATGAACTATAACGTAATTCGTTTTCGGAAAGTTTATCACGTTGGGTATAAACGGGTCGCCTATGACCTGAGTGTGATTGCCGTAAAGGAAGTATCCCCTTTTGCCGACCGTTTTAAGCTTTTCGCTGCCGACTGTTTTTTGCCCGAATACCGCCTTTGAATAGAGAAATGCTATCGGCGTTGCGACGATCCTGTACCAAAAGAAGTGCGTTAAACGCTTGAAGCGCGAATCGCGGCAGTAAACATAGCTCCCGTCGATTTTTCTCGGCTCGATGACCGCCTCGAAAAACTCATCGTTCAGCTCATCGGTATAATATATAACGCGCCGCTTATCCAATTCACACACCTGCCTCCGCCTTTTGATTTAATTTTATCCCGATACCCTCGGAATATCAACCTACCGCTGTTTTCGGAGGTATAATCCGCACCGCAAGTACGGTAGAGTACAAAAAACGCCGTCTCCACTGTCGGTAGAGACGGCATTTTCGCATATTCGGCGATCGGCGAAGGGCAGATATCATCGAAAAACACATCGAATGAGTGATGAATATTGAAAATTTAAAATAATAATACAAAGCAAAAATCCTGCCGAAAATAATCGACAGGATTTTTTGGTGGAAGTTTACTTCTCAAATCCGAACCCACCTTGTTCGGATTATACTCTAATGGTGGAGACGATGAGGATCGAACTCACGACCTTACGGATGCGAACCGTACGCTCTCCCAGCTGAGCTACGCCCCCACATCGGATTAAAGCGGAATATGCACCGGTTCGGATGCCTCTTTCCGCTTTAAGTATTTTACCACTTAATTATCAAAAAAGCAAGTACTGTTTTCCGAAAATACGGCCGATTGCTTATTTTTTTGAAGCTCTGCGAGAACGCGTCCTGATACGTGACCAAAGCAGGATTATAACCTGTCCGGGCACGCCGACCACAAACAGCAGCCATATGCCGAATTTCAGAAGCGTTATACACAGTGCCGCCAAAAGTGACCACATCAAAAGTGAAATTATCAAAAAGTTTCGGCGGCGGTTGAACCATATCGAATTGAATACCAACCAGACGATCATACTGACGGGAACGGCATAAACAAAGCAGAGCCAATGTGCCCTAAGGTTGGTTGCGGTGTCAAGAATGAAGAACACAAAGGTTGCGATAAACCACACAAACACTATGCTTATACCTGTTATGATGCCACGGTTGTTGCGCTTGCGGCGGTTGACCGTCACTGCCTGTTCTTTATCGAAGGTATGATCGACCTTAAGCAGATAGTCGACCATAACACCGAACATATCGGCTATTGTTTTGAGCACGGTTATGTCGGGCATAGACTCGGCACGCTCCCACTTCGAGACTGCCTTGTCGGAATAATTGAGCTTTTCGGCAAGCTCGGCCTGTGTCATTCCGGCGCCCGTTCTAAGGTCGACGATATTTTTCGCAATTACGGATTTTAAGTCTTCCACGGCTTTCTCCCATATTTCTGTTTTAGCAATTACAGTATAACACATTTATTCTCGCATTTCAAGTGCTGTTTTTGGACAATTCTACTGTCGGTAGAGTTGCGTTTTCCACACTCTACCACCCCCAACTCAAACAGTTGACCGAGGAAAATCATCTGTTCAGTGACTAAACGTCTTAAATGTAGTATCATAATGGTATCATCAGCGAATTTACGGAGGACTGCTTCACTATGAATGATTTTTGTATTTTCACCGACTCGGCCTGCGACCTCGGCGTTGAAAGACTCGAGCAAATGGGTGTTAAATCGTTGAGCCTTACGCTGACCTTTAACGGCGACGAGACGGAATATTTGAACGATAACGTCGATACCAAGGATTTTTACGACAAGATGAGAAACGGTATGACCGCCAAAACCTCGGCAGTCAATATAGAGACCTTCAAGGCCGCCTTTGAGGAGGAGCTTAAGGCAGGCAGAGATGTTCTTTACATTGCTTTTTCATCGGGTCTCAGCACGACCTACAACTCGGGACGTCTTGCCTGTGAGGAGCTTTGCGAAAAGTATCCCGACCGCAAAGCTATGGCCATCGATACCCTTTCAGCCTCGGCAGGCTTCGGTATGCTTCTGACCCTTGCGGTAAAGGAAAAAAACAACGGCGCCACGATCGAGGAGACCGCTAAGTTTGTTGAGGACACAAGGCTCCACCTCTGCCATTGGTTCACGGTTGACGACCTTGTTTACCTCAAGAGAGGCGGCCGCATCAGCCCTACTGTTGCTTTTGTCGGCGGCTTGCTCGGAATAAAGCCTGTCCTCCATATGGACAACGAGGGACATCTTGTCAGCCGTTACAAGGTCAGAGGCCGCAGTGCCGCTATAAAGGCACTTGCCGATAAAATAGGCGAGCTCGGCATCGACAGCACAAAGGGTCCCGTTTACATTTGCCACGGTGACTGTGAGGAGGATGCGGCGACCCTTGCCGAAATTATCAAAAACACCTACGGCATCGAGACCGAGGTCACTGTTTTCGTCGGTCCCGTAATCGGCGCACATTCGGGTCCCGGTACGCTTGCCGTCTTCTTCTTGGGAAAGGAAAGATGATCTCTTAATGGAAAGAACCAAGCTTCGCGATCGTGTTATGCCCGATTACACGAAGGGTGAAGAAATATTCAATATGGTATCCCATATTGTCGGCGGTGCATTGGGAATTGTCGCACTTGTTCTGTGCGTTGTAAAATCGGCACTTTTCGGCGATGCCTACGACGTGGTAGGCAGTGCGATATACGGTGCGGCAATGGTAATGCTTTACACCGTGTCAAGCGTCTATCACGGACTGCACGTTAATATGGGCAAGCGTGTTATGCAGGTCATCGATCACTGCACGATATACCTTTTGATAGCCGGAACCTACACGCCGATACTGCTTTCGGCAATACGGGAGCACGCTCCCGTAACGGCGTGGGTGCTTTTCGGAGTTGAGTGGGGCTTTGCAGCCTTGGCCGCAACCTTCACGGCGATCGATCTTAAAAAATATTCCAAATTCTCTATGCTTTGCTACATCGGTATGGGTTGGGGTATTGTTTTTGCCGCAAAGGATGCCATAGCATCGATTGATACTTGGGGTCTTATATTCTTGCTTTTGGGCGGAATAGCATATACCGTCGGTGCGGTTCTTTACGAAGTCGGAAAAAAGCACCGCTATATGCACTCGGTTTTTCACTTGTTTGTGGTTTTGGGCAGTCTGCTTCAATTCTTTACAATAATATTTTGGGTAATATAAAAGCTGAAGTGAGCCTGGTCTCACTTCAGCTTTTTTCTTCTTTCTTTATGATCCGGCATAAAGCTTTCAATGTATTTCCAAAAATCCTTGCTGTGATTGTGGTGCTTTATATGAGCTATTTCGTGGAGCACGACATAGTCGATAACATCGTCGGGATAGCTCATGAGAAGATAGGAAAAGCATATTGCATTTTTACCGCTGCAGCTTCCGAACCGTGTTTTTGCCGAGGTTATCTTAACACTGCTCGGCACAAGCCCCGTCAGTAAAGAAAAGTATTTGACCCTGCCGGGCAATATATCCTGTCCTTTTTTGCGTAAGGCTTCGGCCTCTTCCTTTGTCGGCTCGGGATGGCGCTGCCGTCTGAGCCTTTGATTTTCCTGCGCTTTTTCGATCCAACCCGATTGCTTGGCCACAAACTCTTCAAGCTCGGCATCGCTTACGGAAAACGGCGCACGCACCAGAACCTGACCGCCGAGCTTGACCTCGATCGATACACTCCGCCTTGAGGAGCGTATCACCTTATAGCCATTCAAGCCTTGACCTCTTTTTTGAAAAGCTTGGCGACCAAACGGTCGGCAAACGGGGTCACGACAATGAAAATCGCTATCATCATAAGCAGAGAACCGACCGCTTCACGCCAGGTCGGCATTTTTCCGTAGAATATGCAGGCCGTGACCATTGCGAAGAGCGATTCGAGACTCATTATCAAGCTTGCAACGGTGGCTTCGGCATAGCGTTGGCTTATGATCTGAAGCGTAAAGGCAACGCCCGAGGACATAACGCCGCAATAGAGAAGCGGCAAGGCGGCATCCGAAATACTTGCAAGAGACACGGTGTCACGCTCGAAAATCAGCATAAGCGTGCCCGATATAACGGCAGCCGTAATAAACTGCACCGCCGAAAGTGCCACAGCATCGACAGCTACGGCAAATTTGTCGACAACTATGATATGTATTGCGAACGCAAGAGCACACATAAGCAAAACAGTATCGCCGGCCGAGACCGTGAATCCGTCCTTAACGCTTATGAAATAAAGTCCCATAACCCCTATCACCATAGCGAATACGGTCGAAAATCTGAGCTTTTGACCGAAAATCACCGAAATGAACGGAACGAAAATTATATACATAGCCGTGATGAATCCGGCCTTGCCCGAGCCGCCCTCATACAGCTCGGCGTTGAACATTATGCCGAACTGTTGCAAATTAGAGGCGAGCGACATAGCTATACCGCACAGCACACCGCCGATAATAAGCTTCTTTGATAAGAGCTTTTCCTTTATTCCGCTTTTTTTCTCTCGGCCTTTTTTGAGTATCAGCGCAAGCGGAACAAGCATAAATATTGCGATAACGGCACGCAGGCAGTTTACGGTGAATGAGCCGAGGTGCTTTGCGGCTTCCTCTTGAGCGACAAAGGTGCTGCCCCAAAATACCGTCGCAAAAAGGAGCATTATGCCGCCCTTGAGATTGTTTTTGTTCATTAAATTTACTCCTCTTCGGGCTCGTTCAAATACTCACGCAGAGCATCGGTATTGAGGAAGCGGCAGTTGAAGAAGAATTCGGAAATCTGCTCGAGGATTTTTCTCACTCCGCCCTTTTCGTCACTTTCAATGTTCATCGGCATTACGGGATCGTGCACCGAAAGGCGCAGCAAAAACCATCCGTCACCGACCGACACTCTTATACCCTCTCGGTTATCGTCGGCTATCTTATAGCCCTCGTCGGCCTTGGCTTCGCAGTAGCGCTCCAAGCCCTCAATGACACATTCGCCGTAGGAGCGGAAATCCTCAACCTCGATGTTGAAACGGATCTCCTTGGCTTCGGCAGGCATTTTAAGCTTGGAGGTGAGGTCGGAGATGCTCTTTCCCTCACGGCCGAGCTTGGCCATTTTTATGATTATCTTGGTCACAAGATATGCACCGTCATCAAGGAAGTAGTTTTCCTTCAAAGCGGCGTGACCCGAGGTCTCGATTGCGAGCGGAGCATTTACTCCCTCATTGCAAAGGCGAACGGCCTCGTTGATGACATTCTTATAGCCTCTTTTAAAACGGTGATGCTTACCGCCGAGTTCATCCTCGATAAAGGTCTTAATTCCAGAGGAGGTGACACTGTCGGTGACTATCGTGGAGCCGGGCTCGTTTTCAAGCACGATAGCGGCGGCAAGAGCGACAAGACGGTTGCGGTTTATCTCAACACCGTCGGGGTCGACACAGCCTGCACGGTCAACGTCGGTATCGAAGATGACACCGAGATCGGCACCCGAATCAAGCACAGCATCGCTTATGCTTGCCATTGCGGCTTCGTTTTCGGGATTCGGAATATGGTTGGGGAACATACCGTCGGGCTCCAAAAATACACTGCCCGAGGTATCGGCACCGAGTGCGGCCAAAACCTTGTCGGCATAGAAGCCGCCTGCACCGTTGCCTGCATCGACAACGATATGATAGCCCTTAAGGGGCTGCTGCTCCTCGGCGACACCGAGCTCACGGCAGATAAGCTCTCTGAGCCCTGCGGCATACTCGGTCATAAAATCGTATGTAGTTACCTTGCCCGTTTCGGCTCCGACTGCGGCTTCGCCCTTTTCGGCCGCTTCGATTATCTCAACGATATCGGAGGAGTCGAGTCCGCCGGAGGGAAGGAAAAATTTCAGTCCGTTGCGGTCGGCCGGATGATGGCTTGCGGTGATCTGAACGGCACCGTCACAGCCTGCCTTGACCGTTGTCATAAACATTGCCGGTGTTGATGAAAGACCGCAATCAAGCACCGAAACACCTGCATCGCAAAGTGCCTTTATTACCTGTGCCTTGATTTTTTCGGCGGTGATTCTTGAATCGTGGCCGACCGAAACGGTCAGCTCGGCGGCCTTTTTGCCCGAATGTCTTTCGAGGAAAGGCACAAAAGCGGCGGTTATGTCATAAACCGCCTGATCGGTGAGGTTTACCTCATTTTCGAATATATCGCTTGCATAACCTCTTACGTCGGAACCGGATTTGAGCTCTTTGTAATCCTTCATTTTCTTCTCCTATCCAATGCCGCCGAACATAACCTCTGCGCCGAAATAACCGATAAATATCAGTGACAGCGCTATCAAGGTCCAAAGCGCCGATTTCAGAAACAGTCGGCCTCGTCCCGCGGATCTTATGTTATTTTCCTTATTTTCCATTATATCACCTGCTTTCAGTACCTTATTATTGACCGAAAACAGGAAAATAATACACTTCTTTAAAATTTTGCACCGCCGACGGCATTTTTTATATAATGTAGTTATACGGAGGTGCTTATTTATGAACGTTACCGTAAATGACGGCATTTTAAAAATCACACTGTCCGAGTCGGAAACTCAGCTTTTCGGACTTGACCGTGTTTTTACCGATAAAAATGAGACGGCCGCGGGAGAATCGCTTGCACTCCTTTTAAAAAAGGCGGCATCGGAGGCCGATTTCGCCACCGAAGCGTTAAAATTCGCCGTTGAGCTTTACCCTCTGTTCGGCGGCGGCTGTGAGATCTTCTACACTCCCGAAGCCGAAAGCATAAAGAAAACTCAGCTTAAGCGTTGGTCGGTGTTTGAGTTTGAAAGCTCGGAAGCGATGGTGCTGGCCTGCGAATATATTTTCAGCGAGCCGAATGCGAGATTCTGCGCCTCGGCACTTTATAAATACCGCCGCAAATACCGCTTAACGGTGAAAAATTTGCCGCCGCTGCTCCACCGCACGGTGAGCCTTGAGTATGCCGACCGTGTTTTGAAAAATGCACGCGAGCTCGGCGAAACTGTGTGCTCTGCCGATATTATTGTGCCTAAAAATGCGATCGCCGTGATAGGCTCGGCCTTCGGCGGCAAGCCTCTGTCTCAGTGAATTTGCTTAAAGCGACATATACTCCCGTGCTTTTTCGGAAAGATCCGAGGCCTTGAACAGTGCACTGCCGACCACCAAAACATCGGCTCCTGCCGAGACACACTGCTTGCCCGTTTCTTCGTTGACTCCGCCGTCGACCTCAAGCAGAACGTTCAGACCCTTAGAGTCGCATTCGGCACGGAGCTTGCGAAGCTTATCAAGTGCCGACGGCATAAAGCTCTGTCCGCCGAAGCCGGGCTCGACCGACATAACAAGCACCATATCGCACTGAGGAAGATATTCGAATATTTCCTCGGGCTCGGTGCAGGACTTGATAGTGAGGCAGGTCTTACAGCCTGCCGAATGTATTGCTTCAAGTGTTTCGGACACATCTGAGCCTGCCTCGAAATGGAAGCCGAGATAATCGGCGTATTTCGCAAAATCGGCGATATAGCGCAACGGACGGTCGATCATAAGATGAATGTCGAGCGGAAGTGAGGTGTGCTTCTTTATAGAATCGATGACGGGACAGCCGAACGAAATGTTCGGAACGAATATTCCGTCCATAACGTCAAGATGAAGCATATCGGTGCCGCATTCCTCAAGCTTTTTGCACGCATCGCCGAGCTCGAGATAGTCACAACCCAATATTGACGGTGATAATTTAGCCATTTTGCCCTCCTGTAACAACGTTTTTAGGTTCTTAAGTCACAACAACGGCACCGAGAAGCTTAACAACTCGGTGCCGCTATAATTATTCTGCGTCGGGTGCATCCCAGTTATGCCAAACGTTCTGAACATCCTCGTTCTCGTCAAGCATATCAAGAAGCTTTTCCATTTTAACGACCAAGTCGGGATCGTCGATCGATGAGGTCGTAGCCGGAACATATGCAGGCTCGGCCGAGACAAAGGTATAACCCTTTGCCGACAAAGCCTCACTTACGGCACCGACGAAATTCGGGTCGGTCGAAATCTCGAAAACATCGCCGTCGAACGAAAAGTCGTCGGCACCTGCCTCCAAGGCATCCTCCATAACCTTATCCTCGTCAAGTCCCTCACCCTCGATAACGATGAGACCCTTGCGCTCAAACATAAAGGTGACCGAGCCGGACTGACCGAGGTTTCCGCCGCACTTGTCGAAGTAGTGGCGCATTTCACCTGCGGTACGGTTGCGGTTGTCGGTAAGCGTTTCGACGATGACCGCTATGCCTGCGGGACCGTAGCCCTCGTATACCAGCGACTCATACTCCGCACCGCCGGACTCGCCTGCGGCCTTTTTGATGATACGGTCAATATTGTCGTTGGGCACGTTGTTGGCCTTGGCCTTTGCGATAACATCGCGCAACTTGCCGTTAACGTTGGAATCGGGGCCGCCGGCCTTAACGACCATTGCGAGCTCACGTCCTATACGGGTAAAAACCTTAGCTCTGGCCTGATCGGTCTTTTCCTTTTTTCTTTTGATTGTACTCCATTTGGAATGTCCTGACATATATTTCCCCTCCGGAAGCTTACTTTAATTAGTTCATATTATTTTAGCACACTTTCGGTGCTATATCAAGTACTAAATTTCGGCTTTATTAAGCCTCGGCGTCTGAGTCACTGCCGCCGTTTTTGCTTTCTGCTGCACGAAGTCTTTCCTCGGCAAGCATCTTTTTGCGTTTGGGATGCACGGTGTTGGATTTTTTGAAGGTGTTTATCGTGAAAAATCCGATAAACAATGCGGCCGCGGCAAGCGTGAGCGGCATAACCGCCGACTCGGTCACCTTATCTTTAAAGCCGCAAAGCACTGCGATAAGCTCGGGCAAAAGCGACAGTATGCAAAGTCCCGAGGCGGTGAGTCCCAACGGATATATCCGACGGAAGTTCAAAGCCGGCTTCACACCGCAAACCGCCTTGCCGAGCGTTACGAAAAACAGTATCACAAAGCAAAGCGCAAAGGTTTCGTGAACGGTACGCACCCTCAAAGGACGCTCGGTATAGAAAAGATAGGCCGAAATAAATTCAAGCAGCCAATATGCCGTGAATATGAGAATCCCCGTTTTCGGAAAGGTGCATCTTCCGAAGGCCGACAGTGCGACAACGGTGCAAACGGCAAGAAAGGCCAACGACAAAAAGAATATCGGCTTGCCGAAGGCGTGACCGTCACCGACCGACAGCATTCCGCCCAAAAAGCACATTACGCCCGAAGCCATTGCGGCAGCGGCCGAGGCAGTACCCGAGCAATTCACCTTTTCGGGCTGCCGAACCGCCTGTGCCGCATTGGTGAACAAAAGTATAAAGGCAAAAACGGTTACGGCGGTGCCAATTATATTGACGGCGGTAAAGCCTTCCTTTAAAAAGCCGGTACCGCTTTCGGTCAAGAGAATTATTTGAAGCGTTCTGAAAATCACGGCAATGGCATTTACCGCAATGAACACCTTGGTCGTATATTTGATTTTCAAGAGTTGTCCTCCTAAATGTTATTAACCCGAATTTTTCGGCATATAAATCGATAGATAAAGTTTATTCCATAAAGCTTGATTTGTCAATCAAATTACCGAGAATTTTTGAATTCGCGAAAGGAAATGCAATATGAAGGGAATCTACACGGCGGCGGCAGTCATTATTTTTGTTTGTATGGTGCTTTTTCCTCTGTTTTCAATGAAAAGCACGGCTTCCGAAGGCAGTTTGAAAAACGGCAGTACCTATGAAACATCAAACGGTAAAGCTTTTCGTATTTATATGACCGACAGCAAGAAAATATCCGAAATAACCGCAGAGGATTATGTCACAGGCGTGGTTTTGGCCGAAATGCCGGCAGAATATGAGCCCGAGGCGCTTAAGGCTCAGGCCGTCGTTGCCTATACATACGCTTTATACAAGTCCGAGCTTCGCAAAGACGAGGCTTATGACATAACCGACAGTCACGAAACCGACCAAGCCTTTCTTTCAAAGGAGCAGGCCGAAGCACGCTTCGGTGAAGCTTACGGAAAATACCTTGAAAAGGTGTCCTCGGCGGTCAAAGAGGTGCTCGGTCAGGCATTGACCTATAACGGCAGTCCGATACTCGCCGCCTGTCACAGTGTTTCGGGCGGCAGAACCGAATCGGCGGAGTCGGTATGGGGAGGAAGCTATCCCTATCTTTGCCCGGTTGAAAGTGCCGGCGACCTGCTGAGCCCCGATTATCTTAGCGAGGCGACATTTTCGGCCGAGGAGCTTCGCAGTGCCTTAAGCGGACTCGGCATAGCCTTTGACGGTGACGAAGCGAAATGGTTCGGCGGCGTCGAGCGTACAGAATCGGGCTATGTGAGCAGTGTGGATATTTGCGGCACCTCGGTCGGCGGCTCAAGCCTTCGCAGGGCATTGGGACTCAGAAGCACCGCCTTCGACTGCTCATACGATGACGGAAAGTTTGTCTTTACGGTACGCGGCTACGGCCACGGAGTCGGAATGAGTCAGTACGGCGCACAGTTTATGGCATTGCAGGGCAGTGACTACAAAGAAATATTAAATTGGTACTATAAGGACTGCAGACTCAAGTCCCTGTGAGCTATACATTTAACGGTGAGCGTGTCGCCGTCGACCGTGAATTTTACACTGTACCCTGCAACATCAAGCCCGTAAACACGGGTCGGATCACTGTGGTATGAGGGTCTCGGGTCACAGGCCAAAAGCTCCCTCACCGAAGCCTTAAGGTCATCGGGCATAAGTGCTTCGTACTCGGGCGGAATTATCACCGACAGACGGTAGTCTGTATAGCCCTCTGTGAAGCCGCAAACGGCATCGGGATGGCTGTCGGTAAAGGAAATATACGGCTTTATATCGTATATCGGCGTTCCGTCAAGCATATCGGCACCGCCGACACGGAGCACCGGGCCGTTATCGATCAACTCTATCCCGTGAAGCTTCAGCGACGACATTCCGATCGAATTGGGTCTGAAGGGAGAACGTGTGGCGAAAACACCCATTTTGGTGTTTCCGCCGAGCCGAGGCGGACGCACTGTCGGCTGAAAGCGGTCGGTCACGGCCTTTGAAAAGCCCCAAAGCACCCATATATGCGAAAAGCCGTCAAGTCCTCTGACGGCGCTTATATCACGGTATTCCGGCTTAAAAACTATTTCGGCCGGCATATCCACCATTCCGCTTTGTCGCGGAATACCGAATTTTTCCTTATATGCCGTATGAATTTCGGCTATTACCTTGAGTTCCATTTACAGTATCCCCATTTTTTCGTTTACAGCAAAGCTTTGACGGTGACTATTTATCCTGTGATGCGGTATTTGCCCGGTGGCGAAGAAAATCCTCCAATATAATGGTGGCGGCAACGGCATCGACCGTTTGCTTGCGCTTTTTTCCTCTGACATCATTGAAATTCAGTGCGGTATGTGCGCTGACGGTGGTGCAGCGTTCGTCCCAAAGCTCCACCTCAAGACCGGTTGCGGCACGCAAGGCCTCTGCGGCGGCGGCACATTCCTGCGCCTTGAAGCCTTCACTTCCGTCCATATTTTTCGGATATCCGACGACTATCAGCTCGGCGCCCAATTCTTTTGCTTTGGCGGCCAGTTTTTCTATAAGCTTTTCACGGTTATACTCGGTTATTACGCATTTCGGGAAGGCAAAGCCCTCACCCTTATCGCTGAGTGCAACGCCCGTTCGAGCCGTTCCGACGTCTACCGACATTATATACATCTCTGTTCCTCCGTATCTTCGTATATTTTCCAATAATATCTGCGGTTCGAAACCGGAAAATCGTCGAGCACGCCGTGCTCGGGATCATAAAACCTGCCCTTAAAATAAAGCGACCAATGCCAGCACCTCGGAGTTTCGAGGCTCAGTATGCAGATATCGGGGAGCTCTTCCTTACGGCTTACGGGAATACGCTCCCTTTCGTATTTTATTCGGAAACGGTCAAGCACCGAAAACATCTGACAAAGCTTGGTCTCACGGTCGGTACCGCAAAGCTCGGTTATTTCCTCCACCGAATGACCCGAAAGCATGGCAAGCACCGCCTGACCGCATTGCAGGTCGGTCGGCTCATGAATATATTCGGGTGTCTTTAATGCCGCCATTTAAATTTCTCCTCATTCACGGATGTTTTCGAAAAACTCACTCAGCACGGCCGAGCACTCACGCTCCATAATACCGGCGGTGACCTCGGGGCGGTGATTATAGGGCAGAGCAAAAAGGTTTATGACCGAATCGTGGCTTGCCGAGCCGGCCTTTTTGTCAAACGCTCCGAACACCACGCGGTCGAGCCGTGAATTTATTATCGCTCCGGCACACATAGGGCAAGGTTCAAGCGTGACATAAAGCTCACAGCCGTTGAGCCGCCACGAGCCCAAACGCTTGCAGGCATTGCTTATGGCCTCGATCTCAGCGTGACCCAATGCGTTTTCGCACCGCTCACGTCGGTTAACACCCTCTGCGATTATGCGGCCGTCCTTCACTATGACCGCTCCTACGGGTATCTCACTCTCGCTTCCCGCCTTACGTGCAAGCAAGAGTGCCTGCTCCATATATTTGTTGGGTATCATAGGTCAAAATACTCCCTGCACTGCCAGAACCTCGAGCACGCAGATTATCAAAAATATTATCACGCTCGGTGCACAGCAGAACCACTTTAAGCTTTCCGAGGTGTGCTCGGAATTCCTTTTCGACAGTCTGAACGCATCGGGATCGGTTTTTATGAGCATAATGAAGCCGCATACGCCGATCACCAACGCAACGGCATAATAAAGCAGAACGGTCACATTCGACACCATAGGTGACATATCGGACGTTGCGAACGACATCACAACGCTTATACTGTTGTTGAGTGCGTGGATAATAACGCTCGGAACGATCGAGCCCGAATAAACCGTCGCAAAGCCGAGGATAATTCCCATTAAAAACGCAAACGGCATTTGGACAAGATTGCCGTGAAGCAATCCGAAAAGTGCCGCCGAAACAAGTATCGACGAGGTGTCGCTCATACGTGTCCTGAGTGCACCGAGTACCACTCCCCGCAGTGCAAATTCCTCGATAACGGCAGGAAGTATTCCGACACAGAGCAGAGTTATGACAAACGACCATTTGCCCGTGCCGAAGTCCTGCATTGAGGATTTCAGCTCTATTCCCATATTGGTTTGTACAAGTGTCGAAAGTATCGCCGTGATATAATTGCAGAGCACCGTCGCACCGACTCCGAGCATAACAAGCGACACACCCTTGGAAAACGGCACACGGTTGACCGCAATCAGCTCGCCGAAGCCTCTTCCCGTTGCCTTTAATGTGTATAAAAACGGAACGGTAAACGATACAAGCGTGATACAGGCATTAAGCAAATAAACGATATTCGGATCGGAAAGCAGTCTTGCCGTGGCCTCAATGCCCGACGTTGCGATCAGCAAAAGCTCAATAAGAAGATTCAGGCCGATGCTTACGACAAAGAAGAGGCAGAGCGGAATTCCGACCGCATTGCCGAGCTTTATTCCGGCCTTGCGCCGTGCATAGTACTCGGGATCTATGAACCGGATACCGTCTGCTCCGCCGTTTGCGGCATTAGCGGTATCCGAGCCTTGAGCACCGAAGCCGTTTTGATATGCCCCACTCTGCGAGCCGGTATACTGTCCGCCTGCCGACCGCACAAAGTTGGGCGCACCTCCTTCGGAGTCGGTAAACGGCTCATTTCCGCAGCTGTTTTCGGTACCTTGATCGCATTTATTGAATTCATCCATCGGTTTCACACCCCATAATATATTTCGTTACACATTAAAATACCGCTGATTTTAGTGCAGTTTTCACATTGCGGTCTCAGTTTTGTGGATAACTTAGGCCGTTTTTATGAATATTGCCCAAATTTTGGCTGTATTTTTTACATAACAGATATTGAAAATCGAGCAAATTTGTATTATTATATTTATATAATAAAATATCGGTGCAAAATAATCAATGGATATTTCGTAAATTTTTTATTTTCGGAGGAGAAATTATGTATACGGCAAAAGAGATATATGACCTTTTGGGTCAAAAAATGACACACAATTTCGGCGTTTCGCCGAAGCAGGCCTCTGATGAGCTTTTTTATAAGGCATCGGTTTTGGCTCTGCTCGACATTATGGCCGAGCGCCGTGCCGCCTTTAAGGAAGAAGCTTCAAAGCAGGAAAGCAAAATGGTATATTACCTCTCGATGGAATTCCTTATGGGACGTTCTTTGAAAAACAATCTGTTTAATTTGAAGCTCGACAAGGTCTTTGCCGAGGCTTTGAAAAAATACGGCGTAAAGCTTGACAATCTTTATGAGCTTGAGCCCGATGCCGGACTCGGCAACGGTGGACTCGGCCGACTTGCCGCCTGCTTCCTTGACGGACTCACCACCGGCGGCTACCCGGCAATGGGCTACTGCATAAAATATGAGTTCGGTATCTTCCGTCAAAAGTTTGTTGACGGCTGGCAGACCGAAATGCCCGATTTTTGGCTCCCCGGCGGAAGCGTTTGGCTCGTCAAGCGCGATGCCTCGGCGGTTGATGTCAATTTCGGCGGCAACGTCAAGGAAATATGGTGCGACGGTCACCACAGCGTGACCTTGGAAAATTACGACACCGTTCGTGCCGTGCCTTATGACCTTATGGTCGGAGGTGCCGACGGCAGAAGTGTCAACGTTCTGCGCCTTTGGAGCTCGGAAACCCCCTCTATCAATATGGCGGCCTTTAATCAGGGCGACTATGTAAGAGCCTTGGAGCATCAGGCTATGTCCGAGGTCATAAGCAAGGTGCTTTATCCCGAGGACAATCATCCGGAAGGAAAATCGCTCCGCCTTCGCCAGCAGTACTTCCTTGTTTCGGCCTCCGTGCAGGATATTCTGCAAAGGCATTTGAGAAAATACGGCACACTTGACAACCTTCCCGAAAAGGCTGCCATTCATATAAACGATACCCACCCTGCACTGGTTGTTCCCGAGCTTATGAGATATCTGCTCGACGAATGCGGCTATGACTGGGACACCGCTTGGGACATCGTCAAGCGCACAACCGCCTATACCAACCACACCATAATGCGTGAGGCGCTTGAGTGCTGGCAGATCGACCTTTTCAAGGGACTTTTGCCCCGTATATTCCAAATCGTAACCGAGATCGACAATCGCTTCAGAGCCGAGATGTGGGAGAAAACTCACGATGCCGATTATGTTTCACGTACCGCCATCGTCGAAAACGGTGTTGTCAGAATGGCCAACCTCTGCGTTGCCTCCTGTCACAGTGTCAACGGCGTTTCCAAGCTTCACAGTAACATTATAAAGGATAACCTTTTCAACGATTATTACCGCATAACTCCCGAGAAGTTCACCAACGTCACGAACGGTATCGCCTTCCGCCGTTGGCTCTGTCAGTCCAACCCCGAGCTGACCGAGCTCATCACCGAATGTATCGGCGATAAGTTTATTCTTGACAATGCAGCTCTTAAGGAATTTGAAAAGTTCAAGAATGACAAGGCCGTTTTGGAGTGCTTGGAGGCCGTTAAGCATCACAACAAGGAGCGTTTTGCCGCCTTTGTGAGCAAGGAATACGGCATAAAGCTCGATCCCGATTCGATATTCGATATGCAGGTCAAGCGTCTGCACGAATACAAGCGTCAGCACCTCAACGCACTTCACATTATTTCGGATTACCTCTTTATAAAGGAAAATCCGAACGCCGAATTTACGCCCAAGACCTATATCTTCGGTGCCAAAGCCGCATCCGGCTATTATCTCGCAAAGCAGATAATTCAGATGATAATAAAGCTTTCCGAGGTCATTGCGAACGATCCGCAGGTCAAGGATAAGCTCAAGGTGCTGTTTGTCGAGGATTACCGTGTGACGATGGCCGAGCTTATGATTCCGTCGGCCGACATTTCGGAGCAGATCTCGCTCGCTTCGACCGAAGCCAGCGGCACAAGCAATATGAAGTTTATGCTCAACGGTGCGATAACGCTCGGAACCGAGGACGGCGCAAACGTTGAGATACACGAAGCCGTCGGCGATGACAACATCATCATCTTCGGTATGCGTACTCCCGAGGTTTTGAAGCTGCGCGACTCTTACAGTCCCGTATCGTATTACAGCAACAATCCCAAGCTTCGCCGTGCCGTCGATTTTATCTTAAACGGCATAAACGGAACGCAGTTCCCGGCACTTAACAAGGCATTGCGTGACAGCGATTATTATATGGCCTTTGCCGATTTCGAGGATTACTGTGCCGCACAGAGCAAGGCATCGGCACTTTATGCCGACCGTAACCGTTGGAACAAAATGTCGCTTATCAACATTGCCAACGCCGGCATATTCTCTGCCGACCGCTCGATTAAGGACTATGCCACCGGCATATGGGGTGCAAAGCCGCTTGATAAATAATATCTTCCGATATTATTAAAACGCCTCACCTAAGCATTGAAGCTTGGGTGAGGCGTTTGCTTTAACCGTTATTTGCCGAAAACATAACCGTAATAGTCGGTTTCGAGAATGCCGGCCGATATTTTCAGGCGGTTGTTGACTATGGCCCTAAGGTTCTTGATATAGGCTTCTTTTTCGTCGTCCGAAGCGAAGCTCTTGCCGTCGTGGAGCGTGAACTCCTTCGTATTGGCATCGTATTTGCCCATACTCGTTATAAACGAACGGTCGAGGAACTGCACGACACACTCGGAGGTCGAAAGAATATCGGTGCCCGAAAGCAATCTCGAATCGTATTCAAAGCCGAAGAGATTGAGAACCGTCGGCAAAATATCGATGTGCGAGCAATATTTATCAATGGTCGGAGCATCCTTTGTGCCTTGGCAGTAAAGAATGAACGTGCTTTCGTAAAGCTCGAAGGTAGTGTCAACATCGTGACCCAAAAGCTCGCGCCATACCGAATACTTATCGGTGTCGTTTTCAAGTCCGTAAGGATAATGGTCGGGAGTTATGGTTATGACCGTCTTATCGGCAACACCTGCGGCGTTCAGCTCCTCAAGCAGCTTTTCCATCGCACGGTCAAGCTCGATATTGCAGGCATAATACGCCTTCAAGGCATCGGAGCAATCGAGATCCTTTACAAGCTCCTTTCTTTTGGACGACATTGAGTTGCCGCTGAACGAATACTGCAAATGTCCGCTGACCGTCATATAATAGGCAAGGAACTGCTTATCGTCGGAAAGATAATCCTTGACCGAGCCGGTTATAAGCTCAAGGTCGGATTCCGGCCAACGCTTGGTAACGTACTCCTCAACACCGGTACCGTAGCCTTTATAGGTATATCCCATATTCGGGTGGGACACATCACGGCGGTAGTAGTCGTGGGTATGGTTGTGATAGGCAAAGGTTTTGTCAACGCCGATGCTTTGAAACATATTTCCGAGGCAGAACGGCATATAATTTGAGCCGGAGCGATAGAAGCTCCAAACACCTGCCTTGGGCAAAAGGCCGGTGCAATGGGCATATTCACCGTCGGAGGTCGAAACGCCCCAGATCGGCGTATAGAAATTGGTAAATTTGAAGCCCTCCTGCGACATTTTGTAAAGTGTCGGAGTCAGCACGGGATCGATTGCATAGGGCGAAAAGCCCTCGGCGGTAATGCTTATGAGGTTATAGCCCTTATACATTCCCGTATAGCTGTTTTTCAGTGTCGGCTCCTTGGCGGCAAAGTATTCGTTGAGCGTTTTGATCGACTTGTCGGTCTCGCCGCTGTTGAGTGCTTTGAAATCGATATCCATAACATTCGGAGATGTGTCAATCACACGGTCGGGCTCACCGCCGATATCGGGGACAACGCTCGGGGTGAGCGGCTTTTCGTTATCGATCGTAATATCCTGACCGACACCGAAAATATTGTATTTTATATCAAGCACCTCGGTACGCAAAAGTCCGAACCTGTCGACCGCTCCGTTCGGGTCAAACTCACCCGACTGCAAACGCGACAGACTGCTCGCCGAAATTATCAGCACGACGGCAATATGTATGCTCAAGGCCGCCAAAAGCAGGACGATACTGCTTTTCACCCTCAATCTGCGGTATCTTATCCGCTTGCCGCCGAAAATACAGTAAAGCACAAGCGGCACGCAAAGCAGTATGACCGCAGGCAGACCTCTGAGCAGTGCCTTAAAGGTCGAGCTTATCATATCGCCCTCGGTTATCTGTCCGGCACCGCCGGCCTTGAGCGAATAGAATATGAAATAAGAGCCGAAAAAGCCGTGATAAACGACCTGAACGACATAAATAAGCGTCAGCACCGCCATCACCGAAACCGTAACGGCCTTTCGCACCTTTTGGGAAAGCCTTGTACAGACAGCCGTTGTGACAAGTGCCGGCAGAAGCGACATAAACGGCATAATGACAAGTCCTATATCGAAAAAGCTTTCACAGGTAAAGGCTTTTAAAACAAGCTCACAATACACCACCGAAAGGAACAAAAACGGCGTGCAGTTCAATATAAATTTCTTCTGTTTTCTCATTCGTGCTTCCATGGTAAATCCACCTCGGCTATTATTTTATCACACTTGAATTTTAAATCAAGGCTTTTGAAAAATCTGTAATAATTTGTAATTATTCGACAAAAGTGCCATAAAAAGGCGAAAGAACCGTCAGGGGATGACAGTTCTTTCGCCTTTTTCCGAGGGTTGTTTTGAGGAGGGTAGAGCTTAGTTCAGTTGAGAGGTGCGGCTCCTCTGCTGAACTGTCTATATTATAATTCAAGACCCCGAAAAGTGTGTTAAGAGTTTATGAACTTGCGGTTAATATTCAAATATCATTTTGTTAATAAAAATGAATATACCGTCACTCTTGAGGCAAAAATAGCTTTGAAAGGAACGGATATTATGAAAGTAAAGAATAAATCGCAATCGAGGATCATAAGATTTCTTAACGGGAAAGCATTTTATGCCGTTGTATGTCTTTGCTTTTTGGCGATAGGCGTTGCGGCGTGGTCGGGAATCAAGGGCTTTGAAAATGTCAGAAACAGCGACGGCGGCATACCCACGCCAAGCAGTGCACCGTCGGCTTCGGTTTCGGAGAACAATGAGTCCGCACAACCCACGAAGCCGGATAAAAAGCCGCAGAGCACCGACACCTCATCAGAAGCGGCGGTCTCAAGCGACCGTGGAGCCGAGCAAACCGCCGCTCCGATAGCCAACTTTTTCGTCAATCCCGTTTTGGGAGAGGTGATGAACAACTTTTCGGACTCGGAGCTGACCTACTCGGTGACAATGCACGATATGCGGCTTCATAAGGGCGTCGATCTTGCCGCCGACCGCGGTACACCGGTAGTTGCCGCAGGAGAGGGAACCGTCACCGCCGTAAAGCACGACCCGATGCTCGGAAGCACGGTCGAAATCGACCACGGAAATGGCATAACCTCCAGATATTGCGGACTGAACTCACAGCCCTGCGTAACGGTGGGGCAAATGGTCGACACCTCGACTCAGCTCGGAACGGTCGACGACGTGCCGTTCGAATCGGTGGAGCAGTATCATCTGCATCTTGAATTTTACAAGGACGGCAAGGCGGTATCTCCCATGAACTATATTTCGAAATAGCCTGCCCCCTACGGACGGTGCCGACAGTCGGCAATGTCGGGGCAGTAAAAAGCGGAAGCCTCACGGTTTCCGCCTTTTGCTTTATATTACAGCACTTTAAGCTCTTTTTCAACATCAGCCTTGAAGGCCTGCCATTCATCGGGATGCTCGACAAAATATTTAGGGCAAAGCTTTCCCGTGATGTCGTGATGCCTTATAAGATCATCACTGCCGAGCCCCGCCGTTTTACAGAGCCACGCCGTGAGCTTCACCGCCGAGGCATAGGTCTTTTCGTTGAACCGACCGCTTTCGTCGGGGTGGCATATTTCGACCGAGATCGTGTCGACATTTCGACTGTTGCTTGCCGCCGACTGCTCATCGAGCGGTATGCACTGAATAATCTCGCCGTCAAGTCCCACAAGAAAATGTGAGCACACAAGCGTGTCGGACTGACCGAAATAGCTTCGGTTCTGCTTGGCGGTTGTGCCGGGGTTGCCTGTATAATGTATAACTATATTGTGTATTCCGGTGAGCTTTTCGCAGGTGCGTGCCCTGCTCGGTTTTATATAATTCACGGTAACATAGCTCGGCACCTCGGCCTTCCCGAGTGCCTTTACCGCCGCCGCATCGATCTCGGATTGGTTGGACGGATCCTTATATTTAGCCGAGGTGCCGTAACGGCCGCCGTTTTGTCTTCCGTCCTCGGTGAAGTGATCGTAAAGCTTTACCGTCGCAGTTACCGCTATCACCGCCGTCAGCGCCACGGCCGCAAATCTCAGCGCACCGCTTCTTTTTAAAGCACCCAAAACTCCCGATTTCTTTTTCCCCATAACGAAAACCTCTTTAAAGCTCTCTTATCAAAGCCTTTTCTATTCTGCCGTATATCTGCCAATGATAATCGCCGTTTTTATACCAGTTCAAAGGATCTGCATCGGTGAAGCAGTCCTTTTCCATTTTCTGCATATACTGCTTGCGGCATATGAGCACAAGTCTTGCCTCGTCAAAATAGACCGACTTACCGTCAAACACGGGGTGCAGACCGCAAAGCTCGGTCTTGTTGCAGTCTCTTCCCGATTTTGAACCGCAGATTTTGTGTGTTTCGGAGCGGTCGCCGTAAAAGCTCAAGGTAAAGTAGTCTGAGTCTTTCAAAAATTCCATGGTATAGCGTTGAGGTCTCACGACCGCCATAGCGCAATCATTGCCCCACATTTCGCCCACAAAGCCCCATGAGGCGGTCATCATATTGTAGCCGTTCACGTTGCCTGCCGTAATGAGCATATATTCCTCAGAGATTGCCTTTATCATATTATCCGATATCTTTCGCGGTGAGATTTCTTTAAACATTGCCATCTTCCTTTCATAAGCTGCGATAATTTTACTATACATAATATTCACTGTCAAGGTAAGGTTTCTTTTTTGTAAGTATTTGTAATTATTTGTAACCTCGGTTTATTGGTCTTATGAGCTCAAATCGGCCTGATTTTTTGACTTTTTTGTGAATAGCGACAAATATGCCTTGCAATAATACTGTCGGTCGGGTATAATTGTTCTTATCGAGATACCAAATTCGAAAGGTTAGGTTTATACAATGAGAAAATCGTCAAAAGCTCTTGTGACCTTGTTGAGCATTATCCTCACCGTCACTCTTGTTGCCGGGCTTTGCACCGTAAGCTTCGGTGCACTTGTTTCCGAAAATGTCTTTGTTTCGGATTATACCTGCAACTTCGAAAACAACTACTATCAGTTTCTCGGAAACGACACCTGCACCGACGGTGTTGTGACCGACGGTGAAAACGGAAAGGCTTTGAAGTTCACCGTCAGCTCGAGCACACAAAGCGCGAGATTCGAGGTATACAACTCCGAAAATGGTGACCTCTTGCTTGCCGACAACTCGGTATATGCCGTGACGGTAAAGTATAAGGTCGAGCAAATCGGCGGTGCCGACACCTCTGCCGCCACCTATTTGAATCTTGTCCGTTACAGCGGAAAGGGTGACACCTTGGTCAAGATAGATGCACTGCCCGAATCGGTATACTATCCGGGTGACACCACCGGCTGGATAACCGTTTCGGCGATTTTCAAGACCGGCGAGGTCGCAGCCTCGGGCTACAATCATTTGGCAGTCAACGTTATTTCGAACTCCTGCCCGTCAATGAGTTCGAACAGCAACTCCGACAAAACGGTTATTCTTTTCGATGAAATCAAGGTCGTTCGTTGCAGCGGCTCCGCCAACGGCTTGACCTTTATTTCAAACGGCGGCAGTACGGTTGAGCCGATATTGGCTCGGTCGGGTGACGGTATAACACTGCCCACGCCCGAACGTCCTCTTTACGATTTTGCAGGCTGGTATACCGACCTCGGACTTACCAATGAATTCAAGCAGACTTCGATGCCGTCGACCTTCTCAACAAAGCTTTATGCCAAATGGACTCCCTCGGCCGATGCAAGTGTCATATCCTTTGTGACGAATTCGGATGACACCGTTGAGTCCTATGTCGGCAAGGCAGGTGACCCCGTCACTCTGCCGAAGATAACCCGTGAAGGCTTCCGCTTTGCAGGCTGGTATGATGCCGAATACAGGGAAAGATGCGAAGCAACCGTATATCCGGGCGAAAATATCACCCTTTACGCAAAATGGGAGGTCATTCCGATATACTGCGGCTTTGAAAATGCTTCGGCTTTTCCCGACCCCGACAACGGCAAATTCACAATGCGCTGTATAATCACCGACGAGCAGAAGGCAAAGGGTGAAAAATCTCTGCATTACTCCTTCCAACGCGGCTTTGAACTGAGCGGTTCGGCGGGAAAATCCACTCCGGCAGGCGTTTTGCTCATCGACGAAAGCGGCGAATACGTACGTTTGGAGGAAGGCAAGAAATACACCGTCAGCTTTAAATACAAGGTTTTGGAGTATAAAAGTGCCAACGCCGTTATCACCCTTATCGCCTCGGGTGCAGGCGGTGCGTGGGATAACCGTGCCCTTCAAAAATGCGAGGTCGGCTACGATGCCTCCGACGTCGGCAAGGGCTGGCAGTCGCACACCTTTGAGCTTGAATGGGAGCCTTCCTCAAAAAGCGCAAACTACATAAGTATAGGAATCTCGGGTGAAAGCGTTATTTGCGTTGACGATATCATCATCTGCGCCTATGATAAGGATTTCACCTATCCCGGCGGTATGATGCTCTGCTTCGAAACCGGCGACGGCCCTGCGGTCGACACGGTTTACGGCGAATCAGGTGCCGAGATCACCCTGCCCGAGCCTGAGCGTGAAGGTTACCGCTTCATCGCTTGGAGCTATGACGAAATGGGCGAACATTCGGTTGCCTCCGAGACCTTTAAGCTTGAAAAAATGTACAACGTGCTTTATGCCGATTGGTACAAGATCCCCGAAAAGACCGAATCTCCCGCCGACACACCCAATGAACCGACCGACTCTGCGCCTGTCGCCGCCGAAAAGAGCGGTATCGGCACCGTAACCGTTATAATCATCGTGATTATCGCGGTTGTTATCGTTGCCGCGGCGGTTATAACGGTCGTACTTATCAAACGCAGAAAAAAAGAAACCGATAAGGCTTAAGCCCGACTGAAAACAAACACTCCGACCTGTTATGACAACCGCAGGTCGGAGTTTGCACTTTTAACTCCCACCCAAAGTGGGAGTTTATTTATTTTCCGATATATTCAAACCGTTTGAAGATCTTGCCGTCACGTGTAAGCTCCTCGTTCCACATACTTTGGGGCCTTACCCAAAGCTCTCCATCTCCGTACAGTGCTCGGTAGACGACCATCGGTTCCGAGGTCTCGCTGTGACGTGCGATGCCCAATACCTCGTATTCGTTGCCCTTGAAATGACGGTATTTGCCAAGCTTTATACCTTCCATTGCTTCTCCTATCCGATGTACTCGCCGTGGCGGCGGAACTCGCTCGGAGTCATTCCCGTGACACGTCGGAACATCTTGTTGAAATTTGCGGTATTGTTAAAGCCACATTCGGTGGCGATGTCAATCATATTTCGCTCTCGGTCGCTTGACAGCATCGCCATCGCCGACTCGATTCTCTTTGAAATCACGTAATCCCACAATGATATACCGACAGATTTTTTGAATATGTGCGAAAAATAATTTGGACTCAAGTCTGCTCTTGCGGCAATGCATGAAAGTGTCAGCTCATCGGTCAAATGTCGGTTGATATAATCTATTGCTATGCGGACGGTTTTGATTCTTCCGTATTCCTCCGCTGTCACCGAACGTCCGAAGCCGTAGTCGAGTCGACGTGCAAGCAAAACCAATATTTCGTACACCGCATTATGCACCATTAGTTCATATTCCGGCTCTTTTTTCTCAAGTTCCGTTTCGACTTTGAGCATCAGTTCGCGTATAATTTCGGTGTAAACGTTTCCTCTCGGCAAGCGATTGCAAAAACCCTCGTTATGCGAAAAACAAATGTTCATTGCCTCATTTGAAAAACCGTTGTACTTTGAACCCCAGACATATCTCGGTTCAAAATGCAGATTCATAAACGAAAACGGTTCGCCGTCTGATATTTCGGTTATACAATGCTGTTCATTCGAGGAAAACACGAAAATATCGTTGGGTTCAATATCCAAAATACCGCTGCGCGTATTGTATACTCCCCTACCCGATCTAAACAACACGATCTCGAATTGCAAGTGTCTGTGCGGTATCGGTCGGCGTGTGAACGGCTGCACGGTGTTGTTCCAAAGACGTAGCAAAGCACCGACACGATCGTTATTCGGGATAAAGGCTTCGTTTAACATACAGAACCACCTAATCGTAATATAATTTGCAAATCCGGTAACATAGTTATAGATATTTCCAAGCCATTGTGATAGTCTTTAAATAGGATTATAATATAAAATTCCGATAAGGTCAATAATTTTTGAAAGGATGTAATTTATGTTAGAAAACATCAATACTTGTTCCAACCCGTCCGAGCTTCGAATTACCGATATGCGCTTTGTTGATATCGACGGTGCCCCGAAGAGATGCACCATTTTGAGAATCGACACCAATCAAGGTATCAGTGGCTTCGGTGAGGTCAGAGACGCTTCCTCGAAAACCTATGCTCTTATGCTAAAAAGCCGTATAATCGGCGAAAACCCCTGCAACGTCGACAAAATATTCCGCAAAATAAAACAGTTCGGCGGCCCCTCGCGTCAAGGTGGCGGTGTCAGCGGTATTGAAATAGCGCTTTGGGATCTTGCTGGTAAGGCTTACGGCGTTCCCGTTTACCAGCTTTTGGGCGGCAAGTTCCGTGATGAGATTCGTGTTTACTGCGATACCGATGTTGACGGCAAGCATACCGGTCACGATATGGGTCTTGCACTAAAAAAACGAATGGAAATGGGCTTTACATTCCTTAAAATGGATTTGGGTATCGGCCTTTTGCTTGATGAGCCGGGCACTTTAAACGCTCCCTTGGGCTTTATAGACGATATGAAGAAGTACGCTTCGCACATTCTTAATGTTCAAGGTGGCTCGGTCACTGCCGATATGGTCAAACATCAGAAGAGCTATTCGATAGTCACCACAGCACATCCTCACACCGGAATCCACCTCACCGAGAAAGGTCTCGACTATTTGGAAAATTACGTCAAAGAGGTCAGAGACGTTATCGGCTATGAGGTTCCGCTTGCTATCGACCACTTCGGTCACATTTGCGTTGAGGATTGCATACGCTTCGCCAAGAGAATGGAGCCGTACAACCTTGCTTGGATCGAGGATATGGTTCCTTGGATGTACACCGATCAGTATGTAAGACTTAAAAATTCAACGACTATCCCAGTTTGTACCGGTGAGGATATTTATCTTAAGGAAGGCTTTGAGACACTTATCAAGGCCGGTGGCGTTTCGGTCATTCACCCCGATATTTTGACCTGCGGCGGTGCCTTGGAGCTTAAAAAGATCTCCGATATTGCCGACGAAAACGGTGTTGCGGTCGCAGTTCATATGGCCGAAAGCCCCGTCGCTTGCCTTGCCGCTGTACATACTGCCGCCGCAATGCACAATTGCCTGGCGCTTGAGTTCCACTCAGTCGACGTTCCGTGGTGGGCTGATATGGTCAAGGGTATCCCCAACCCTCTCTTCCAAAACGGATTTATCAAGGTTCCCGAAAAACCGGGTCTCGGTTTCGACGATTTGAACGAGGAGGTTTTGAAGGAGCACATCAATCCTTTGATTCCCGGCTACTTCGAACCTACAAGCGAATGGGATAAGGAATTCTCGAATGACAGAATTTGGTCGTAAGCATTTAAAAACATTCTTTCTGGAGGTAAAGTTATGAACAGAGACGTTATTTTAAGCAGCTTTTTTAAAAACGAGGAAATGCTTGAAAAGCGGAATGCCGAGGGAATCGAAAAATACCGCAAGGGCGATTTTTCGGTAAAGCTTTCCGGTATGGCTGATAAAAAAATATCGGTGAAGCAGAAAAAGCACGCATTCTATTTCGGCACGACCGCATTTATGCTCGGCAGCTTTGAAAAACCCGAAAAGGAAGAAATTTATAAAAAAGAGTTCGCAAATATTTTCAATCAAGCCGTTGTCCCTTTCTATTGGTCGGATTTTGAGCCACAAGAGGGACATTTGCGAAAGAGAACCGACAGCGAATTTATCTATCGCCGTCCGGCTCCCGACACTTGCCTCGAGTTTTGCAAAGAATACGGCATTGAACCCAAGGGACACTGCCTCACTTGGTGTCATTTTGTTCCGAAGTGGCTCGAAAAATACACAAAAGAAGAAAGAAAGGCCGTTTTGGAACGTCGATTTAAGGAAATAGCCGACGAATACGCCGACAAAATTCCCTCTTTTGACATAGTCAACGAAAGTGCCAGCAACTACCGCATCGGTGCAAGAACACTGTTCGACAATTGGGATGATGTGGGACTTAAACTCGGCGAAAAATATTTTCCGAACAACCGCAAGATACTCAATGAGACCAACGAGGCCATTTGGCGCGATTATGCCACCGAGGGCAAATATATGGCCTTTAATATGCAGCTGCAGGAGTTTATCCGCCGCGGACTTCCGTTTGACGAGATAGGCTTACAATACCATGTGTTCACCCCGTCCGAAGGTATGGAGAATTGGAACACCCGTGAAGCATATCTCAACGCCGAATCGATGGTCGAGATTTTGGATATTTATGACAGCTACGGCTATCCGATGCACATTTCCGAAATAACGATTCCCGGAAGCGGACAACTTCCCGAAAACGAGGAGATTCAAGCATATTTGGTCGAAAAGCTCTACAAAACGTGGTTCGCAACACGCAATATGAAGAGTATCGTATGGTGGAACTTAGTCGACGGCTATGCCGCATATGCTCCGCTCGGCTCGAACGAGGGTGAAAACCGTTGCGGCGGCGGACTTTTGCGCTTTGATATGACGAGAAAGCCGGCTTATAACGTGCTTGACCGACTTATAAACAAAGAATGGAATACTTCTTTCGAAACCCAACTTTCAGCCGACGGCACAATTGATTTCAGAGGCTTCTTCGGTGAATACGAAATCACGGTCGACGGCAAGACATATACCGTCAATTTGGATAAGGACGGCAAGGAAGTAACTTTATAAAGGATGGCGTTTATTATGAATTTCAACGACAGAGAAAAAATCATTCGGCTTACACCCCTCTGGAAGGGCGAGCGTTTGCCCGACGGCCGTCCAAAGGTCGAGGATAAGTACCTCGATGCTCTTTACGGAATGACCTTGGAGGAGGTTTGGAAACCGATATTCGTACTAGGCTATGAGCATCAGTTTGTTGGTGGCGGCGAAGCTCCGCTCAAAACTCTACACGACGACGGCAGAAAGCTTGTCGGACGTGCCGTAACCTGTACCTACTGCCCTACCCGTCCCGACCTTCACGACGTTCAGTTCGGACGCGGCGCCGACGATGGACTCCAAGGAAATTATAATCAATGGGTAATCGACCACTTGTATGAGCGCGATGTTGTAGTTTGCGATATGTACGACAAGATTTATAAGGGTACATTTTTGGGTGGAAACCTCACGACAGCACTTCACAACCGCACCAAAAACGGCGGTGCGGTCATTTGGGGCGGCGTTCGTGACGTTGAGCAGATGAAGAGTGTTCCCGATGTACAGGTTTATTACAGAGGTATCGACCCGACTCCGATTCGTGAATTTGTTATGAAGGATTGGAACGACATTACTTCGTTCGGTGGTGCGGTTTGTCTGCCCGGTGACGTTGTGTTCGGTGCCGGCGGCGGCGTTCTCTTTATTCCGGCTCACCTTGTTACCGACGTTGTCGAGGGTGCCGCAAAGACCCACGTTAAGGACGATTTCGGATTCGAAATGATATGCCAAGGCAAGTTCACCACCGCTCAGATAGACAAAAACACGTGGAGCGAGGATATGCTCGATATGCTTATCGAGTGGATAAAGATCGACCCGAAAGGTGAAGCATACCGTGATCTCGATTGGTCTAAGGAATACAATCTTGCACGCAACGGCGATCCCAACGATACTCAAACCGCTCTCTAAGGCTCGGTGATACTATGACTGCCAAAGAAATCACGGAAAAAAGTCTCGGTAAGTTTTTGAAAAACGATTCGGCAATAGCTGCAAGGACAAGTGAAACGATCGAAAAGCACCGTAAGGGCGAATGCACACTCACACTGACCGACAAAAGCGGTGAGCCGCTGAGAAATAAACGCATAAAGCTTACTCAAAAGTCGCACGATTTCAAGTACGGCGCGAATATATTTATGCTCGATCAGTATGACACGCCTGAGGACAACTTGAAATTCAGAGATACTTTCCATAAGTATTTCAACCTTGCCACCGTCCCTTTTTATTGGTCGGGAATCGAACCGAAGAAAGGCGAATTGCGCTATGCGGCCGACAGTCCGAATATCTTTCGCCGCCCTGCCCCCGACCTTTGCTTGGATTATTGCAACGAGAAAAATATCCAAGCAAAGCTCCACTGCCTTTTTTACGATAAATTCACCCCTGATTGGCTCCCGAAAAATGACAGTGAGGCAATGCGTGCCCTTTATGAAAAGCGTTTTCGTGAGATAGCCGAGCGCTATAAAAGCAAGCTCTACGAATTTGAGGTCGTAAACGAGCTTATGTCACGTCATTCCGAGGATTCGATGCTGAGCGACGACCGTTACATTATCGATTGGTGCTTTAACACCGCTAAAAAATATTTGCCGGACGAAACTCTTGTTTTAAACGACGGAAACTATATTTCGGCGATTGGCAAAAAGCACAGCGGTTTCAGACACCCTTACTGTATGATGGTCGAGTCCGCACTCTCGAGAAATGTTCCCATCGGCAAGCTCGGTATTCAAAACCACATTTATTGCGGAATAAACAAGCCGTTCGACCAAAGTTTGCCGCAATACACCGAATACTTTGACCCCGAGCTTATTATTAATGGACTTGACATTCTGTCGCAGTTCGGACTTCCGCTCGAAATAACCGAATCGCTTATCCCCACCTTAGGTGACGGCGAATGGGCCGAAGATTTGCAAGGCGAACTGTTCAAGTGCCTTTATACGATATGGTTCGGTACTCCGCAAATGGAGAGCATTGTTTATTGGAACATTATCGAGGGCAGTGCCTATTCTTCGCCCGATTGGGACGAAAATCGTTGCGGTGGATTCATTTTCCGACGTGACTTTTCGCCGAAACCGGCCGCAAAGGTCATAAGCAAGCTCTTTAATGAAGAGTGGCACACCGACACGGAAATCTTAACCGATTCGAACGGAAAAGCGACATTTAAAGGCTTTTTCGGCGAATACGAGGCCGAAACCGACTACGTTAAAGCCCGATTTGCCTTATCAAAAGGCAAAGACAATACCCTCACACTTTCGATTTAAGAGGTAGAATAATGGAACATATATATGTTTGCTCATGCGATACCGACGGTGGTATTTATCATTACATTTTAGACGGCAACGACCTAAAACTTTGTGACAGCTTGCCGCTTGACCGCCCGATGTATATGGTAGTCGAGGGCAAAAAGGCGTATATTTTGCTTCGCGAAACCGATATAGATACTCATTTCGGCGGTCTAGTGACTTGCGATATTGCCGATGATGGCAGGCTCTGCAATCTCAGCGAACCGATAACCACTAACGGTATTGTCCCTTGTCATCTGACGGTTGATATCGGAACTGTTTATGCGGTAAACTATCTGTCGGGCAATGTAGTAAAGCTTCCCGACACTGCCGTAACACATACCGGCAAGGGTGTTGACCCGGTTCGGCAGGATGCTCCGCACACACACTTTATCGGCAAAGCTCCCGACGGATTTTTTCTTTGCTGTGACTTGGGACTCGATACTGTCTTTACGTATGACAAAGACCTTAACGAAATTTCCGAAGCACAAGTACCTCTCGGTCACGGTGCGCGCCATTTGGAGTTTTCTTCCGACGGCAAAACCGTTTACTGTGTCAACGAAATGGGCAATACTTTAAGTGTTTTCGGCTTTGAAAACGGCCGCCTGACGCTTAAAGATACCGTAAAGCTTTTGCCCGAATTTGGCGGTAAAAGCACCGCAGCGGCGATAAGGCGTGTCGGCGATATGCTTTATATTTCACACCGAGGTGCCGACTGCGTTTCGAGAGTCAAGATAAACAACGACGGAGTCAAGCTTCTTGATAACATTCCTTGCGGCGGAAGCTCCCCGAGGGATATCTATATCGTAGGCGATAAACTTCTTTGCGCAAACGAGCTGACCGATGACGTTACCGTTTTGGATTTAAGTAAAGAAGCACCGGTGCTTTCGAATACAAAAGCAACACTGAAACATCCGCTTTGCATTTGCGTTGCCAAGTTGGACTAAGGAGGAATTTTTATGTTAGACCACAAGAAAACACGTGAGGTTTGGATGCAATATGCCGTTGAGGGAAAAGAGCTGCTCGAGACAAGAGCCGCCGAAGCCATCGAAAAGTACCGCAAGGGCTATTGCAAACTTCGCTTTGTTGACGAGAACGGCGCACCGTTACAGGGAAAACAAGTTAAAATCACCCAGAATACCCACGATTTCAAGTACGGTGCCAACATATTTATGCTTGACGAGTTCGAATCCGAAGAGGACAACAAAGCCTACCGTGAAGCCTTTAAAAAGTATTTTAATTTGGCAACCGTCCCATTCTATTGGGACGGCTTGGAGCCGGAGCAAGGTAAACCGAGATTTAATAAAAACAGCAAAAAAGTCTACCGCCGTCCGTCTCCAGAGCTTTGCGTTGAGTATTGCGAGGAAAACGGCATAGATGCAAAGCTACACTGCCTTGTTTACGACAAATTCACCCCAGATTGGCTCCCGAAAAACGATATGGCCGCAATGGAAAAGCTTTATGAAGAGCGTTTCCGCCAGATTTCCGAGCGCTATTCAGGCAGACTTGTCGAGTTTGAGGTCATAAACGAGCTTTTATGTGAACACGGTTGGACAACTCAGACTGCTGTCAGCAAAAAGGAAGATATCGTCAAGTGGTCGTTCGACCTTGCACGCAAATATTTCCCCAACGAAATACTTGTTTTCAACGAAGGAAACCCGATAATCGACGCCGCTTGGAAGGGCTACCGCGCACCTTATTATATGTTGCTCGAAAATGCACTGCTTAAAGGTGTAAGCATAGACAAAATCGGACTCCAGCACCATGACTTCAGAGGTGCGACATCTACAACACGGGAAGTCTATGAGAGAGACGTAATGACCGGTTCTAAGATGTTCTGTCCGAAGAGACTTTACAAGGGACTCGATGTTTACGCCTCGCTCGGACTGCCGTTGGAGCTTACCGAGATAACCGTTCCTACATTCGGCGAATCGCCCGAGGACGAAGAACTTCAAGCTGATTTGCTGGAGGTACTTTACACCGTTTGCTTCGGTCACGAGGCCGTTGATACGCTTGTTTATTGGAACGTTCCCGACGGATATGCCTATGATGACCCGAACAACGGCAATTGGCGTGAGAACAACTGCAAGGGCGGACTTTTGCACCATGATCTGACTCCCAAAAAGTCGGCAGAACGCCTTTGGGAGTTATTCAACAAAAAGTGGCACACCGAGCTTACCTTAGTGACCGACGAAAACGGTTATGTTGAGTTCAGAGGCTTCTATGGTGACTACACCGCCGAGTCCGACGGTGCGGCAGCCGACTTTGGAATACACAAATTCGAGGATAACTGTACTGAAATTGAGATTTAAGGTGAAAAATATGTTTGATTTAAACGGTAAAAAAGCACTTGTTACCGGCTCGGCAAGAGGAATCGGCCGTGCCATAGCCATAAAGTTGGCCGAATGCGGTGCCGAGGTCGTTGTTCACGGCGCAGGTAACATTGCAAAGGCCAACGAGACCGCCGAGATTATAAAAAATAACGGCGGCAAGGTGAGTGTTCATATGTGCGATCTGTCAAATCCCGATAATGTTAAGGGATTTATCGGGAAAATCGGCAATGTCGATATTCTTGTGCTGAATGCTTCGATGCAGATAAAGAAAAAGTGGGAGGATATCACGGTCGACGATTTCTATACCCAAGTAAACTGCAATCTGCTTGCAAGTATGTTACTGATTAAAGAGGCTGTGCCCTATATGCGTTCGAAAAAGTGGGGACGCATTTTGACGGTCGGCAGTGTCCAAGAATCCAAGCCGCACCCCGATATGCTTATATATTCGGCAAGCAAGGCGGCGCAGACCAATATGGTTAAGTCGTTGTCACTTCAGTTGGCGAATGACGGTATAACGGTCAACAATTTAGCTCCCGGCGTTATCTACACCGACCGCAACGTCGAGGCACTTTCCGATCCCGACTATGCTGCAAAGGTCACGGCAAGCATCCCGGTCGGATTCTACGGCACGCCCGACGATTGCGCTCCTACAGCAGCACTACTCTGCTCCAACGAAGGACGTTACATCACCGGACAAAACATCTTTGTCGACGGCGGCAAAAGCGTTCAGTAAAATCATAAAGGCACCGTACGCACAGATACTGAGTATTATCTTAAGCGGTTATGAAAGCTTAAAGCCCCTGTCGGGATTTCCCGACAGGGGCTTTAATACGGTTATTTTAAGTATTAAATTACTTAAGCTCAACCTTAGCGCCGACTTCTTCAAGCTTCTTCTTGATGTCTTCGGCTTCTTCCTTGGCAACGG
>CAZWLH010000005.1:0-49720 GCA_964634675.1 uncultured Eubacteriales bacterium
CACCTTAGGAGGGGCTTGTTATATCCATTTAACTAAGGAGCCTTGTGCGGTTATAAATATACAATAAATTAACCGTTTTGTCAATCTTTTTCGAAACAATATTATTGACAACCGAGCGACTTTGAAATAAAATATAGTTGAAAGTATGGGTGTTGAATTTGAGTTTGTTTCTGATTTTGGCGTTTTTGTTCTTTATGGGATCGTTGACGGGCTGGGTCATCGAGCTGCTTTTCAGGCGGTTCATTTCGTCGGCAAACCCCGAGCGCAAGTGGATAAATCCCGGCTTTTGTACGGGACCTTATCTGCCTCTTTACGGCTGCGGACTTTGCGTTCTTTATCTTATATCCTCATGCGAAAGCTATCTTTTTCCAAATAAGGGTATTTTAGGCAAAGCGGCGCTTTTGCTTATTATGGGAATATGTATGACTGCGGTCGAATACATAGCGGGTATCATATCGCTGAAATTTGCCAAGGTAAGGCTTTGGGACTACCGTGACGAATGGGGAAATATCCAAGGGATAATCTGCCCGAAGTTTTCACTCATATGGGTACTTCTCGGTTGTGCTTATTACTTCCTTATTCATCCGTATATTCTCAATGCTCTTAATTGGCTGTCGGAAAATCTGACCTTTTCGTTTTTTATCGGTCTGTTTTTCGGAGTGTTTGCGGTCGATGTGGTCGAGTCGTCTCAGCTTATCGTCAAGCTCAGGAAATATGCCGAGGAAAACAACGTTATCGTGCGTTATGAAGAAATCAAGTCGCACATCAGAAGCCGAAGCGAAAAGGCCAAGCAGAAGTATAATTTTTTCCGTCCCTTTAAATCCGATCGGCCGGTCATTGAGCATTTGAAGGAGCTCAGAGATTCTTTCGAAAAGCGTAAAGTGAATAAGAACAAATAAAAACACGGTGTCGCCCGACTGCTTTGAACAGGGGGCGGCACCGCTTTGCTTTCAGTATTTACATTCGGGGAAAAGCTGATCGGCGAACCATACCGAACCGACCCTGAAGCTTTTGCCGTTGAGATATTGAAGTATTCCGGCATCGGTCGTAAAGTCGAACTTGAGCTTGTATGAATAAAGTGCCTGATATTTAAAGCCCTTGGCGCGGTCCTTTTGGTTGACACCGTATTTGCCGTCGCCCAAAAGCGGATGCCCGATCGAGGCCATATGTGCACGTATTTGGTGGGTGCGGCCGGTCAAAAGCTCGATTTTAAGCAACGACAGTCCGTCCTTCGATGCCATTACCGAATATTTTGTGCGGACGGTTTTGGTCGAATCGGTCATTTTTTGCTTTATATAAACCTGCTTGCGGTCTTCGTTTTTCTCGAGATAGCCCTCCAATATATCCTCTTTTTTATCGGGCGTGCCGTGTACGACGGCAAGATAAAATTTGTCAAGCTCACGGGTCTTGATCTTTTCGCAAAGGATCCGCAACGCCTCGGCGTTCTTTGCCGCAATGACGATTCCGCCGGTGTTGCGGTCGATACGGTTGGCCAAGGCAGGCTTGAAGCTGTTTTCCTTTTCGGGGTCATATTCGCCCTTTTCGTAAAGATAGCGCTGTATTCTCGCAATGAGCGTATCGTTGTATTCGTTTTCATCGGGGTGCACCAAAAGTCCCTGCTTTTTGTCGGCCAAAAGAATATTTTCGTCCTCATAAACAATGTCCAAGGACTTAGAGGCCGACATAAAGTCGTATCTCGGACTTTTTCTCTCGAAAAATTCGTCGTTGATATACATATCTACAACGCTTCCGAGCTCGAGTCTCGTGCTTATCTCGGCTCTTTTGCCGTTGACCTTGATGCGCTTCAAGCGTATATATTTGTATAAAAGCGCCGTCGGGAGCAGGGGAGCGGTCTTGGTAACAAATTTGTCAAGCCTAAGTCCGACGTCGTTTTTTCCTATCGTAAAGGTTTTCATAGCTCTTTTTCCTTTTGTTTTTTACTGATTATACATTATAATTGTGCGGTTTACAAGCAAAATCGGGCATTTATTTTGAAAGAAAAAAGAATTTGTGATTTTCTAAGGGTTGATTTTAAGAAAAAATTCTGTTATAGTATAAAAATATGGTGAGAAAGTATGCGATGAGGTGGAAAAGGTGGATACGTCTTATATTCAAAGCAAGGATAACCGACTTGTAAAGCTTGTGAAAAAGCTTATGTCTTCGTCACGTGAAAGAAGAAGCACGGGCACCTTTGTTTTAGAGGGACTGAGACTTTGCGCCGATGCCGTGCAGAACGGATATTCGGTCGACACCCTTATCGTTGCCGAGAATGTGAAGCCGTCGGATAAGCTTGAGTTGCTCAGCAGCTCGGCCGAAAAGACCTTCACCGTTCCCGAAAGCCTGTTTGCGTATATGTGCGATACCGTGTCTCCTCAGGGGGTAATGTGTATCGTGCGGATACCCGATACCGTTCACAGGACCGAGGATATAAAATGCGGTCGGTTTATTGTGCTTGAGAACACGGCAGATCCGGCCAATCTCGGTACCATAGCACGAACGGCAGAGGCTCTCGGAATAAACGGACTTATCATATCGTCAAAGGGCTGTGACCCGTTTTCACCGAAATCTCAGCGTGCCGGAATGGGTGCTTTGCTGAGGCTTCCGATATATGTTACCGAGTCGCTTTTCGAGGATATCGGGTTACTTAAAAAACGCGGATTTTCGGTTTTCGCCTCGGTCGTTTCTAACGCCGATTGCGATGTGCGAGAGGTGAACTACGGTGACAACTGTGCGGTACTTATCGGAAACGAGGCAAACGGCTTGACCGAGGAAATATCACAGAGTTGCGATAAAAGGATCACCATAACGATGAAGGGCAGAGCCGAGTCGCTGAATGCCGCCGCGGCCGCCTCTGTCATAATGTGGGAAATGATACGGGGAGATATGTAGAATGTCGGCTGAGTATTGGATATGGCTCCAACAGGTGCTCGGCTACGGCAATGAAGCCGTCGGGCGTGTTATCGCCGCCTTCGGTGATGCCGAGAGCTTTTATAGAGCGAGTGACGCAGATAAGATATCGGCGGCTCACCTCGGTAAGGCTCAAATCAGCCGTTTACATTCGGTCCCGCGCAAGGTGGTTTACGGCATAATGCGTGACTGTGCAGAGCACGGTATTGAAGCAGTAACTCCGTCAGATCCGCGCTATCCGGAACGTCTGCTGAATATTGCCGACCCGCCTGCGGTGCTTTATGTAAAGGGCAGCCGATTCCTGCTCAACGGTGTTCCGGCCGTTGCCGTTGTCGGTCCGAGAAGCATAAGCGAATACGGCGAAAGGTGCGGCTATGTCATTTCAAACACGCTTGTATCCTGCGGCTTTACCGTTATAAGCGGCGGAGCTGTCGGCGGTGACAGTGCGGCGCATAACGGTGCTATTGATGCCGACGGCGTTACGGTGGGTGTTTTGGGTGCCGGCATCGAAAGTGATTATCTGAAGGTGAATGCACCGCTGCGTGAGTCGATTTCCCGTCACGGCTGCCTTATATCCGAATATCCGCCGTTTTTAGGGGTTATGCGAGGTTCATTTCAAAGAAGAAACCGCATAATTTCTGGACTTTCGAACGGTGTTGTGATTTTAGAGGGCACGACAAAGAGCGGTACTATGATAACCGCAAAGCACGCCTGCGAGCAGGGAAGAGATGTTTTTGTTATTCCCGGTATCCCGACATTGCCGCAGTATGAGGGCTCAAACCGTTTGATTTCAGACGGTGCGAGACCGCTTTTGAATGTAAATGAAATAATCAACGAATATATTTTCCTTTATCCCGACAAAATACATAAGCCGGCTTCGGTTATTCCGATAAACGGCGAAGATACTGCCGAAAAGGCGAGAGCATCGGGAAGTAAGGCGATAAAAAAGCAAAATACCGAACCCAAGGCAAAGGCCGAAGCCGCTTTCGAAATCAAAACACCGAAAGTGTGTGTCAATAAGAATATGCTTTCCGACTCGGCCAAAGAGGTGCTGAGCATTTTCGAGAAGCACGCCGACGGGTTTACGGCAGACGATGCCGCCGAAGGCGGTGTCGATATAGGTGCGGCACTTACGGCAGTGACCGAGCTTGAGATATTCGGCTTTATCGAAGCTGTGCCGGGCGGCCGCTACCGCATTAAATATCAGCATAATAACACGAAAGAGTGATAATAATTGTCAAAGCTTGTTATTTTGGAGTCTCCTTCAAAGGCTAAAACCGTTCAGAAATACTTGGGTGACGGCTACGAGGTCGTCGGCTGTACCGGTCACGTGCGTGATCTGCCCAAGTCGACCTTGGGTATCGACGTCGAACACGATTTCGCACCGAAATACACCAACCTTGCCAACAAGAAGGATATCATAAAGAAGCTTAAAGAGGCCGCCGCCGCAAGCGAATTCGTTTATCTTGCAACCGACCCGGATAGAGAGGGAGAAGCGATATCGTGGCATCTGGCACATATTTTGGGACTTGATCTCAATGAGAAGAACCGTGTGGTCTTCAACGAAATCACACGTTCGGGCGTGGAGACCGGAATGAATAATCCCAGAACGGTCGACCTAGATTTGGTTGATGCTCAGCAGGCACGCCGTGTGCTCGACCGCTTGGTCGGCTATAAGCTCAGTCCGTTCCTTTGGAAAAAGGTCAAGAGAGGACTTTCGGCAGGACGTGTTCAGTCGGTTGCACTGAGACTGATCGTTGACCGTGAAAAGGAGATAAGAGCCTTTGTTCCGCAGGAATATTGGACGGTTGATGCGAAGCTCGTTAAGGACCGCAAAAAGTTCGTGGCGCATTTCCACGGCAAGGAAGACGGAAAAAAGCTTGAAATAAAGACCGAGGCCGAGGCTAAGGAAATTGTCGAAACGGTCAAAAACGGTACTTTTACCGTTTCAAAGGTCAAAAACGGTACACGCACACGTCAGCCTGCGCCGCCGTTCAATACCTCGACCATGCAGCAGGAAGCCTCTCGCCGTTTGAACTATGACGGTAAGCGTACTATGAGGATCGCTCAGCAGCTTTACGAGGGAGTTGAAATCCCCGAAAAGGGAAGCATCGGTCTTATCACGTATATGAGAACCGACTCTCTCCGCATTTCTGAGGAGGCACGTGCCGCCGCCGCCGCATTTATAGGTGCACGCTTCGGCGAAAAGTATCTGCCGTCCTCACCGCGTTATTTCAAGGCGAAAAAGGGAACTCAGGATGCTCACGAGGCCATACGTCCGACATCTGTGGATATTACTCCCGAATCGATCAAGTCGGCACTTACCGCAGAGCAGTATAAGCTTTATAAGCTTATTTGGGAGCGCTTCTTGGCCAGCCTTATGGCGGCCTGCCAGCAGGAGACCGTGTCGGTCGATATACTTAACAGCGGTTATTGCTTCAAGGCAAGCGGCTATAAGGTCAAGTTCGACGGTTTTACCGCCCTTTATGTCGAGGGCAAGGATGAAGAGGAAGAGGAAAACTGCGCCGTTCCGAAAATGGAGGTCGGTAACGTCCTCAAGTGTGATACGGTCGGAGGGGTCATCTCCGAGCAGCACTTCACTCAGCCGCCCGTAAGATACAACTACGCAACGCTTACAAAGGCACTTGACGAAAACGGAATAGGCCGTCCGGCCACCTATGCTCCGATAGTTTCGAATATCGAACAGCGCGACTATGTTACCAAGATAAACAAGGCGTATGCACCTACTCTGCTCGGAGAAGCGGTTACCGACCTTATGTGCGAGCACTTCAAAAAGATCGTTGACGTTGAGTTCACGGCAGGTATGGAGGAGGATCTCGACAAGGTCGGCGACGGTCAGCTCGGCTGGGTCGAGACAATACGCAAATTCTATGACGATTTCGCAAAAACGCTTGAAAAGGCCGAAAGCGAGACCGACGGAAAGCGTGTAAAAGTACCCGATGAGGAGACCGACGTGGTATGCGAGCTTTGCGGAAGAAAAATGGTCATCAAAAACGGCCGCTTCGGAAAATTCCTTGCCTGCCCGGGATATCCCGAGTGCAAGAACGCCAAGCCGCTCACGGGTGACGTTAAAGGAAGCTGTCCGCTTTGCTCGAGCAAGCTTGTTCAGAGAAGCACAAAGAAGAAAAAGAAATTTTACGGCTGTTCGTCTTATCCCGAATGTAAATTTATGACATGGGACGAACCGACCGATGAGCAGTGTCCGCAGTGCGGAAAGACCCTTTTCAAGGGCAGGGGAAAGATTCACTGTGCCGACGAAAATTGCGGTTTTTCCAAGGCGGCAGCACGAAAGAAAAATACCGAGAAAACGGATGAAGGCAATGAAGGTTAAGGTTTTGGGCGCAGGACTTGCGGGCTGTGAAGCCGCTTACAGGCTTGCCGAATACGGCTTGCAGGTCGAGCTTTATGAAATGAAGCCGGAGAAGTTCTCACCTGCGCATAAATCAAAGGGCTTTGCCGAGCTTATATGCTCCAACTCACTCAAGGCCGCAAGGTTCAATTCGGCGGCGGGTCTGCTTAAATGGGAGGCCGAGCAGCTGGGCTCGGTTTGTATGAAGGCGGCAAGGAAAACCGCCGTACCTGCAGGCGGTGCCTTGGCGGTCGACCGTGATTTGTTTTCGCAGACCGTCACCGATATGATAAACGCACACCCGAATATAGAGGTCATCCGCAAAGAGGTGACCGAGATAGATACCGACGAATACACGGTCATCGCAACCGGTCCCTTGACCGACGGTCGGCTTTATGAAAAAATCGCCGGGCTTTGCTCCGAAGAATATCTCAACTTTTTCGATGCCGCTGCACCCATCGTGTCGGCCGACAGTGTCGATATGTCCTGTGCCTTTGCCGAAAGCCGTTACGGCAAGGGCGGCGACGATTATATAAACTGTCCGCTGAACAAAGAACGGTACGAAGCCTTTGTCGATGCGCTTGTTTCGGCCGAGCGTGCGGTGCTGCACGATGCCGATGCTCCGCTCAAGGTGTATGAGGGTTGTATGCCGATAGAGGTTTTGGCTTCAAGAGGACGTGATGCGATACGCTTCGGCCCGATGAAGCCGGTCGGTCTGCGTGACCCGAACACGGGACACAGACCGTGGGCGGTCGTACAGCTCAGAAAAGAAAACGGAAGCGGTACCATGCTCAATCTTGTCGGCTTTCAAACCAATTTGAAATTCCCCGAGCAAAAAAGAGTGTTCGGTATGATACCAGCTCTCAAAAACGCCGAGTTTTTGCGCTACGGTGTTATGCACCGGAATTCGTTTATAAATTCACCGAAGGTGCTCGATTCGACATTTTCGATGAAGCGCTATCCGAAAATAAGCTTTGCCGGTCAGATAAGCGGTGTTGAAGGATATATGGAGTCGGCGGCCTCGGGAATAGTCGCGGCCATGCATATGGCGGCAAAAATCGGTGTTACCGAGCCGATAAAATTTCCCGAATATACAATGATCGGTGCACTGTCGTCTTATATTTCGGATGAGACGGTCAAGGATTTTCAGCCGATGAGTGCCAATTTCGGCGTTTTACCGCCGCTTGAACAAAAAATCAAGGATAAATCCAAACGGTATTACGAGCTGTCTTACCGTTCGGCGAGCTGGTTCTCGGATATGGGCTTTACCGACAGTATACCCGAGCCGGAAGCTCAGCCGTCTTTATAAGGAGTGAAAATTATGAAAATAGCAGTCGATGCTTTCGGAGGAGATAAGGCTCCGCTCGAGGTGCTCAAGGGAGCGGCCGCCGCCGTAAAAGAATACGGTGTTTATGTAATACTTACGGGTGACCGCGGCAAAATAGAAAAGTGTGCCGAGGAAAACGAAATTGATATCAGCGGTATCGAGATCGCTCACACCGAGGGTGTTTTCGATATGCACGATAAGCCGACCGAGATACTTCGTTCGAAAAAGGATACCTCGTTGGGACTGGCACTGCGCCTTGTCGCCGACGGTGAGGCCGATGCCTTGGTTTCGGCGGGAAGCACTGGTGCGATCGTTGCCGGAGCCACCTTTATGATCAAGCGTATTAAGGGAATAAAGCGTCCTGCTATCGGAACGGTTTTGCCCTCTAAAACAAGGAAATTTATGCTTATGGACTGCGGTGCCAATGCCGAATGCCGCCCCGAAATGCTCAATCAGTTCGGAATTATGGCTTCGGTATACCTCAAAAACGTCGAACGTGTTGAAAATCCCGAGATCGGTCTGCTCAACATCGGAACCGAGGATACCAAGGGAACTCCGCTTCAGCTTGAGGCATATAAGCTCCTGCAAAGCAGTCCGATAAACTTTATCGGAAATATCGAAGCAAGAGATATTCCTGCCGGTATTTGCGATGCCGTTATAGCCGACGGCTTTACGGGAAATGTCGCATTGAAGCTCTATGAGGGCGTTGCGATGAACCTTATGAAAATGCTTAAGGGCGTTTTCCTTACGAATATAAAGACCAAGCTTGCCTATTTGCTTGCCAAAAAGCCTATGACGGGACTTAAAAGGTTCGCCGATTACGGCGACATCGGCGGCGCACCGCTTTTGGGTGTCAAAAAGCCGGTAATCAAGGCACACGGCGGTTCGGATGCGAATGCTTTCAAAAACGCAATACGTCAGGCAAAGCTTTGTGTTGAAAATAATGTTATGGAAAAAATATCGGCTGATATTTCGAAATTGACCGAGACCGACAGCGAGCAGGTGTAATTATGCATGAATTGGAACAGAAAATAGGATATGAGTTTAAGGATAAATCGCTTATGCTCAGAGCACTGTCGCACACCTCTTATATAAACGAAGTCAAGAGCATACCCGAGTCGAACGAGCGTCTTGAATTTTTGGGCGATTCGGTGCTTTCCATTATCGTTTCCGAGTATATATTCAGAAATTTCAAGGAGCTTCCCGAGGGGGAGCTGACCAAGCTGAGAGCCTCTTTGGTTTGCGAAAAATCGCTTGCCGCATTTGCCACCGAGATCGATCTCGGCCGCTTTTTGTTCCTCGGAAAGGGTGAACAGCAAAACGGCGGAAGAGAGAGACCATCGATATTGGCCGATGCGTTTGAAGCACTTCTTGCCGCAATGTATCTTGACGGCGGTATGGAGGTTGCACGTGCGCACGTTATGCGCTTTGTCAAGGACGAGATAAAGCACCATACGGTCGAAGAGGCGTTCCACGATTATAAGACCCAGCTTCAGGAGATAATTCAGAAAAATCCCGGTGAGGAGCTGGCATATATACTTGTCGGCGAGGAGGGCCCCGACCACGATAAGCGCTTTACGGTTGAGGTAAGACTCAATTCCAACACGATCGGAAGCGGTGTCGGCCGCAGTAAGAAGCAGGCCGAGCAGTATGCCGCAAAGCAGGCTTTGGAGCTGTTGGGTCAGCCGGTATGAGCCATGCCAACATATCGGTATTCGTTCCGCATTTGGGGTGCCCTCACAGGTGCAGCTTCTGCGATCAGAATACAATAACGGGTGTCGATACGGCACCGAGTGCCGCCGACATAGAAAATGCGGTCACTGTCGCTAAGTCTTCGAAACGCTATGACGGAAAGAATACCGAGCTTGCCTTTTTCGGCGGAAGCTTCACGGGAATCGAGCGAAGCTATATGATATCGCTTTTGGAGGCGGCCGGTCGGTTTGTCGGCTCCGGTGACATTTGCGGTATCAGAATTTCGACAAGACCCGATTATATCGACCGTGAGGTATTGGATATTTTGAAGAAATACGGTGTTACGGCGATAGAGCTCGGAGCGCAGAGTATGTGCGACGAAGTGCTTGCCGCCAACAACCGCGGACATAAGGAGTCCGATGTCAAAGCGGCTTCGGAACTTATAAAGCAATACGGCTTTTCGCTCGGACTTCAAATGATGACGGGACTTTATAAAAGTACATACGAAAGGGACGTTTATACCGCAAAAAGTATAATAGTACTCTCACCTGATACGGTCAGGATATATCCCACCGTGACACTTGAGGGAACGGCACTGTCGGTGCTTTATAAGTCCGGGAAATATATTCCGCCGACATTGCAGGATACCGTCTGTCTCTGCTCTGAGCTTCTTTTGATGTTCGAGAATGCCGGGATAACGGTCATAAGATGCGGACTTCACGAAATCGATGAGTCACGCTATGTCGCAGGACCTTGGCATCCGTCGTTTAAAGAGCTTTGCGACAGTAAGCGGTATTTGGATAAAATACTCGGTGTTTTGCCGAGTGAAGGGGACTATATACTGCATATAGATCCGCGCTGTGTATCAAAGGCAGTGGGAAACAAAAAAAGCAACATAAGGGCACTTTTTGAAAAAGGGTATCGGTGTCGGATCGTTGCCGACGGGAACGTCGCGCCGTTTGACGTTGAATTTGAAAGGATGAAAAACAGTTGATCTTAAAGTCGATCGAAATTCAGGGCTTTAAGTCCTTTGCCGATAAAACGGTTTTGAAATTCGGAAAGGGAGTTACCGCCGTTGTCGGCCCGAACGGAAGCGGCAAGAGTAATATTTCCGATGCCGTTCGTTGGGTATTGGGTGAGCAGTCGACCAAGAACCTCAGAGGACAGTCTATGGAGGACGTTATTTTCAGCGGTACCGCCGACCGTCGTCCTCACGGTTTTGCCGAGGTCACGATTGTTATGGATAACAGTGACCGAAGCTTAAATTTCGACAATGACGAGGTGGCGGTGACAAGAAGATACTACCGTTCGCACGAAAGCGAATACCTAATAAACAAGGCGGTCGTTCGACTTAAGGACGTTCATGAGCTGTTTATGGATACGGGTCTCGGACGTGACGGATATTCGATGATAGGACAGGGTAAAATTGACACTATCGTTCGCTCAAAGTCCGACGAGAGACGTGATATTTTCGAAGAGGCGAGCGGAATTTCACGCTATCGCTACCGCAAGATCGAGGCCGAGCGAAAGCTTTCGTCCGCCGATGACAATATGCTGAGACTCAAGGATATTATGGCCGAGCTTGAGGGCAGAGTCGGTCCGCTTGAGGAGCAGAGCAAAAAGGCCGAAAAATTTATTGAGCTTGCCGCAGTGAGAAAGCGGCTGGAAATCGGACTGTGGCTTAATTCGCTTAATCAGTCGGGTGATCTTTTAAAGGCACAGGAAAATAAAATAACGGTTGCAAATGCACAGTATAATGACGTCGAAAGCAAGCTCCAAGGGCTTGCCGCCGATATAGAATCCGGCTCCGAAAGATATTCTTCGATGAACGTCAAGATCGATGAGATGAGAAGATATGTTTCCTCCCTTGAAGAGGAAACCGTCCGTCTTGACGGTGAAATAAACGTCCATTCGGCCGCAGTCAAGCATAATGACGAGACGGTCGAACGCCTGAAAAACGATCTGTTCGAGCTTGGAAGCTCCGATGAAAAGTCAAAGACCGAAATCGAAGAAAAGCGCAATGCGATCGAGCTTAAAAGAAACGATATAGAAGAGCTTTCGGCAAACGCTTCGGGACTTGAGGCCGAGCTGAACGGACTTATCGGCAACAGTGAGGTCATTTCACGCAAAATCGAAGAGCTCACCAAGAAACTGAATACCTATTCGGTGCAGATATCCGAGCAGCGTGTCAAAATGGTGACCGCTCAGTCTTCCGTCGGAGAAATCGATTCGAGAAATACCGCAATTGCCACATCCTTGTCCGAAAAGACAAAGGAAAAGGCCGATTTGGAAAAAGAGCTCGGTGAGCTGTCCGAAATGCTTAAGCATTCCGAAGAAACTGCCGAGGAGGCTGCCAATTCTTTGAAGGGTCGCGAGCTGATATTCGAGTCACGCAAGCAAAAGGCCGAGGAATATAAGCAGCAGCTTGATACCGCACGTCTCGATATTGAGGACAAGAAGCGGAGAATCGCCATTCTCGAGGAGCTTGAGCGCAATATGGAAGGCTTGGGTCTTCCGGTAAAATCGGTTATGAGAGAGGCCGAGCACGGTCTCTTAAGGGGTGTGCACGGGCCTGTCGGCAAGCTGATCGAGGTCAAAAAGGAATATGCCGTTGCGGTCGAGACCGCCTTGGGTGCTTCGCTTCAGCATATCGTCGTTGACGGTGAGGGCGATGCAAAACGTGCCATTGAATTTTTGAAATCGCAGAATAAAGGCCGTGCGACCTTCCTGCCGATATCGACCATCAAGCCGAGACCGTTTGACGAAAAGGGTCTTGAAAACTGCTTCGGATATGTCGGAATAGCCTCCGAGCTACTGGAATGTGACGGCAAATATTCGGGTATCATCGCAAACCTTTTGGGAAGAACCGTTGTTGCCGAGGATATCGATGCGGCTGTTGCCATCGCAAAAAAGCACGGCTACCGCTTCAAGACCGTCACGCTTGACGGACAGGTTGTCAATGCCGGCGGTTCACTGACGGGCGGTTCGCTTGCCAAAAATTCGGGCGTTTTGAGCCGTTCCGGTGAGATAAAGGAGCTCAACGAAAAAATAGTTAAGCTGCTTGAGAAAACAGGTGCGCTTACCGACAGCTATAACAGCGCTTCCTCGGAGGTCGCTTCGCTTGAGGCCGAGATAATAAATGCACGTTCGAGCCTTGCCACCGCCACCGAGGACAAGATAAGAGTTGCCGGTGAAATCAAGCGTGTAAACGACCTTGTGTCAGAGCTTAAAAAGAGTATCGATGCCTTGAACGGTGAGGAATTCTTGCTTAAAGGCCGCCGTGAAGAGCTTAATAAGCTTTCAAACGAAGCCAATGCCGCCATTGCCGATATCGAAAAGCTTCAGCTTTCGGCTCAGTGTGAGATAGACGGTCTTTCTGGCGGACGTGATACCGTGACCGAACGGCGTGAACAGCTGTCAAACGGTATTACCGAGCTTCGCATAAAGATAATGGAGACCGAAAAGGATATCGAGTCGATGGAAAACTCGATAAATCTTTTGGAGGAAAATATTTCCTCCAGCGGAAACCGCGGTGAATCGCTCATTTCGGAGATCGAGTCGGTTAATGCACGCTCCGAAGCCGAGCGTGCGGCTATTTCGGAGCTTGAAGAACGAAAAGCCTCGATTCGGGATCAAATAAACGGCGGAAACGTTAAGGTTGCCGACCTTATTTCGGAGCGTGACGGCTTCGACCGAGAAAGTCAGCAGAAAAGACAGCAGGAGCGTGAGCTGACCGCTACACGTGAGAAGCTCGGCGGCGAGGTCGCAAGACTTGAAGAACGCAGAGAAAATATGCTCAAGGAATACGATGACATCATCAAGCGTCTCTTTGACGAATATGAGCTGACACGTACAGAGGCCGAGCGGATAGCCGAGCCGGTTGAGAATATAACCGAGGCCAAGCGTGAGCTGAGTGAGGTAAAGGGCAAAATTAAGTCGCTCGGCAACGTAAACGTTTCGGCAATAGAAGAGTATAAAGAGGTATACGAGCGATATGTCTTTATGAAGGGTCAGATGGATGACCTCGATGCTTCGAGAAATGAGCTCAACAAGCTTATCGATGATTTGACCTCTCAAATGAAGGAAAAATTCGCAGAGGGCTTCAAGAAGATCGGCGAAAACTTTACCAAGGTGTTTACCGAGCTTTTCGGCGGCGGACACGCCGAGCTTAAGCTGACCGATCCCGATAATCTGCTTGAAAGCGGTATTGATATCGTTGCAAAGCTTCCCGGAAAGAACGTACCGAGCCTTGAAGGACTTTCGGGCGGTGAAAAAGCTCTTATTGCAATTTCAATTTATTTTGCTATAATGATGGTAAACGCTCCGCCGTTCTGCTTCCTTGATGAGGTCGATACGGCACTTGACGATATAAACGTCGAGCGCTTTGCAAATTATATGACAAGATCTCATTTCGGCACGCAGTTCATCTGTGTAACGCACCGCAGGGGCACTATGGATGCCGCAGATATGCTTTACGGTGTCACGATGCAGGAAAAGGGTGTTACCAAGCTGCTGCAGCTTGATGTCGACGAGCTCATAAAAACGCTTCACATCAATGAAAACAAGTGATATCGGAGGCAGGATAAATGGGTTTTTTCAGCAAAATCAGTGAAGGCTTAAAAAAGACGAGGGAGTCAATTTCGGGTGCGGTCGGCTCGATGCTTTCGGCTTTCACGAAAATAGATGACGAGCTTTTCGAGGAGCTTGAGGAAATACTTATAATGAGTGACATCGGTATGGTGACCTCGGAAAGAATATGCTCTGTTCTAAAGGAAAGAGTCAAGGAAGAAAGGGTCAAGGACCCTGCCGTTATCAAGCGTATGCTTGCTGAAACGGTTGAAGAAATGCTTGAGGGCGACCGGGAGCTCCATATGTCGACACATCCGTCGGTAATATTTGTTATCGGCGTGAACGGTGTGGGCAAAACGACTACGATAGGTAAGATTGCTTCACAACTCAAGGATAGCGGAAAAAATGTTATTTTGGGCGCGGCCGATACCTTCCGTGCCGCCGCAATAGATCAGCTTGCCGTTTGGGCCGACCGAGCAGGCGTGGATATGGTCAAGAGTGCCGAGGGAGCGGATCCGGCTTCGGTCGTTTTCGACACCATAGCCGCCGCAAAGGCACGTAACAGCGATGTCATTATATGCGATACGGCAGGCCGCCTTCACAATAAGAAAAACCTTATGAACGAGCTTGCCAAGATGTACCGTATCATAAAGCGTGAACTGCCCGACGCCGACGTCGAAACACTGCTTGTGCTTGATGCCACAACGGGGCAGAATGCGGTAAATCAGGCGAGAGATTTCAAAGAGGTTGCCGACATAACCGGCATTGTTTTGACTAAGCTTGACGGTACGGCGAGGGGCGGAGTCGTTTTGGCTATCACCGACGAGCTGAAAATACCGGTGAAGTACATCGGCGTAGGTGAGCAGATCGACGATCTTCAGCCGTTCGACCCTAAGAGCTTTGCCAATGCTATTTTCAGAGAGGATGCATAAGCTATGACATTTTTGCTGGCATCACATAACCGCAGAAAGCTTGCGGAGCTTTCGAGAATATTGGAGCCGCTCGGATTTTCACTCATAAGTCCCGACGGTATTGAGGGAGGTATCCCCGAGCCCGATGAAAACGGAGCAACCTTCGAAGAAAACGCTCTTATAAAGGCACACTCTGCCTGCGCCTTCACGGGCTTGCCGTCTGTTGCCGATGATTCGGGTCTGTGTGTCGATTATTTGAACGGACGACCCGGTATTTATTCCGCACGCTATGCCGGAACCGGTAATGACCGTGATAACAACGAGCTGCTGCTTAAGGAGCTTTCGGGAGTTCCGCTTGAAAAACGTACCGCACGCTTTGTTTCGACCATTGCCTGCGTGTTTCCCGATGGACGTGAATTTACCGTCAGGGGTACCTGTGAAGGATATATCGGACTTGAACCTCAGGGTGACGGCGGCTTCGGTTATGATCCGTTGTTCATATCCGAAAAGGGCTGCTTCGGAACTATGCCGCCCGAGGAAAAGGACAGTATAAGCCACCGCAGTGCGGCGATAGCCGAATTCGAAAAAGAAATCAAAAAATATATAAAGGAAGTTTAAATATGCTCAATTCAAGACAGAGAGCCCAGCTCAGAGGAATGGCAAATACCATTCAGCCCATATTTCAGATCGGCAAGGGCGGTGTCGGCGAACAGCTTATCAAGCAGATCGGTGAAGCCCTCGAAGCACGTGAACTTATAAAGCTCACGGTGCTCGAAACCTCACCAGAGGGTGTTCGTGAGTGTGCCGACAAGGTCGCCGATGCCACCGAAAGCGACGTCGTTCAGGTGATCGGCTCCAAGTTTATACTTTATAAGCAGAGCGCCGAAAATAAGCAGATAGTCCTTGTAAAATAATGGGTAAGATCGTATTCTTCGGCGGTACGTTCAATCCGCCTCATATCGCACACCGAAAAATGCTTGAGGCGGTATGTGCCTTGCCGCAGGTGAGCCGTGTTTTGGTGGCTCCGACCAACATTCCGCCGCATAAGGCGGTCGCCGAAATGTTCGCTTCGGGCGAAGACAGGCTGAATATGTGCCGACTTCTTTGCACCGGCCTTAATAAGGCAGAGGCATCGGACATTGAGTTTCGGCGTGAAGGCAAAAGCTACAGCTTTTATACCTTATCGGAGCTGAAAAAAGAATACCGTGAGATAGGAATGCTTATCGGCGGCGATATGGTGACCTCTTTTACGGAATGGTTCAGATACCGTGATATCCTCGGCCTTTGCGAGCTTTATGCGGTAAGGCGTAAGGGTGTCGACGGTGCGGAATTCGATAAATGTATTGATAATTTAAGACTTTGCGGCGGCAAAATTACGGTTATAGAAACGGATCTTCCGAAGGTCTCCTCGACCGATATACGTAATGCGACCGGCTGCGACAGTGATTTAAAAAAATATTTAATGCCGGAAATATTCGATTATATTTCCGACAACCGTTTGTACGGCAGGTGAATTTTTTTGATTGAAAAATATAAAGCACTTCTTAAAACAAGGCTTTCCGACAAGCGATATTACCATTCACTTTGCGTTGCCGACGAAGCCGAAAGACTGTCGGTTAAATACGGCGCAGACAGTGAAAAAATGTATATTGCGGGTCTTTTGCACGATATAACAAAAAATACTTCCGACAATGAACAGTTGCAATTATTCGAAAAGTTTGGTATAATGCTGACTAATGTCGAAAAAAAGTCGCCGCAGATATGGCACGCTGTGAGCGGTGCTTTGACGGTGCAGCACGAATTGGGCATTGACGACCGCGATATTATTTCGGCAATTCGGTATCATACCACGGCCAAAGCCGATATGACCTTGGCTCAAAAAATTATTTTCGTTGCCGATTTGACCTCGGCCGACCGCGGCTATCCCGATATAGACGAGATAAGAGCGGCAGCCGACCGTTCGCTCGACGAATGTATCATTCGTATATTAAAGTTTACAATTAAGGATATCGTGTCGGGGGAACGTCCCTTGCATCCCGATACCTTAAGTGCATATAATTACCTTATTGCAGAAAGAGAGGTTTAATGATGGAAGCGTTTGAAATTCTCGGTTTGGCGGCAAATACCCTTAACGATAAAAAGGCTATGGATATGGCGGCGGTGAAGATAACCGATGTTTCGGATATTGCCGATTATTTTCTTATCTGCACCGCAACATCGAACACGCATATCAGAGCACTTGCCGATGAGGTTGAGGAAAAGCTCAAGGCGGCCGGTGTTGAGATCGGACATATCGAGGGCAGAACCTCCGATTGGATGCTTTTGGACTACGGCAGTGTCGTTATCCATATTTTCGGCAGAAAATCGAGAGAATTTTATTCACTCGACCGTATGTGGCAGGACGGCGAGCAGGTTGATTTGACGCAGATATTAACATCTGCTATGGAGGAATAATTTTGAAGTACGATTTTAAAGCAATCGAAGAAAAATGGCAAAAGGTTTGGGATGACGAGAAGGCATTCGTCGCTTCCGACAATACCGAGAAGCCGAAATTTTACGGACTTGTTGAGTTTCCTTATCCGAGCGGAGCGGGTATGCACGTCGGTCATATAAAGGCTTATTCCGGCCTTGAGGTCATTTCGCGCAAGCGCAGAATGCAGGGCTATAATGTTCTTTTCCCGATGGGCTTTGATGCATACGGTCTGCCGACCGAGAACTATGCCATCAAGACCGGCATACATCCGAGAAAGGTTACCGATATGAATATCGCACGCTTCACCTCGCAGTTAAAGCGTGTCGGATTTTCATTTGACTGGACAAGAGTTGTCGATACCACTACCGAGGACTATTATAAGTGGACACAGTGGATATTCTTAAAGCTTTTCGAGCACGGACTTGTTTTCCGTGATCAGGCTTTGGTCAACTACTGCCCGAGTTGTAAGGTTGTTTTGTCCAACGAGGACTCACAGGGCGGTAAGTGTGACATTTGTCACAGTGATATCGTTCAAAAGTCCAAGGATGTTTGGTATCTTCGCATTACCGAATACGCAGACAAGCTCCTTCAGGGACTTGATGACGTCGATTATCCCGAAAATATCAAAATGCAGCAGGTCAACTGGATAGGCAAGTCGACCGGTGCATTTGTCGATTTTTCGATAAAAGAGGTTGGCGAAAAGCTCCGAATTTATACCACACGCTGCGACACTCTCTTCGGCGTTACATTTATGGTTATCGCTCCCGAGCATCCGATAATCGAAAAATACCGCGATCAAATTTCAAATATCGACGAGCTTGACGCCTATAAGAACGAGTGTGCCAAAAAGACTGAGTTCGAGCGTACTCAGCTTGTCAAGGACAAGACCGGTGTTAAAATAAACGGTCTTACCGCGATAAACCCCATAAACGGCAAGGAAATCCCCGTTTATATTTCCGACTATGTAATGATGGGCTACGGCACCGGTGCCATTATGGCGGTTCCCGCTCACGACCAGCGTGACTACGACTTTGCCAAAAAGTTCGGTATCGATATTATCGAGGTCATCGAGGGCGGAGATATTTCGGTCGAGGCCTATACCGGTGACGGCAAAATGGTCAATTCCGATTTCCTTAACGGAATAGCCAAAAAGGCCGATGCCATTGATAAAATGCTTGCCTTCTTGGGCGAAAAGGGAATAGGCGAAAAGGGCATTCAGTACAAGATGAAGGATTGGGCGTTCAACCGTCAGAGATATTGGGGTGAGCCTATCCCGATAGTTCACTGTAAGAAGTGCGGTATGGTTCCCGTACCGTACAGCGAGCTTCCCTTAAAGCTTCCCGAGGTCGAGAATTTCGCACCCGGTGAGGGCGGAGAAAGCCCTCTTGCACGTATAGAGTCGTTTGTTAACTGCAAGTGCCCGAAGTGCGGCGGCGATGCACGCCGTGAGACCGATACCATGCCGCAGTGGGCAGGTTCGTCGTGGTACTTCCTGCGCTATATCGATCCTCACAATACCGAAGCCTTTGCCGATAAGGATAAGCTTAAGTATTGGTTGCCGGTCGACTGGTACAACGGTGGTATGGAGCACGTTACACGTCACTTGATTTATTCGCGCTTCTGGCATAAGTTCCTTTACGATATCGGTGAGGTACCGACCTCCGAGCCTTATGCAAAGCGTTCCGCACAGGGTCTTATCCTCGGTGAGGACGGCGAAAAGATGAGTAAGTCCAAGGGCAACGTTGTTGACCCGAACGATGTCGTCGATACCGTCGGTGCCGATGTATTGCGTGTATATATCCTCTTTATGGGCGACTACGGTATGGCAGCACCTTGGAGCGATTCGAGCGTTAAGGGCTGCAAGCGCTTCCTTGAAAGGGTTGCCGACCTCAGCGGAATGGCTAAGGGCAACGGTGCAACTCCCGAGCTTGAGGTGCTGTTCCATAAGACACTTAAAAAGGTTACCTCGGATATTGAGGAAATGAAGTTCAATACCGCTATTGCCGCAATGATGTCGTTGCTCAATGCAATCTGTGACCACGGTTCTCTTACGGTCGACGAGCTTAAGATGTTCGTTAAAATGCTTTGCCCGTTTGCTCCGCACCTTTGTGAGGAGATTTGGCATGAGATAGGCGAGACCGAGCTTTGCTCACTCAGCACATGGCCCGAGTACGACGAGAGCAAGACGGTCGATTCTACCGTTGAGATAGTCGTTCAAATCAACGGAAAGCTCAAGTCGCGTCTTAAGGTTGCCGCCGATATAGCTTCGGCCGATGCCATTGCCGCCGCCAAGGCCGACGAAAAGATCGCCGCCGAGCTTGAGGGCAAGAACATAGTAAAGGAAATTTACGTTCCCAAGAAGCTTGTAAATATAGTCGCAAAATAAATGCAAGCCGTTGGCTGTTCGGTTTATGGGCGATTTTTGCCGTATTATTGACGGATTTTTCGAAACATTTAAAATAAAACCGCAAAAGTTTTAAAATTTGTCAATTTTACACTTGACATAAGTGCTTATGTTGGTGTATAATTAACGAAAATATGTAATACCCCTGCGACAATGCGGAGGGAGGGAATATAGTGAGCCAGGTTCGTGTAAAAGAAAATGAATCGCTTGAAAATGCACTCAGACGCTTTAAAAGACAGACCCAGAAGGATGGTGTCATCCAGGAAGTCCGTAAAAGAGAGCATTATGAGAAGCCTTCTGTAAAGCGTAAAAAGAAATCGGAAGCTGCACGTAAGCGCAAGTTCCGCTAAATTTCAAAAGTGAAAAGGTGACCGGAAGGAATATCCGGTTACCTTTTTATTTTTATTTTCGAAAGGATCGTTTATGTCTGTTTTTTCGCAAACCGCCGTCTTCAAAAGAATTACCGATATTAAGCTCGACTTTTTGAAGGCCGAGGGGATAGATACACTTTTGCTCGATGTCGATAATACGCTTTCGACACACCACGGCACCGTTCTTGTCGACGGTCTGAGTGAGTGGCTCGATAGGATGACAGAAAGCGGTATAAAGCTCATCGTCGTTTCAAACTCCAAGCGTTGGCGTATCGAGCCCTTCGCCGCAAGGATAGGACTTCCGTTTGTCAGCCTTGCCGCAAAGCCGCTGCCGTTCGGATACAGAAAGGCCGTCAAGGCTCTCGGTGCCGAAAAAAGGCATACCGCAATAATCGGCGATCAAATATTCACCGATGTGCTCGGAGCGAATCTTTTCGGCATAAAATCATTGCTTGTACGTCCTATAAAGCTTGAGGACGGCCGAAGCTTTAAAATAAGAAGATATTTTGAAAAAAAGCTGCTTAAAGATAAATTTTAAGGGAGGAAAGCGTTATGTCGGCTATATTCGGACCCGCAGGCTGCGGTGAATCGTTTTATGCAAGCGGACGTAAGAACAGTCTGCAGGTGCCTTCGTATATCAGCGAAATGGGGCTTGATGCTTTTGAGTATCAGTGCGGCCGAGGTGTTAATATCGGTGAAGAGGAGGCAAGACAGTTCGGAGAAAAGTGCCGTGAATACGGCGTTACGGTTTCGCTTCACGCTCCGTATTATATTTCGATGTCGAGCGTTGATGAAGAAAAACGCCTGAATTCGGTCAATTATATTCTCCAAAGTGCGAGAGCGGTCGATTGTTTCGGAGGAAACAGAATAGTTGTGCATACCGGCTCATGCGGAAAGCTTGACAGAAATGAGGCTCTCGAATTGGCAATCGACACTATGAAGCTGTCGCTTGAAGTGCTTGACCGAGAGGGGCTCGGCCATATTCACATTTGTCCCGAAACAATGGGAAAAATAAATCAACTCGGTACTTTAGAAGAGGTTTTGGCACTTTGCGAGCTTGACGAAAGGCTTATTCCGTGCATCGATTTCGGTCACCTTAATGCAAGAACCTTGGGCGAGGTCAATTCAAAAGCGGCCTTTAAGTCTGTTATAGATGCGATAGGCAACCGCCTCGGCGAATACCGAAAGCTTCATTTTCATTCTCATTTTTCAAAAATCGAGTATACAAAGGGTGGCGAAAAGAAGCACCTTACCTTTGCCGATACCGTTTTCGGCCCCGAGCCTATGCCTCTTATGGAGCTTTTGTGCGAGCTCGGTGCCGAACCGACTGTTATATGCGAGTCGGACGGAACGCAGGCCGAGGATGCACGTGCCATGAAAACTGATTATCTTGAAAGGAAGGCTTTATAATGGCTTATAAAAAAATTTTGGTGCTCAACGGACCGAATCTCAATATGCTCTCGATACGTGAGCCCGGTATTTACGGAACGCAAACGCTTGAGGAGATAAACGCGAATATTTCGACCTATGCTAAGGGTTTTGATATGTTATGCGACTTTTATCAGTCGAACAGTGAGGGCGAAATAATCGATGCCATACATTCCGTGCGTGAAAAATATGACGGTTGCATACTCAATGCCGGTGCATACACTCATTACAGCTATGCCATTTACGATGCGATAAAGGCGGTCGGCAAGCCATTTATCGAGGTTCACCTTTCCAATATACACGCAAGAGAGGAATTCAGACACAAATCGGTCATAGCTCCTGCCTGTGTCGGAAGCATTGCCGGATTCGGCAAGAACAGCTATTTTCTTGCCGTCAGCGCAATGAAGGATCTGATATAATGGAACGCATCTCAAGGCTTCTTGAAAACAATACGGCGGCACTGATACTGACCGCTGTCAATCGCCGATATTTGACCGGCTTCGAGTCGTCGCTCGGATATCTTTTTATCTCGAAAAACGAAGCCTGCCTTTTTGTTGACGGAAGATACATTCTTGCGGCCGAAAAGACGGTAAAGAACGCAAAGGTCGAATGCTTCACGAGAATTGCCGACTCCTTGAAGGGATTTGCCGAGCGCAACCGCATCACCTCGGTGATCTGCGAAAATTCGATAACGGTCGAGAGGTATTCGGCACTGAGCGAAATGCTTGCTCCGATAGCCGTTACCGCCGATGCAGCCCTGAACGACGCCGTTGCAAGCTTCAGAAGGAAAAAGACCGCGGCAGAGGTCGAAAGCATCGTAAAGGCGCAAAGAATAGCCGAGCGTGCATTTGAGGAAACTCTGAATATCATAAAGCCGGGAGTCAGCGAGCGAGAGGTTGCCGCATATCTTGAATACTGTATGAAACGCTTCGGAAGCGAAACGGCTTCGTTTGAAACGATAGCGGTTTCGGGAGTAAAGTCGGCTATGCCTCACGGCGTGCCCGACGGTAAGCTTATCGAAAACGGCGATTTTCTGACTATGGATTTCGGCGCGGTATGCGACGGATATCACAGCGATATGACAAGAACCGTTGCGGTCGGATATGCAACCGATAAGATGAGGCTTGTCTATGACACGGTGCTTGCGGCTCAAAAAGCGGCCGAAGAAAAGGCGGCACCCAGTGTCAGCTGTGCCGATGTAGACCGAGCGGCGAGAACCGTAATTGAGTCGGCGGGCTTCGGCGATTGCTTCACTCACAGCACGGGTCACGGTGTCGGTGTCGAGATACACGAGGTACCGAACATATCGTCGCTTAATCTCGGAGTGCTTGAGTGCGGTGACGTGATAACCGATGAACCGGGCATTTATATTCGCAACGAATTCGGTGTAAGAATAGAAGATATGCTGCTCATCACCGAAAAATCGTGTAAAAATTTGACAAAATGCGAAAAATCTTTAATAATTCTTTGATTAGTTTAAAATAAGGCTTGAAAAATCCGAGAAAATGATATATTATAATTATGCTATTATTTTTACAGTTTAAGGCTGTTTATTTATTGGAGGTATAAAATATGGTAACTGCCGGTGATTTCAGAAACGGTGTAACCTTTGAAATGGAAGGAAAGGTTTATCAGATCATCGAATTCCAGCACGTAAAACCCGGTAAGGGCGCTGCTTTCGTAAGAACCAAGATAAGAAACGTTATCGAGGGCTCTGTTGTTGAGAGAACCTTTAACCCCACCGAGAAATTCCCGACCGCTTTTGTAGAGCGTAAGGATATGGAGTATTCTTATAACGACGGCGATCTTTATTACTTTATGGATGCCGAGACCTATGAGCTTGTTCCCGTAAGTGCAAATGAGCTCGGTGACAACTTTAAGTTTGTCAAGGAAAATATGGTATGTAAGGTTCTTTCCTATAAGGGAAAGGTTTTCGGCGTTGAGCCTCCGACATTTGTCGAGCTTGCCGTTACTCAGACCGACCCCGGATTTGCCGGAAATACCGCTACAAACGCCACTAAGCCCGCAACTCTTGAAACCGGTTGTGAGATCCGTGTTCCGCTCTTCATCAATGAGGGCGATATGATCCGTATCGACACCAGAACCGGCGAATATATGGAGCGTGCATAAGCTTAAGTGCTTTGTAAATAAACACTTGCCTTTTGGCGATAAGGAGAAAACTATGACTGTTTCCGAAAAAGTTGCATACATTAAGGGCTTGGCCGAAAACGCAGGCTTCAGCGATAACGACTCTAAGGACAAGGTCGTAAAGGCTATTATAGATGTTCTTGAGGATATTGCCGGAGCTATCGGCGAGATCAACGAGCAGCTCGATGCCGTTGATGAGGATCTTGCCACTCTCGAAGAGGATTTCTACGAAGACGAGGATGATTACGAGGATGAGGAGGATGATGACGATTTCTGTTATGAGGTCGAGTGTCCTGCTTGCCACGATGTTATTTATCTCGATGACGAGATGATCGACGAGGGCGGTATAAAGTGCCCTAACTGTGGTCAAGAGCTTGAATTTGACATTAGCTGCGATGAGTGCGGCGGATGTGCCGATTGCGGTGGCGAAGAATAATTTTAGGTCTTTAGGGCATCTGTTTTGTGGATGCCCTTTTATTTTTGGAGGATGTTTATGCCCGTAACCGAAACTGTGCTTCAATATGTTACCGTGGACGAAATTCAAACCGATAAGGTATCGGTTATAGTTGTATGCGGCGGAAGCTCCGCAAGAATGAACGGTATAGATAAAATGTTTGCCGATTGCGGCGGCGTTCCCGTTTGCGTAAGGTCGATTTCGGCTTTTCAAAATTGTGATGCCGTGTCCGATATCGTTGTTGTCACCAAGAGTGAAAGTGTACTTAAAATGCAACAGCTTTGCGAAAAATATGCGCTTTCTAAGGTCACAGACATAGTCGTGGGCGGTACTTGCCGCCAAGAGTCGGTAAAAAACGGCCTTGACAGAATAACCGATGATGTCGGTATCGTTTTGGTGCATGACGGTGCGCGTCCGCTTGTCTCGAATAGAACGATAGAAAATGTTATTGACGGTGCACGTCGGCTTTCCGCCGTTACCTGCGCCGTGAAGGTCAAGGATACCGTGAAAAGAATCGGACTTGACGGCAGGGTGATAGATACGCCAGACAGAAGCTCGCTTGTAGCGGTGCAGACTCCGCAGGGCTTTTCGACCGAGCTTTATCGCAAGGCGGTCGGCGAATTCGAGGAGATTCTCGAGAATTTTACGGATGATTGCTCTGTGGTTGAAAGGGCAGGGTATCCGGTTTATACAGTTGAGGGAGACTATTCGAATATTAAAATCACAACAGCCGAGGATATTTTCACGGCAGAAGCACTTTTGAAGGGAGCGGCTGAATGATGCTGAGGGTTGGACACGGCTATGATGTTCATAAATTAACCGAAAACAGGCGGCTGATACTCGGCGGCGTTGAGGTGCCGTATGAAAAGGGCTTGCTCGGGCACTCGGATGCCGATGTCTTGCTTCACGCCGTTTGCGATGCACTGCTCGGTGCGGCGGCGATGGGAGATATCGGCAAGCATTTCCCCGATAACGATAATAGTTTTAAGGATATTGACAGCCGTATTTTGCTCCGTCGTGTGTGCGATCTCATTTATGAAAAGGGATACTCGATATCCAACATCGATGCAACAGTTGTAATGCAAAAACCGAAGCTTGCACCGTTTTTGCCGCAAATGGTGAAAAATATTGCCGATGATTGCTCGATCTCGGTCGATGCGGTCAACATCAAGGCCACTACCGAGGAAAAATTGGGCTTCACCGGTGACGGCTCGGGTGCCGCCGCCCATGCGGTTTGCTTGATTTATAAGGAATAACCGAATTATTTCCGTCATATTATCGAACGGTGATGATATGTTTTTCAAAAGTATAAGATTCACACGTTTTATGACGGCTGCTATCGTACTTTCGGTGTTGGCTGTGACGGTACTGACCGTGCACAGTCTCAAAAGCGTTGCCGACAGTGCAAAGACTGCCGATGTTATCGGTGACGGATGCTCGGTCGAGGAATATCTTATGTCCTTCGGACTTAAAAGCGAAGATGTAACGATTGATGAAATTACCGTTCCGCAGCGCTTTAACAGTGTTTACGAAAACTACAATGCCATACAAAGATCGCAAGGCTTTGATCTCGGTGATTATCGCGGTAAAACGCTGACACGCTATACCTGCAGGCTGACCGAATATAACGGAGAAGACGGTTATTTTGCCGAGGTTTTGACATATTGCGGCGAGGTAGTCGGAGCAAATGTTTATTCGGCGTTTGTCGGCGGCGGAATGTATGGCTTAAAGTGAGGTTTATTTTGGAAAGATTGGATAAAACCGTGGCAGCCGGTATGAGCGTGTCACGTAAGGATGCCAGAGGAATGATACTCAGGGGCAGAGTTTCGGTTAACGGCAGGGTGTCGTGCGATATCGCCGAAAAGGTCAACGCGGAAACCGATTCTATATCGGTCGACGGCAAGGAAATATGCTATAAAAAGTATGTTTACATTATGATAAACAAGCCACGGGGAATTCTTTCGGCATCAAGCGATAAATCAAGAAAAACCGTCGCCGATCTCGTGCTTCCTACCTATAACCGCCCCGGACTTTTTCCGGTCGGAAGACTTGACAAGGACACAACGGGCTTTTTGATAATAACCGATGACGGCGATTTCGGGCACAGGGTAATGTCGCCGAAAAGTCACATCGAAAAGGAATATATTGCCTTGCTGGACAAGCCTGTAACCGATACCGACATTGAACGCATAGCGGCAGGAGTTACCTTGGGCGACGGAACGGTATGCCGACCTGCGACGGTTAAAAGGCTCGAAGCCGAAAATACGGTATCGGTGACCGTTACCGAGGGAAAATATCACGAAATAAAAAGAATCTTCGGAGTTGTCGGTATAGGGGTCGATGCACTTTCGCGAAAGCGTATAGGCAGTTTGACGGCAGATGAGTCACTTTTGCCGGGAGAATATCGTGAAATTACGCCCGAAGAGTTGGAACTTGTGTGGAAATAACTAAAATTATTTTCTTAAATTACCGCTCTTTGTACAATCTTTTGCATTGTGCAAAATTGTATTGTGATTTCTTATAAAATATGTACTGCAAGTTTGGATATTTAGAGCATTGAAATTTCATTGAAAATTTGTTATAATCTATGCGAAGCATAAGTAATGCGTATTCTTAGGAGGAAAAATAATGGCAAGCCTTTCACTTAGAAATATTTGCAAGAAGTACCCCGGCGGTGTTCTTGCAGTTCAAGACTTCAATCTTGAGATCAAAGACAAAGAGTTTATCATTCTTGTCGGACCTTCCGGATGCGGAAAGTCCACAACCTTGCGTATGGTCGCAGGTCTTGAAGAGATCAGCGGCGGTGAGCTCTACATTGGCGACCGTCTTGTTAACGACGTTGCACCTAAGGACAGAGATATCGCAATGGTTTTCCAGAACTATGCTCTTTATCCTCATATGACCGTTTATGATAATATGGCATTCGGTCTTAAGCTCCGCAAGACTCCGAAGGAGGAGATCAAGCGCCGCGTTGAAGAAGCCGCCCGTATCCTTGATATCGAGCACCTTCTCCAGCGTAAGCCGGCTGCTCTTTCCGGTGGTCAGAGACAGCGTGTCGCTTTGGGACGTGCTATTGTTCGTGAGCCGAAGGTTTTCTTGCTTGACGAGCCGCTCTCCAACTTGGATGCTAAGCTCCGTGCACAGATGCGTACCGAGATTTCCAAGCTCCACTTGAGACTCGGCACAACCTTTATATATGTTACCCATGACCAGACCGAGGCTATGACAATGGGTACCCGTATCGTCGTTATGAAGGACGGTATCGTTCAGCAGGTCGATACTCCTCAGCATCTTTACGATATGCCTTGCAACTCCTTCGTTGCCGGATTTATCGGTTCTCCGCAGATGAACTTCCTTGATGCCAAGGTTCTTCAGGAGGGTGAGGATTTCTTCGTAGAGTTCGGCTCTGAGGACACCAAGACCCGTTCGGGTGTTAAGTATAAAATCAAGCTTCCCGCAGTGAAGAACAAGAAGGATTGCCTTGTTCCTTATGTTGATAAGGAGGTTATCATCGGTATCCGTCCCGAGCACGTACACGACGAGGAAGAGCTTCTCGAGAAGTTCTCCGACGGTATCGTTGAGGCAAACGTTGAAGTTACCGAGCTTATGGGTGCCGAGAAATATCTCTACACCGTATGTGAGGGACAGAACATCAACGGTCGTGTTGCTCCTACCTCTACCGCTCATCCTGGCGAGACCATTAAGATCGCCATTGAACCCGGAAAGATTCACATCTTCGACAAGGACACCGAAAAGACCATTACCAACTGATAATTTTACGCAGCAGATCGATCTGCTGCGTAACTTTTTGAAATATTGGTTTACATAATGCTTATTTTGTAATCAATTTGTAACTTTTTCGAATTTTTTTGCAATTAGCTCTTGAAATATGGCTGAAAATTGTGTAAAATAACTATGTGTTAAATTGCACGATTATTAGGGAAATGCGAGAGGTGGACATTAAATGTCAAACAGACTTTTTCAAGGAATTATTCATCAAATAAAGGACGCTATCGACAGGACTGTCGGCGTCATAGATGAAAACTATACTGTAATCGCGTGCAGTGATCTCGGAAAGATCGGCGAGACCCACGATGTTATGTTCGTCGGCGGTAATATGGGTGCTAATGACACCTTTGTAAAGGATCAGTATACATATAAGATGTTCGGTACCGCTCAGCGTTCCGAGTATATTCTTTTTGTTGAGGGAACCGATCCGCAGGCATCGAAGTACGCATCTATACTTTCGATAACGCTTTCGAATATTAAGTTCTATTATGATGAAAAGTATGACAGGGGTAACTTTATAAAGAATATTATTCTTGAAAATATTTTGCCCAATGATATCAACCTCAAGGCTCGCGAGCTTCGCTTCAACAGCGATGTTGCACGCACCGTTTTCCTTATCCGCGTCACCTCTAACAACGATATTTCGGCTTTTGATATAATTCAAAATCTCTTCCCGAACAAGAATAAGGATTTCATCATCAATGTTAACGAGAACGAGATTGCCCTTGTCAAGGAGACCAAGCCCGAGATCGAGCTTTCCGATCTTGAAAATCTTGCCGGATCTATCGTCGATACCTTGGCGAGTGAGTTCTATTATACTCACGCCGTTGTCGGCATAGGCTCGACCGTTGAGAGCCTTAAGGAGCTTGCACGCTCCTTCAAGGAAGCTCAGGTCGCTCTTGAGGTCGGTAAGGTGTTCGATACCGAAAAGGCTATCATCAGCTATGATAACCTCGGCATCGCACGTCTTATATATCATCTGCCGACCACGCTTTGCGAGTCATTCTTGAAGGAGGTTTTCAAGAAGAGCACGATCGAAAGCCTTGACCAGGAAACTCTTTTCACCATTCAGAAGTTCTTTGAGAACAACCTCAATGTATCCGAAACCTCGAGAAAGCTTTTTGTGCACAGAAACACGCTTGTCTACCGTCTTGAAAAAATCAAGAAGATGACCGGTCTTGACCTCAGAGAATTCGATCACGCCATCGTGTTTAAGATCGCTTTGATGGTCAAAAAATACTTGAAAGCCAATCCCGTAAAATATTAACAGAAAGAGTGATTAAAATTAACGAGGAGATAATATCGACTCGGCGCCGCAATGCGGATGCTCCGTTGATAGAATTTAAAGGTGTTTCAAAAAATTACGCCAACGGTACGCACGCCATTGACGATGTGAATATCAGAATAAACAAGGGCGAGTTTGTATTTGTCGTCGGCCCGTCGGGTGCCGGTAAAAGTACATTTATGAAGCTCATTATGCGTGAGGAAAAACCGAATACCGGTGAAATAACGGTCAACGGCTTTAAGCTCACCAAAATGAAAAGGAAACAGGTTCCGATGTTCAGAAGAACTATGGGTATCGTTTTTCAGGATTTCAGACTTATTCCCAATATGAATGTTTTCGAGAACGTTGCGTTTGCAATGCACGTTGTCGGTGCTTCGAGACAGGAGATCAGAAAAAATGTCTCAAGAGCACTCAATATGGTCGGTCTTGCCGAAAAGGCAAGGTGTAAGCCGGCCGAGCTTTCGGGCGGTGAGCAGCAGCGTGTCGGACTTGCACGTGCACTTGTCAATAAGCCCAACCTCATTATAGCCGACGAGCCGACCGGTAACGTCGACCCCAATATGTCGTATGAAATCGTCGAGCTTTTGACCGAAATCAACCGCAGGGGAACGACCATCCTTATGGTTACACACGAGCATCAGCTTGTGCGCGATTTCGGACAGAGAGTAATTATGATCGAGCACGGACGTATCGTTGCCGACAGTGCGAACGGAGGTTTATTATGAAGCTGACAAGCGTAAAATACCTCGCAGGCAACGGTTTCAAAAACATATGGCTCAATAAGCTGATGTCGATAGCATCTATCGGTGTGCTTGTTGCCTGTATGTCGGTTATAGGACTTGCCGTTGCTCTTTCGATAAATATCGACCACGCATTGAGCGACCTTGAGCAGCAGAATGTCGTCATGGTATTTTTTAACGATCGCAATGCGGCTCTTTACGGCGAAAATGGAAGTTCGACCGAAGGTAAGTATAACGATATTACCGAGGACGACTATAAGATTCACTCCTTTGAAGATGCAATCAGACTTTGCGCCGAGATCGAAGGTCTTGACAATATCGCTTCGGTTAAGTATTTTTCGGGTGACGATGCCCTGACCAATACGCTCGGCTCTATGACCGAGGAACAGGCAAAATACTATTCGTCGCTTTTGAACAGTGACGAATACGGCAATCCGATGTCGTGCGGCGCCAAGGTCACATTCAAGAGCCTTGAAAAGTTCGACGATACCTTAAACAGCATCAAGGAAATTGACGGTGTTGACAGTACGTCGTCTACAAAGGATATTGCCGAAAAGATAACGCTCATTAAAAAGGCTATCGGAATTATCGGATTCTGGATAGTTGCGACACTGTTGGTCATATCACTTATGATAGTTTCCAATACCATTCGTGTTACTATGTATAACAGAAAGCTTGAAATCAGTATTATGAAGGCGGTCGGTGCAACCGATTCCTTTGTGCGTTTGCCCTTTATGATCGAGGGTGTCACGATCGGACTTTTATCTGCGGCGATAACCGTTATTGTGCTGTATTTTGTTTATAATGCGGTTGCCGGTACTGTTTTAAGCTCACTCGATATTTTCACGCTTGTACCGTTCACCGATCTCTTCTGGAAGATATTCGGTATATTTGCGGCTATCGGTTGCTTTGCGGGACTTTTCTCGAGTGCGTTTATGATCAATAAATATTTACGAAAGGAAGGCAGTGAATTCCGTGCGCTTTAATTTAAAAAGAACCGTTATTTCGGCACTATGCCTTACGACCGTGCTCGGTTCGGTATATTATGCAACGGTGTCGGCTCCTGTTCCCACTGCAAAGGCCACAACGGTCAGCGAGTATCAAGAGTATATGAAGGATCTTGAGGAGCAGCAGAAGGAGTTGCAAAAGGAAATCGACAAGCTTAAAGGCGATAAATCCGACCAAAATGCTTTGAAATCTTCGCTTAATAAGAAAATCGCAAATCTTCAAAGTCAGATCGATGCCTGTGACAAGCAGATATCCGACCTTGATGACCAAATAATCCGCCTTGAGCAGGAAAACGAGCAGAAGCAGGCTCAGCTTGAAGAAACGAAGTACATCTTCCGTCAAAGACTTCGCTCGATATATATGAGCGGCGGTATTTCTTCTTCGTCGCTTGCTGTACTGCTCAGCGCCGACGGACTTGAGGACCTTCTCACAAAATCCGAGATGACCAAGGTAATAAGTGCATACGATAACGCACTTATGCAGGGTATTCTCGATGATATGAAGAAGATCGAAGAAAATAAACTGAAGGTCGAAGAGCTCATCAAGGAGCAGGAGGAGGCCAAAAAGACTCTCGACTCCAAAAAAGATGAGCTTGCGGCCGACGTTGCGACCGTCAATAAAACTCTTACGGGTATAAGCGGCAACTTGACCGAGCTTGAAAATAAGATGGACGAACTCGATGAAGCCTATAAGGAATATGAGGATGCCATCAAGAAGGCTCAGGATACAGGCTCGGATAAAACATACAGCGGCGATTTTGCGTGGCCTTGCCCGGGATACTATACCGTAACCTCACCTTACGGCTACCGCATACACCCGATAACCCATACGAGGAAATTCCATAAGGGTGTCGATATTGCGGGAAGCGGTATAAAAGGTAAGCCTATTGTTGCGGCGGCCGACGGTACGGTTTCGATCGCAAGTTATAATGCCGGCGGTTACGGTAACTATGTTATGATAAACCACGGTACTAAGGACGGAGATAAATATTCCACTCTTTATGCGCATATGACGCGTTACATAGTAAGTGTCGGACAGTACGTCAAAAAGGGACAGACAATAGGCTATGTCGGAACGACCGGTGCATCTACCGGATACCATCTCCACTTTGAAATCCGTATAAACGGTGAGACCACCGATCCGATGGATTACTTTTAAATAGTGCTTTGAACCGTTTCGGTTCGCTTTGGAAAAATAAAGGGGACTGATTTTTTCAGTCCCTTATTTTGATACCGCTTAAGGAAAATTTATGAAAAAAACAGTTTCTTTGAAAATGCTGATAACGGTTGTTTGCTTCTTCACTGTAAGTGCCGTCGTTATCACGGCATCGCTTTTTGAATTTATCGTTATTCCCAACCGTGATGCTTCGCTTTACCGATATAACAGTAAGATGCTTGAAATAAATCAGCTTATCGAAAAGTATTATATCGGTGAGATAGATCCGAATATTATGGCAGACGGTATAAGCTATGGCTATGTTGCCGGACTTAACGACCGTTATGCCGCATATATTACGGCAGACGAGGCAGAGGAGACCATGAACTCCTTGCTCGGATATAACACCGGAATGGGAATACAGATAGTCCGTCATCCCGATACGGGAAATATGTATGTTACCGAGGTACACGCAGGCAGTCCTGCCGATATCGGCGGTATTTTGCCGAAGGATCAGATATTTTCGCTCGATGAATATACGGTGACCGACATAGGTTACAGTGAGTCGCTTGCCTATATAAAAAGTCTCCCTGCGGAAAGCACAATATCGGTCGGCATACTGCGTGACGGTCAAAAGCTGACACTAGATATCAAGCTTACGCAGTTTATCTCACAAAGCGTTTTTACGCATAATATCGACGGATATGCCTATATACTCATAACTCAGTTCAATGACAAAACGGTCGATATGTTTGTAAATGCCGTCGATGCCGCGGTTGACGGCGGCACAAAGGGAATTATTTTCGATTTGAGAGGTAACGGCGGAGGAACCCTGACCTCGGTCTATCATATGGTCGATTACCTTGTTCCCGAGGGACTTGTTATCAGTGTCGATTATAAGGGCGACGCCTATGACGAGACCTATATGTCGGACGCGCACGAGGTCGACCTTCCGATGGCGATTCTGACCGATGAGAGCACTGCCAGTGCTTCGGAGCTGTTTTCGCAGTCGCTTATCGACTATAAAAAGGCGATAACCGTCGGCCGCAACACATACGGCAAGGGTGTTGTGCAGAGAACCTTCACGCTGAGTGACAACTCACTTGTGAAATTTACGGTAGCAAAGTACTATACCGCAAGCGGAATATGCGTTGACGGTGTGGGAATTGCTCCGACTGTGCCCGTGGAATGGAGCGATTCCGAGCTTTCGTACCGATTTATCAACGGCTTGGAGCTTGATAAGGACTTTTTGGCGGCTGTCGATTATCTTGAGACTCAGTTGTCATAGTCTTCGAGTATTTTCAAAAGCTCCCTGTTTGAGCTTGCGGTGATGCCATCCTTCAAAAGCAGACGATCGTATTCGGGCAGATCCCTGAAATAGGGACTGCTTAAAATATAAAGCGGCTGTGTGTCGTGACCCGAGAATACCGCTATTCTGCCGTTGTGCTCAGCCACACGGTATAATTCGCTTTCGGCGGCCGTTTTGGCTTGATTTTCGCTTGGAGCATTGTTACTGTTTTGCAGACTTTTTGTCGAAAGCAGAGCTATGGCCGATACTGCAGTGAGGGCCGCGACGGTTATTATGAGCTTATTTGTTTTCAAATTCTCACATTCCTTTATTATAAAGCTTGCCGCGGAATATCGGTTTTATTCGTCGTCAATAATAAAAAGGCAAATTTGAACGGTTTATGCCGCAGTTGTAACAATAATGTAATACACAAAACGAAAGTTTTGTGGTACAATAGTTAAGGTGAAATTTTCCATTTGGCACAGGAGGTGCTGCTTATGAACGATTTCGATAAAGAAAAGGATTACGACCTCGATTATTTTAACAGTAACCGTGACAGTAACAAAAATTCTGACGACGGCATTGTTGAAAATAAACTTGATGACGATTTTGAGTTTGATATCGGTGCTTTTTCGGAGCAAAACGATGTCGGACTCGATGAGACCTTTGATCTTTCCGAAGGCGACGGTGACAGTGAGGTCGACCTCACAAGCTTCGGTAAAAAGCAAAAGGAAATTCAAAAAGAAAGCCGAAAGAAAATGACTGCCGAAACAAAGGCCAAGATCAAAAAAGGTCTTAAAATCGGCGGTAAGGTTATTTTGTCGATTTTGCTTATAGGTGTTATAACCGGATGTCTTGTTGTCGGTGCCTTTGCGATCTATGTCTTCAACTATGTCGACGATACCGTTAAGGAGGACCTTGACGAAATGTCGCTCGGCTTTACCACCACTATCTATGTTCCCGATGCCGAAACGGGTGAGTTTGTTGAGTATCAGCGCCTGCACGGCGAGGAAAACCGAATTTGGGTTGGATTTGAATCTATGCCCGAAAATTTGAGAGACGCCTTTGTTGCGGTCGAGGACCAACGCTTTTATGAGCATCAGGGTGTCGACTGGAAGCGAACGGTTGCGGCCTTTGCGAATATGTTTGTCGATCTTTATTCCTCAAACCAAGGCGGCTCGACCATTACCCAACAGCTTGTAAAGAATATCACCAACGACAATAAGCAGACTCCTATGCGAAAGATACGTGAGATAATGCGTGCGAGAAAGCTTGAGTCGGAGTATTATAAAGATACCATTTTGGAATGTTATCTTAATACAATATGCTTGGGCGGCGGTGTTTACGGCGTTGAGGTTGCTTCGAACTATTACTTCGGAAAATCGACCAATGAGCTGACACTGGTCGAATGTGCCTCGCTTGCAAGCCTTGCGAAGGAGCCCGAACGCTACCGACCCGATAAAAATCCGCTTTATAATCAGGAAAGACGAAATATCGTGCTGAAGCTGATGTATAATCAGGGATATATCGACAAGGCAACCTATGAGGAGGCCATTGCGACCGAGCTTGTTGTGGTTGCCGATGAGTCGGCCAAGAGTGTCAATACCGTTAACAGTTATTTTGTCGATGCACTGATCGATGAGGTTGTTGACAGCCTTGTGACCGAATGTGGAATGGATAAATCTTACGCTTCGAAGAACTTCTATAACGGCGGTTATAAGATATATTGCACTCTTAATCCCGAAATACAGGGCATTTTGGAGGACGAATACTCCAAAACCGATAAGTATTTTACATTAAAAAGCTCAAGCTCGGGCAAAACCGTTCAGTCGGCAATGACGATTATGGACTATGAGGGTCATATAGTTGCGATGGTCGGCGGTGCCGGTGTTAAAACCGAAAACCGTACCTATAACCGTGCGACAATGGCTCAACGTCAGCCGGGCTCGACTATGAAGCCGCTTGCCGCCTATTCACAAGCTATTCAGAAGAATATTCTGAACTTTTCTTCAATAGTTCAGGACTCGGCGATCGCGGGCTACTACCCCGACGGCGGTGCAGGCCCGAGAAACTCTTACGGCTATTATGAGGGAAGCATTACGGTTGCCGAAGCGCTTGAACGCTCGACCAACACCGTTCCCTGTAAGCTTGTTCAGCAAATGGGCGTGCAGTCGACCTATTATTATCTCAGCAATAATTTGGGAATCGATAACCTTGATTATACCGAGGATACCAACCTTTCGTCGTTGGGACTCGGCGGTACTTATAAGGGTATATCGACGACACAGTCGGCAGCGGCGTTTGCAGTGTTCGGCAACAATGGTAAATACTATGAGCCGACTACCTTTACGCTTATGACCGATCAGCACGGCAAGACCGTTTTGAAGCAGAAGGACAGCGTTGCCGCTATGGACGAGAACACCGCTACCATAATGAACCACCTGCTTCAGAATGTTGTTTACGGAAGCAGAGGTACCGCTAAGACCATTGCTTCGTTCAGCGATACCATCAAGTGCTTTGCCAAAACAGGTACTTCGAGTGATGTTTACGACAGCTGGCTTGCAGGCGGAACGCCTTACTATGTCGCTTCCTGCTGGTTCGGTTACGATAATCAGGCCAAGCTGAACAACGCAAATCTTTCCAAGACTATGTGGAAAAACGTAATGCAGCGTGTCCATAAAAATCTTGAGACCAAGGAATTCACCGACAGTGAGTTTGTCGCACACAGATATTACTGCAAGTCGACCGGCTTGCTTGCAACCGATGCCTGCGAGAGCGTTGCAGAGGGTTGGTACAAAACCAACTATGCACTTCCTGCGCCTTGTACGAGCCACGAGGGCAATCTTTTGCCCGAGGTTGGATACGTGCCGCCCGAGACCGAGGACGGCTCAGAGAGCGGTTCTGACGTCTCAAATACACCGTCAGGCGATAGCTCGGCAACCGGCTCCGAGAGCTCGACCGAAAGCACTTCGTCGGCAAGCGAATAAAGCCTAACCGATATTTTTCACCCCGAGGGAATAAGCCTTCGGGGTGATTTTTATTGGTTTCTTTAGACGTGGAAATAAGCCCTCGGTTCTACCGGGGGATAGAAAACTTAGCGGAGCGCACTCTTGCCTCACCTTGTCAGGGGAGGTGGCTGCGGCTTTGCCGCAGCCGAAAGGGTAGTTAACAGTATTCTCCTTAAGTCTCGCTACCGTTCGCCGGCCTCTGACTGCGGCGGTTCCCTCATCTGTTTACGGGTGGAAGTGCAATGGATGAATAAAGTTCAGTGACCCTCTTAAGGGGTTGCGCCTACTTCTGCGGTTTGAGTGTATCGTATATGAATTTTACGCAATAAAAAATCCGCTCCCCTATAAGGGAGCGGACGAAATCGAAGCAGATACTTAGTTGTACTTGATTCTGTCTGCGTTGATCTTGTTGGTGATAAGCTCGTTAGCTGCGTTAACGGCCTGATCTACCTTCGGAGATACAGAGTCAAGAGCGGTCTGCATACCTGCTGCGGAGGTATTTCTCAAAACACTGTAGAACGGCTTATCTGCGCCTGTTTCACCGATAAGGGTTGCAACAGGATGGTCGAAGGAGAAGAACTTCTCGTCAGCGATGGTGTTGATAAGCTCATAGTAGAAGTTACCGGCATCGATGGTGAGGAAGGTGTTGTCGAGGTCATAGTTGGAGGGGTCGAGCCAGTAGCGGAGCCAGTAGCCTGCTGCATCGGCATTGGGAGCACCCTCAACGATACCGTGCATACCGTAGATAGCGGAAACGCGACCCTTTTCGCCCTCTTCGAATGCGGGGAGATAGGTGTAACCGACATCCTCGGGATCCATAGTCATAAAGTAACCGGTGTTCTTAAGACCGTAAACTCCACGGATCATAATAGCGCACTTACCGCTTGTGAAAGAAGCACTGCTTCCGTCGAGCATACCCTGCTCCTTAGCATCGGCATACCACTGCCATGCTCTGAGGAGCTTCTGATCGGAAGTACCGTTGGAGAAGGTGTGGGTCTTATAATCGTACTGAATGAAGGAAGCACCGACAGCGCCGCACATAATATCCATTTCAAGCACGATTCCCTTATAGTCGGAGCCGAGAGACTTAACTTCCTTAGCACACTTGAGCATATTGTCCCAAGTCCAGGTGCCTTCAGCATAATACTCTGCAGGAGACTTAAAGCCGTTTTCCTCGAAGAGTCTCTTGTTGAAGTAAACAAGGTTGGAGCCCATCCAAGGAGAGCCGATGGTGTTTACAAGGTAGGTGTTGCCTTCGATAGTGCCGGTTGCGAGAAGGGTCTGGTCCCAGATAGGATCCTGAAGGTCAACAGTGGAGACCTTGTTGATTGGAGCGGCGATCTGCATTGTGAGCGGGAAGGACTGGTCGCCCTCGTTGCTGATGAATGCATCGGGGATATCACCAGAGGCGATCTTGGTCATAAGAGAGTTAACATAGCCGCTCTGAGCGACGGTGTAAAGCTCAACCTTGATACCGGTGTCGTTATAGAAGTTTGCAAGAGGAACGGCACCCTCGGTCTGAGTGTGGTCGATCCAGGTTGCATAACGAACGGTCTTGCCCTTGCTGCTTTCGGGAATGTTAGCATAAGGATTGTAGTTGGGATCGGCGTAAACCGAGCCGGGGTCGATAGAGGGAGTAAGAGCCGTAACGGTCGAACTTCCCGAGCTGCTTCCGGCGGAAGTAGTGCCGCTGTTGTTCTTGTCCTTGTCCTTGCTGTGACCGCCGCAAGCGGCCATGGTGGCAACGGTCATACCGAGAGCAAGAGCCAAGCACAGTGCTTTTTTGATTGATTTCATGGTATACCTCCATTAAATTATTTGACGGCAAGCGAGCCGCAGCCGAACCGGCAATTCGCCAAAACCCTCTCACAGTCATTATGTTTGTACGGTAGCCTTTTATCGGCGCACCTTTACACTGACATTATATCATCATTTTATCTGAATTTCAATGACAAAAACGATAAAAGTTCATTAAAATTGTTTCGAAAATGTTAAATCACTCAAAAAAATACTCCATATTGTTACAAGTCAAAATAATATATCTGTTTTGGCAGATAATTCTTGTTGACAGAATCATAATAATTATATATAATAAATATACCCCAAAGGGGTATTTGGAGGTAATAAAATGTCCGATTGTTGTGCCAAAAGACATAAAAAGAGGGATGAAGCCGAGCAAAAAAGGCTTATGAATCGCTTAAACAGGATCGAAGGGCAGATAAGAGGTATTAAAAATATGCTATCGAACGACGCTTACTGTACCGATATAATAACGCAGGTTGCCGCCGTTAATGCCGCGCTCAATTCATTTAATAAGGAGCTGCTCGGTGAGCATATCAAAACCTGTGTTTGCAATGATATTATTGACGGCAAAAGCGAAACGATCGATGAGCTGGTCGCGCTTTTGCAACGCTTGATGAAGTAGGTGACAAAATGGATAACTATAAGGTTACGGGAATGACCTGTGCCGCCTGCAGTGCATGGGTCGAAAAGGCGGTCAGCCGTGTCGAAGGGGTAAAAAGCTGCAGTGTCAGCCTGCTTACCTCATCTATGACGGTAGAGGGCGGTGAGCCCTCCGAAATAATCAAGGCGGTGACCGATGCCGGCTACGGTGCTTCACTGAAGGGCGCCGAAGGCGGTTCGGAAAAGCCCGACAGCGAGCTTTCAGACACGGTGACACCGAAGCTTATACGAAGGCTTGTGTATTCCTGCGGATTTCTGATACTGCTTATGTATGTTTCGATGGGTCACACGATGTGGGGATGGCCGATGCCCGACTTTTTTGAGGGAAATCCGCTTTCGATAGGCATTGTCGAGCTTTTGCTGACACTTGCGGTTATGTTTATAAACAAGGATTTTTTCATAAACGGCTTCAAGGGACTTTTGCACCGCTCTCTGAATATGGATACGCTTGTTGCACTCGGCTCGTCGTCGGCATTTTGTTACAGCCTTTATGCACTGTTTGCTATGACCGATTGCTATGTATCGGGAAGTGTTGCCAATGCCGGGCATTATTTGCACGAATTCTATTTTGAATCGTCGGCAATGATACTGACACTGATAACGGTGGGAAAAACGCTTGAGGCAAGGTCAAAGGGTAAAACTACCGATGCACTGAAGAGCCTTATGGCACTTTCTCCGAAAACGGCGAGGGTAATTCGAAACGGCGTTGAAACTGTGATCGCCGCAAAGGATGTGCAAAAAGGCGATATTTTCGCAGTACGTCCGGGTGACAGTATTCCTGCCGACGGCAGGGTGATCGAAGGGGAGAGTGCGGTCGATGAATCGGCACTGACCGGTGAAAGTGTGCCGGTTGATAAGGCGGTCGGCGATTCGGTTTCGGCGGCGACGGTCAATACCTCGGGCTATATTAAGTGTGAGGCGGTGCGTGTCGGAGAGGATACCGCTCTTGCCGAGATAATCCGAACAGTGGGCAATGCGGCGGCATCAAAGGCGCCGATCGCAAAGGTTGCCGACAAGGTATCGGGAGTTTTTGTTCCGGCGGTTATGCTGATAGCGGCCGTGACTGCTGTGGTGTGGCTTTTGGTCGGTCAAAGCTTCGGCTTTTCGCTTGCAAGGGGAATATCGGTCTTGGTTATCTCCTGTCCCTGTGCCTTGGGACTGGCGACACCTGTTGCGATAATGGTCGGAAGCGGTGTCGGCGCCAAAAACGGTATACTCTTCAAAACTGCCGCTGCCTTGGAGGAAACAGGACGTATAAAAACGGTTGTTTTGGATAAAACCGGCACGGTCACAAAGGGTGAACCGCAGGTCGTCGGAATATATCCGGAGGTCGGTGTTTCTAATGAAGAACTTTTGGAAATTGCCGCCGCTGCCGAAGCAAGATCCGAGCATCCGCTTGCAAAGGCGGTAATAAGAGAGGCAGAGCTGCGAAATATCGCCTATTCGGAGCCCTCGGAGTTTACCGCACTTTCGGGAAGCGGAGTGAGAGCATTATACAAAGCTCGACGGATAACCGCCGGCAACTTCAAGCTGATAAGCACCGAAACGGCACTATCGAAGAAAACCGAGGAGCTGATAAATTCGCTTTCCGAAAAAGGGCAAACTCCGTTGCTTTTTGCCGAAAACGGAGTCTTTTCGGGAATTATATCGGTTGCCGATGCCGTCAAGGAGGACAGCCGTACCGCGATAAGCGAGCTTAAAGCGTTGGGGCTCAAGGTGGTTATGCTGACGGGTGATAACGAGCGCACCGCAAAAGCGGTCGGAGATGCGGTCAGTATCGACGAGGTGATCGCAGGTGTTATGCCCGACGGTAAGGAAGCGGTAATTACCGAGCTTCGCAAGACTTCGAGGGTCGCTATGGTCGGTGACGGCATAAATGATGCGGTTGCACTGACCGCCGCCGATGTCGGATTTGCAATCGGAACGGGTACCGATGTTGCGGTCGAGTCGGCCGATGTTGTTTTAATGAAAAGCAGTATCCGTGACGTTGCCGCAGCAGTGAGACTCGGACGCGCAACACTCAGGAATATACACGAAAATCTGTTTTGGGCGTTTACATATAACTGTATAGGAATGCCGTTGGCCGCAGGTGTGTTTATTTCGGCACTCGGCTGGCAGCTGAACCCGATGTTCGGTGCCGCCGCAATGAGTCTTTCGAGCTTTTGTGTTGTCACAAATGCGTTAAGACTCAATTTCGCCAAAATATACGGCAAGGACAACGGCGTTAAAAATGAAATTAATAACAAGGAGACAGAAAAAATGGAAAAGCAGTTTAAGGTTGAGGGTATGATGTGTATGCACTGTGAAGCACACGTTAAAAAGGCATTGGAGGCCGTTGACGGTGTGGCTTCGGCGGTTGCAAGTCACGAGGACGGACTTGTTACCGTTACACTTAAAAGCGATGTCGATGACGCTACTTTGAAGTCGGCAATCGAAGCTGAGGGCTATAAGGTGGTCGGCTGATGACGGACGTCCTTCTGTGCCGACTGCCGCAGTTTGATGAAAAGCTAAAGCAAAAGCTGTTAATGTTGTTACCTTCGGCCCGCAGAGAAGAGATAGGAAGAATCAAAAACGAAAGCAAGCAGTGGCAGCGGATGGTTGCCGACTGCCTGCTTCGGGCCAAGATATGTGAATTGACCGGTGTGCCTTTAAAACAGGTCGAGCTTTACAGAACTGCCGACGGCCAGCCCAAAACGCCGGGGTACTATGTCAGCATATCTCATTCCCATGAAGCGACGGCGGTTGCGGTTTCAGATTCTCCGATAGGTATAGATATAGAAAAGCCGAGACCTTTTGACCTCAAAGCCGCAGACAGATTTTTTAATTCTTCCGAGCAAGAGTATATTTCGGAAGAAGGTACTGTGTCCAACGCTCGATTTTTTGAGGTCTGGACACGCAAGGAAGCATTCGTAAAACGGCAGGGAACAGGCTTTAAAGGAAAAGTTTGCTCTGTGCCGACCGATTCCGAGGATTTGAAAACGCTTGACTTGGACGGATACGTTTTATCGGTTTGCTGTAAGGGTGATTTTACACTTGTGCAAATACCCGGAGTTGAAAATTTAATAAAGCATAATGAAAATGCACCTTATGAGGTTTGAAAGCCTTCAAAGGTGCATTTGATTTTAACGATTGTTGTGCTGTCTTACGTAATTGAAAAGATACTGCTGTGCTATGCCCTCAACGCCCTTGGCACATTCGGGAAAGGTGCCGTCGAAATATTCCGATATGGCACGTTTTATCCAAACGTCACGCGGCAGAGCATCTATTCGGCCGAAGCCGAAGAGCAGTGTGCAGTCGGCAACCTTTGCGCCGACACCGACGATCTTCATAAGCTCATTGCGAGCCGAATCGATATCGCCGTCGGAAATTATATTCAGGTCGATGTCGCCGTTTAAATACTTATTCGCACCGTCGATTATGTATCTTGCTCTGAATCCGCAGCGGATAGGGGCGAGGTCCTCCGGTGACAGTTCCGCCAGCCTTTCCGCCGAGGGAAATGCGTAGCCGCCGTCAGGCAGTTTTTCGCCGAAGCTTTCGCAAAGCCGCTCGATTATGCCTTTAATTCTCGGTATATTGTTGTTTTGCGAAATTATAAAGGAGCAAAGCGCTTCCCATTTATCCTGGCTCAGTATTCTTATGCCGCCGTTTTCTTCGGCGGCTTTTTTCAATATTTCGTTATCGGAAAGCCGTTCGATAACCGTGCCGTAATCACGGTCGATGTCAAGATAACTGCGCCATTTTGCTTCATATTCCTCTAAATCTGTGTCATAAAGAATAATACCCTCGTCGGTCTTTCCGATTCTTATTTGTCGCCCGAGCGCTATTCCGACCCAAGAATCTCGGTCGTATTCCCTCCATCTGAACGCCTGTCCGCAGTCAAAGGTCAATGCAGGCGAAAAATGTTCGACTCCGCTTATTAAAATGTCATTGCCGCTTTTTATTGCGCTCGGCTGATATTTACTCATAATCATCATTCCTTTAAGGTTATTATATAACATTTCGGCGATTTGTTCAATCGGTTTTGTCAAGGTAATTTTTCTGAAAAGTACAATTTGTAGGTTAACATAAAATGTCGATTTTGGGAGTAAAAGGTAGTTTTGCCCTTGAAAATCAACAGTTATCCGACTTTTCCACATAGTTTTCCACAGAATTTATGTTAACAGTCGGTTACAAAACGTATTATTTCCGTTTGTTTTGAAAATTTTGCTTGACAACGATTATTTTACCTTTTTATATCCAAAGCTATTAGCGAATAACCGAAAGGAGCTTTATTATGCTGAGAGGTGTTAACCGCAGGATAGTGGAAATTACCGATACCGGGAGCGATTATTTCGAAAAAGCCCTTTTTTTCGTGAAAAACGATTATTTTGCCGATGAAAGTGAGCTGAAGCGTGAGGCCGACAGAATCATTTATTCATATTTTAATAACGCCGAACCAAACGGACATACGGGATTTTTAAGATATTCCGAAAAAGCCAAGCACCGCAAAAGAAGAGCGGCGGTTTTGTGCTCGGCAGGGGCTTTGATTTTGGCGGCGGCACTTATAGTTTTCATCAATATTTAGCAAAAAATGACTTTTTTATCTCTCGTACTGTGACCTGATTTTCGCACTCTTCGGAGTATAATTGGGTCAAAGGTGGCGATAAGCGGTGGTAATATATGTCGACGTGCTGATATTCATAAATACCGTGGTTGACTTTTTACTCTTGAGCGTAACGGCGGCTTTGACCCATATTAAGCAAAAGCTGTGGCGAAAAATACTCGCATCTTTTGCTTCGTCAATATTTTCGCTTTATATTTTTTTACCGCATATCGGGATTTTTGCCGATATCACGGTAAGACTTCTGTCCACCGTGACCGCCGTACTGATAGCCTTCGGCTTCGTAAATATCAGAAGATTTTTGCGTGTTATGTCCTTGCTTTTCGGTTCGACAATGCTTTATGCAGGAGCAATGGCAGCGGTGTATATGCTTTCGGCGCCTCAAAAAATGTCATTCGAAAACGGAATAGTTTATTTCGATATTTCACCGCTTATGCTGATTTTTTTATCCTGTGTGTTTTATGCCGTCATAACTCTTTTCAATATGCTGACCGGCCGTGAGGCACCATTTGCAGAGCGGTGTGAGGTGACACTCTTTTTGAGCGGCGAGACGGTAAACGTAAGTGCTATGGTCGATTCGGGACATACTTTGAACGACTGCTTTTCGGAAAGCATAGTCATAATAATCGATCAGGCTACCGCAGAGGCACTGCTGGGCGAGGAAAGAACACGGTATCTGATTTCGGGAGACATCGGAAATATATCCGAGCTTGGCAGACGGGTTAAGGCACTTCCGGTAAACACGGTCTCGGGAAGCAAGCTTTTATTCGGTGTGAGACTCGACCGTGCAACTGTGCACGACGGCAAGAAAACCTATTATTTACATAAACCCATTGCGGCTTTGAGTGAAAGCTTAAAGGGCGATGATTATTCGGCGATAATTCCGACCGAAGCATTGAAGGTGTGAAAACTATGAAAATAATCGCAACAAGGCTTAGAGTTTTGATAAGAAACCTATTATCCAAATTCGGCTTTATCGGCAGCAGCTTTTATATAAACGGGCCCGAAACACTTCCCGAGCCGCTATCGGCCGAGGAAGAAACGTATGTGCTCGGACTGCTTCAGGGGGACGGCAAGGAATACGCACGGGAAAAGCTTATTGTACATAATCTGCGGCTTGTGGTCTATATAGCACGGAAGTTCGATGCGGTCGGAGCAAACGTTGAGGACCTTATATCGATAGGAACGATCGGACTTATCAAGGCGGTCAACACATTTTGTCCCGAGCGAAATATAAAGCTTGCCACATATGCCTCAAGGTGCATCGAAAACGAAATTTTGATGTATATGCGGAAAACGACTGCGCTCAAGACCGAAATATCGATAGATGAGCCGCTCAATGTCGATTGGGACGGCAACGAGCTTTTGCTGTCGGACATACTCGGCAGTGACGGCAACGAGGTCGGCGGCAGGGTAGAGCAGGAGGACGAAAAGCGACTGCTTAATCTTCAAATACTCAAGCTGTCGGACAGAGAACGTGAGATTATGAATATGCGGTTCGGACTCGGAGGTGAAACCGAGCACACTCAAAAGCAGGTCGCGGATATCCTCGGGATTTCGCAGTCATATATTTCCCGACTTGAAAAGCGTATTATCGGTCGGCTTAAAAAGGAAATGGAAAAGCTTTATATATGAACCACTTAATATAAAAGACGTCTGTGCACTGTTAAGTGTACAGACGTCGCTTTGTTACTGTATCGAAGCGAAATAGTTAACTATCCCCTGTGCCAAGGCCTTGGCACACTTGTTATTGAATTCGTCATCGATCATTTTACTGTATTCTTCGGGGTTGGTCATAAAGCCGTTTTCGGTCAGAACGACGGGGCAGTCGGTTTGGCGGCAGGTGTAGAAGTAATGCCATTTGGTGCCGCTCCATTTGGTCTTTTTATAAAGGTCGGCCTTTTCGGTGGTGTCGTATATTATCTTTGCGGCATCGGCCGAGAAGGCATTGAAGTGATAGCTGTTGAACGCACTCGGAATCGAGCTGTCGGTCGCATTTCGGTGTATAGCGATACAGAAATCGGCTTTTACCGTTCGCAAAAGCTTCATTCGTTCGTCGGAAGACGGATTGGAGTCGTCGGTTCGGGTCATATAGACCTTGGCTCCGAGCGACTCAAGCTCAAATTTAAGCTTTTCGGCCAAAATAAGGTTGAGCACCTTTTCGGAATAGTTCTTGTTTGAGCCGGTTGCACCGGCATCGGAGCCGCCGTGACCGACATCGATCACTATATTCAAGCCGTCAAGTCGGTAGCCGTAGCTGTTGCTTTGATCCGCAACGATCCTTGCCGGATTGAGGAATGAGAAAACGAGCTGACCGTTCTCATTGTATTCGGCACTCCAGCCGTAGAAAACGCCCTTCTTTTTAAGATGCAGTCTCAAGGTGTAATCCGATTCGTTCTTTATCCATTCGGCCTTGGAGAAAACGGGATCACTCTCGGGAATGACGACAGAGCCTTCGACAAGGGTCGTATAGCAGAAGGTGATATCTATATACTCAAAGGTTGCGGATTCGATAGTATAATCTCCACGCGTGTTACTGTTGCCGAGGCTTGTGTATTTTTGCGGTGCTATATCGAGCCTGAACGGTGCCTTCCACAAAACATCGAGTGTAATTTGAGTATGACGTCCCGTATTGGTGACACTTCCGACACCCACGGCGTTGTGGTCGGGAAGAGTGCCCTTGGTGACCTCGATGTACTTCAAGCCCTTTGAGGATACATAAAGGTTGTTTCCGTATCGAAGCTTTTTCATATCAACACTGCCCGTGCTGACGAAACGGTCAGAGCAATAGTCAACGGTGCCCTTCGGCAGATAGTTGTTGGTCGGTCTCGAAAAATCCTGCATATCGGTCGAGCTTAGGGTTTCGGCCTGCCAATTTACTACCTCGGCAATATACGTCGTGCCGACATCAACATATTTTCCGTTTGACGGCATTACCCATGCAGAGCCGCCGGTGGGTGCCGAGCTTGACGAGGTACTGCCAGAGGATGTTGTTCCCGAAGACGAGCCGGTCGATGAAGCTGAGGATGACGAAGACGGAACGCTCGATGATGACGTCGATTCGGACGAGCTGCTGTCGGGGATATCCTCTTTAAGTATCACAATGTTACCTCCGCTTTCGGTTTCGGTGCCGTATTTCGATTTGGCGGTAAAGGTCACTTTTCCGAGCGTCACGTCCTTATCATAGGCAGCAGGGAGGGTGATCGAGCCGTAATAATTACTGTAATCGCCCTTGGCCTGACCGTTTTCGTCAAGTATCGGGTCTTCCTTAAGCGTTACCGTGCTCGAGCCGAGCTTTGCGGTAACGGTGCTTCCCGATATCGCAACACAGCTCACAAGAAGGGTGGACTGACTCGGCAGGCTTGTTTTTTTGGTGGGAGATATCGATTGAATTATAGTGCGCTTATAGGTTATTTTATAGGTTTCAAAAACGCCCTTGTGCTCAAGAACAAAGGTGTTGAGTCCGTCCTTAAGTGACAGGTCGGTCGAAAAATAGCCGAGTTCACTGCGCTCAAGCTCCTCACCGTTGAGCAAAAGCTTAAATTCGGGATCGGATGCGCCGGAAAGCAAAACGGTGTCGGACGTGGTCGAAAAGGTCTTTTGCTCTGGCTTGGTGATACTGAGCTCACGCATTATATAGCCTTCTGTCAAAAGATCGAGCAGATATTTTTTGACTGCGTTTTTTGACTCGGTTGTATCGTTCTTAAAATCAATGTAACCGTCAATAACAAAGCCGTCGATACCGAGCGTGTCCAAAGCCTTGAGCTGATGAAGTGTTTGGTCGGTCTGCTTCCAACCGTCATTCTCACTGCCGAGATTATAATATGCCATTTTGCAGAAAATATCGGCGTTGTCACCGAACAGCTTCGAGATGTCCTCGAGATATGATGTGAAGTTCGGGTTTTCGGCAACGGTGGAATATGGGTCAGAAACGGTCACAAAGTCGGCATAGCCGTTTTCTATCCAGTATTTTATGTCGCAAACGGCGTTCTCGGGCAGCACAGAGGCATCATAACCGATTCCGGTATAAAGGGTTGCCTTCGCTTTGGCGGCGGCAATATAGTATTGAGATATTGCACCGTTCAGCCGCTCACTCAAATACTGTTCATAGGTGACACTGCTGCCCGAAGCCGCATATTCGTCCTTGGAAATATCGCTTTCGGTGAGATAATAGTTTTCAAATACAAGCATATCGGCATTCTGACCGAGCTTTGTATTCGAAAGCACAGCAACGATTTTTGCGATATCGGCATTGTCGGCGATATTCCTTTGAGCCAACGCTCTTAAGTCTATCGATGCGATGAGCTTGATACTCTTATCGTGTGCATAACGGTAAATATCGGGCAAAAGGTCGCCCACAGGTGCCGAAAAGCCGTCGGTCTCAAAAAGCAGACCGCCTTTATAATTGAGCTTTAGCTCGATTGAATCAAAGCCGTCGGCCTTGACTGTATCAACGACCGCCTTTGCACGGTCCAAGGCCGCCTCGGCGGTTAGCTCGTCTATGAGAAAATCCTCACCCGGTATTACCGAAACCGATTTAAAGCTCTTTAACGGGCTTTTTTCGACAATTTCGGTGACCGAGCTTGCTTGACCGCTTGAAACGTTGGCATCGGTGCCGGTTGAGGGCTTCTTTCCCATAAGCTCATTCAGTGCCACCGCAACAACCGACAACAGTACCGTGATAACCAACAGCACCGATATTATCAGCTTATAGTTTATTGCTTTTATTCTGTCTTTCATTTGTTACCGTCCTTGATAATACTTAAAACGTTTTGCATATTGTTTTTTTGCTTTTGAGCCAATTCATTATCGGCGAAAAACGTCGAGTAATTGAATATAAAAACACCGTCGCATTTTTTGCCGAAGGCGAGCACGGTCTGCTCTGCCAAAATATCGGTTTCGGTTTGCCATTCGTCGGTACCGGCATCGGCTGTGCCGATCTTGTAAGCCGCAAGTCCGATATAGATTTTGACATTTTCACTTCTCGGCATCGAGAGCCAAAGGTCAAGCAGATAATCGTAACGGATATTGGCTTTCGGATACAAAAATCCGAAGTAAAGCTGAGGTGCAATGTAATCAACATAGCCGTCGGTGCTTATCCATTTTGCAATATCGGCGTATTTTATATTATAATTGCTGTCGGTCTTGTTTTTTGAAATGTTGTATGCAGGACTTATCCCGAAAACCACCTCGGAGTTGATATTCTTGACCGCACGGTATACACCCGATATAAGGGTATTGACGTTGGCTCTGCGCCAATCGTCGAGTGAAAGCGTGCTTGCGGAGCTTAAATACTCGGCCTTGTCGAAATCGTCGTCGGGAGCGCCTGAAAACGGATAAAAATAGTCGTCAAAGTGAATGCCGTCAACGTCATACCTCTGCACTATTTCACGCACGCCGTCTATTATCAGACGTTGCACCTCGGGCATACTCGGATTAAAATAAAGTCCGTTGCCGTATTTTAAAACATAACGGTCGTTCGAGGTGTCACTGTCGGTCAGCCACTTCCTTGCGGGACTTTTTTCGGAAAGTGTGTTAACATCGGTCGAGCTTGAAGATATGCGGTAAGGATTAAGCCATGCGTGAAACTGCAAGCCGCGGCTGTGGGCGGCACTTATCATATATTCCATCGGGTCATAGCCGACATCCTTGCCCTGCGTACCCGAAAGATATGCGCTCATCGGAAAATAATCTGAATAATAATAGGCATCGGCAAAAGGGCGAACCTGGCATATTACCGCATCGCACCCCAAGTCCTTTACGTTGTCGAACATAGAATCTATACGTCTTTTAAAGGCCGAAAACGAGCTGTTGCTTTTAAAGTTGAGATCGGTGCCGTAGGAGAGCCAAACCGCAGAGGTAAAGCCGCTTACGGAAACCGTGGGAGTGTCGGCGGATGCACTGCCGTCAGACGAAGTGATTGTGCCGAAGCCGCTTTCGGTCGATGAAGTGTCGGAAACATATGTATCGCTCGAAGTGAAACCGATATCGGAGGAGGGAACCGACGGGTCGAGCGAAGTGTTGTCCGAGCTTGTGAGACCGTTGTTTTCAAAATAGCCGTATGATGAGTCAAACGATGCCTGACCGCCGCCCGAAGAAGGCTTTTCGACCGCGGAAGAACCCGAGCCGAAGACCTTGTCGACCGTCAAAGAGCTGTTTTTGCCGTTGTCCTCAAAAAGCATAATGCAGGCCGAGACAGAGAAGAAATATACTATCGCAACGGTCAAAGCAATTGCCACCGTTGTTGCGTGTCTTATCTTCCTTTTTTCTTCCAAGCCGTCACCTCCTGTTCCAAAAATGTCACTTGAAATATACAATATATTATAGTAT
>CAZWLH010000006.1:0-46441 GCA_964634675.1 uncultured Eubacteriales bacterium
CTCTCGCTGTACCGCCACCTTACATAAATACTTCGTTATCGCACCTCGGCTATCGCTTTACCGTTGTTTTTTGATGTTAAGGCAAAAGTCCGAGTCCCTCAAGCAGGAATTTAAGTCCCAAAAGAATAAGAATGATGCCGCCTGCAAGCTCGGCCTTGGATTTGTATTTCGCACCGAAAATACTTCCGCATTTGACTCCGACGGCAGACAGAGTAAAGGTCGTGAGACCGATCACGGCCACCGCCCACAGCATACCGACAAAGTCAAGCCTTCCGACAAGAGCGGCACCTGCGGCAAAGGCATCTATGCTTGTGGCTATCGCCATCATGAGCATAATTTTGAAGCCGAGTGAACCGTCGGTATTATTGTCCTCATCGGGATCGTCGGTCAAGGCCTCCTTTATCATATTGGCACCGATCGCCGCCAAAAGCACGAAGGATATCCAATGGTCGACCTTTTCTATGTAGCCGCTGAAGAATGATATCAGAGTGAAGCCGGCAAATGGCATTATCGCCTGAAAAATACCGAACCAAAGACCGACAACAGAGCAGCTTTTAAGATTGATCTTTTTCATTGAAAGACCCTTGCATATCGAAACCGCGAAGGCATCCATCGAAAGACCTATTCCCAAAACAAGAATGTCAAAAATACTCATTTCAAGTCACCTCCGTTCATACATTGGCAGGAAGCTGTGAAGCAATATTGCCCAAAAAGCCGTCAGTTCCGTATTCGCAAACGGTATAAACGCCGCTCGAGTATTCGACTGAGGAAACCGAAGCATTCGAAGCCCACGGAAGCTTCTTCAGTTCTTTAAGCGACCGACCGTAAGCATAATTGAAAAAGCTTCGTATGACCGTGGCATGGGTGAAGACCGCAACGGTTTTGCCGTCGTTTTCGGCGGCAATTGAGTTAATTGCCGAGCAAACCCTTTCGAGCAGTTCTTCGACCGATTCGCCGTTATCCGGATGCGAAGAACCTATATCGTTAAGCCATATGCCATAGGTGCCGGGATAGCTTTCCTTGAGGAAGGAGAAGGTCTTGTTTTCCCAATCACCGGAGTATATCTCACGAAGCCGACGGTCGGTCTCGGCGGTGAGTCCGCTGAGCTTTAAAAAAGCCTCACAGGTGTGATATGCACGCTGCAGGTCACTTGAATACACACTGTCGATTTTTTTGTCGGCAAGATAACGCGCGGTCTGCTCGGCTTGGCTGTAGCCGAGCGGGGTCAAATCAAGGTCGGTATGTCCCAAATATGTTCCGCTGAGATTCCCGGCACTTTGGCCGTGTCTTATAAAATATATTTTACAACTCATATTTTTCCTCCAAAGTATTTCAACAATTATATACCTTTTCCGCTCCAAAATCAATAATAAAATGAGAAACCCGAAGAAAATTCGAAAATTACGAACATCTTCGGGCTTTTTGCTCAAAATGAGATATTAAAAATTTATTTCTTCGCTGAAATTCCGGACAGACACGGCACCCTCAAGCGAATTGACGTAATCGCCCAAAAGTGAGCTTACGGCTTGGAAATCATATCCGATAACACCCTCTGTTTCAGGCGGAACCTTTCCCGTGAGCGCTCTGAAAATCATATGTGCGCCGACATAGCCTGCAAGCGGTGTGGAATGCTTGTGCTCGTCGTCAATACACATAGCTCCATAAGGAACGCCGTTGCCGATAAGGGTCTCTATTTCCGACTTCCAACCGAGATACGAAAGAGTGGGATAACGGCTCAAAGCGTCGTTTATTGCCGTGGCCGATTCGTTGTGAGCGGGGAAGATGACAAGCAGAGTGCACGATTTCTCACAGGCTTCCTTGAGCCGACCTAAATGCTCTGCTTCGGAGGAGGAGTAAAGTCCGCATTGGAAAACGGCGCAGTACTCACCGCTTTCGATGAGCTGCATATAGTATTCGTCGGAGGTATAGGTGCTGACCTGTGCGTAACCGCGTGATACGGGGAAGGCCTTATACCTTGAACCCGAGGCTTCGAACATCTGATTTAAGAATTCGCCGACCTGAGAGGTTCCGACAAAGCTGTTGCCCCAAACGGCAACCGAGGTCGAACGGTTTTTGAGCTCAAAGCTTCTGCGCTGAGATGCTTGGTCGCTTAAAAGCGAGCTTCCCTCACGCAACTTTTGAGCGGCACCGGTCGAAAGCTCGGAATAATCCGTCACGACCGTAACACGCTTTAAAACGGTGTCGGCTTGGTATGTCATCGAAAAGACACGTCGAAAGGCGTTTTCACGGCCGCTAACCGCCTGTATCTCACTGGAAGAGGTGAGACCGTTGTTCACGGAATGACGGCGTTCGTAAGCCTTGCCCGAGGCGGTTACGGGTTCGCTCGAAAGTGTGCCGATGGAATTGCCGTCACGCATTATTTTGTAGCTTTGACCGTTTTCCTTTTTAAAGCTCTACTCACGCTGAACGTATAAAGAAACGGTGCGGCCGTCGCCGTGTGTTATGCCGACATACTTCCAATCATACGGAGTTTTGCGGCATTCGATCTTTTCATAATCGGCAGAGGTACTTGAATAGACCGATTCGGCAGGCTTGGTTTTTTCACCCGTTTCGCTTCCCGCACAGCCGACTGTGAGAACCGAGACAAGCGACAGTAACATTGCCAATATCTTTTTTATAACAGTTTTCTTTTATTTGAACATATATCAGTCTATATGCGGCTCTGTGTAGAATGTCCAAGACATACAACCGTCATAATTCGGTGTGCCGAAAGCCCTGAACGGGGCCTTTTTTACACACGCATTGCGGTTTTGTCTGAAATCGTCAAAGGTCAGATCACGACCGCGGTCAATCGTTTTCGGAGTATGAAAGCCTATTTCGTACATCCAAACGCCGTTGTAGTTTGCTTCTTCCAATGCCGTCACAAGCTCGACCCAATTTTGCTTTCCTTCGTAAGGAAGCCAATGACGTTCGTTTAAAAAATCATAGTCCGATACGTGCAGAGTGATTATTTTTTCACCTATGTCACGAACAAAGTCGGCATTGCGCTGATCGAGCAGGTGGTTTGTGTCAAAGCATACTTTAAGCGAGCGGTGTCTTGATATCAGGCTTTTTATTTCGGCCGATTTATTGCCGAGGCAGGTTCTCGGAATATTTTCTACCGCAACGGTCACGCCGCGCGGCTCGGCATACTCGGCTAAGACTGCCAACGATTCTGCCGAAATGTCAAGCAGAGCCGCTCTGTCACCGTCGGAGTTGGGCTCGCCGCTCGGATGGACGACGGCAAGCTTTATTCCAAGCTCCGAAATGTGATCGATCGCGGATTTGTAAAGCTCCAAGGTGCTGTTTAAGAGAGCTTTGTCAAACGTGGCAAGATTGAGCTTCGAAAACGGGCCGAACGGCAGATGAAACGACCAAGGCTTTACCGACCGATGCTGTGCCAGTGAATGCTTTGAAGCATTCCAATCGATGCTCGAATACTCGTCGATATAACCGTAGCTGAGCTCGATGTATTCTATTCCGTTTTCGTCATAAGCCGAGAGTGTTTCTTCAATGCTTTTATCGGACATACAGCATGAAGAAAGGCCCAGCTTCCAATTTTCGGCGTGTGTCATTGGTTATTCCTCCTCTGAAACAGTGTGATTGTAGGTTTGTGCAGCAACATCGGAAGAGGAAACCTCGCTCTTTTTGCCGAGCAGCTCGGGAAGCTCCATTCCGGCCATTTGGAATACCTCTTGCAAGGGAGGAACCGATTTCATCATACCCGAAAGGAAACCGGCGGTGGCATTTTTGCCGTCATTTCCTTGACCGTTGTCCCAAACCGTGACCTTATCGATCTTGATATTTTTGATGGCATCGACCTGTACGCGCATAAGTTCTTCTAACTTGTCGGCTATAAGAAGCTTGAGCGCGGCATCGGCATCTCCGCCGGCGGATTTGACAATTTCTGCGAAGCCGGCGGCCTGCTTGCGGAGGATCTCCTCTGCACCGCGTGCCTGTGCCTCCATTTTGGCGTATATGGCATCGGCTTCACCCTTTGCCTTGCGTCGAATCTGCTCGGCCTCGGCCTCGGCTTCAAGCTCCATACGACGCTTTTCGGCTTCGGTCTTGACGATAACGTCGGCCTCGAGTGTGGCCTTTTCCTTGGCACGTCTTGCTTCTTCGGCCTGCTGCTCTGCCGAATAGGATTCTTCGAGTGCGCGTGCCGCCTGAATTTTTTCGGCGGCGGTCGAGATTCTCAACGCTTCGGCCTGCTTTTCCTTCAAAGCGGCCTCGGACATAGCTATCTTCATCTTGGCATCGTTTTCGCCCTGAATGGCGATAGAGTCGGCCTCGGAAACCTTGATACGCTCGTCCATTCTCGCGTTGGCCTCACCGATAGAACCGTCACGGTCCTGCTCGGCAACGCTTTTCTTTGCATCGTTTATGGCCTTGGCGGCGGCTTCCTTACCGAGAGCCGCTATGTATCCTGATTCGTCGCTGATGTCGGTGACGTTAACGTTTATAAGTCTTAATCCGATCTTTTTAAGCTCGGTCTCGACGTTGCTCGAAACGGCGGCAAGGAACTTGTCACGGTCGGTGTTAAGCTCCTCAATATCCATAGTGGCGATTATGAGTCGCATCTGACCGAAGATTATATCACGGGCAAGCTCCTGTATTTCGGAAAGCTGAAGTCCCAAAAGGCGCTCGGCGGCATTTTGCATAATGCCGGGCTCGGTCGATATACCGACCGTGAATCTTGACGGGACGTCGATACGGATGTTCTGTCTCGACAAAGCACTCTTCAAATCGACCTGTATCGAAATCGGAGTAAGGTCGAGAAATTCATATGACTGAAATACCGGGATAACAAAGGTCGCGCCGCCGTGGATACACTTGGCACTGCGCTCGGTGCCGTCTTTGTTGTGGCCGACCTTACCGTACTTGACCATTATTTTGTCGGACGGGCACTTCTTGTACCTTGAGCATATCCACACGATGAGTGAAAATGCAACAAGCACGACTGCACAAATGAGTAAGAGAGTTGATGAGTTCATAAGCTTTACCTCCGTTTAATAATATATCATACGGCCGAGGTCGTATAATTCGAACAGTTATTTGCGCTTTACGACCAAGGTGTTTTGACCACTTAAGGCTATTACGGTGATTTCGCTTCCCGTGGGGATCGCCTCACCGTCGTCGGTCACGGCTTCGCATTCGCAATAGGAGCCCTGTATCATAACGTTGACCTTTCCCTGACCCTCACGCTTTGGCGGTATTTTCAGATAAACCGTGCCCGAAGCACCCAAGGCGTTGCGGTTGTCGATATTGCCCGAGGATTCGAGCCGCATTATTGCCTTGAAGGCAAAGGCGATGGCCACCATAACGGCAAAGCCGCAGAGCAGAGCTATGACGAGCGACAGTGCTTTATGCACTCCCGCGGATTCGAGAGCTATTCCGCTCCAGCCGAATATCACGAAGAAGGCAACTATACCTCTGACCGAGAAAATACGAAGTCCGTCAAGCCCCGAGGGGTCAAGATCTCCGTCAAGGTCGCTGTCGCCGAAGATACCGTCGGGAATGTCGGAATCGGCACCGATATCGAGATCAACATCGGAATCGCCGTCGGCACCGTTGTCTCCGATGCCGAACAGCATAAGCACCGTTTGTATTAAAAGTATAAGTGTCGCAGGAACGGCTATGCAGGCCAATACCTGCGAAAAGGTGTCAAGTGAGTTCCACCAATCAAGCATATATATCCCTCCGAAAAATTATTCAAGACCGATAATCAAAAGCTCCGCCTTGTGCTTTGCGAGCGAGGCTATGTGGGCATAGGCAAAGACGGTCAATACCTTTTTCAGCCGCCTTTCCGTTTCGGTCGGCAAAAGGCCGTGCCCGGCCGCCGCCTCTTTGGCAGCCTTTTCCACCGTATGCTCACCGAGCTGCGAAATATCCGTCATTGCCAGCATATCGGTATAAATATGATACAGCTCGGCTTCACTGATAAGGTCATCGCTTTCGTCATAGGGAATACCGTTGATAAACGACAAAAGCTCGATGATCTTTTCAAGCCTTAACGACTCTCTCAGCATATTTATTATACATATGCGTGCGAAGCTGTTCTGCGAATACATACGGTTTTGCGGTGGGGGAACAAAGCCGCGCTTTACCCAATTTTGAATGAGGTACGGCTCAAGCCCCGTAAGGCTTGAAACCTGCGAAAGCGTTATTCCGCCTGCGGCAAACAGGCCGCTTGCAAACGTTCGGGACACGCCCTTTTCGATTTTCGAAACCTCTATAACGGTCCCCGGTAATACTGTTGCCACGGCATCGCCTCCTTTGCTTAATATAATTGTAACACACGGTCACGTGATCGTCAATAATAATTACAGGTTTGTAACGAGAATTGTAACAATTGTAATAAGGCCGCAAAGCTGAGAAAGCAAAACGTCCTTCCGCAAGAACGGAAAGACGTTTAATAGGTTAAAGCTGTTTGTCGGTAACAAACAGAAACGTTTGTCCCATTGAGGTTTCTGCGGTGAAAATACCGTCGGAGCAGTATTTTCCGCTTATCAGCTCGGTGACGGGAGCTTTGAAATCCAATTCCTTTCGGCCGGCCGTTGCCGTGTGGAGCATTGCGAGACGATTGAAAAGTACTTACATCATATATTTATTCGCGCGAGGGCTAAAAGCGGCAGCAAGCTTGCATAATGCCGAAAAAGACCCGTTATTTCGAAACGGGTCGTGTGATGCGGTTGAAGGATGGATCGTCGGTGCGCTCCAAAAGATAATCGATTGAGACATTAAAATAATCGGCAAGCGCTATAAGCTCGTTATAGCCTGCCTCACGTTCGCCCGTCTCATAGCGTGATATGGTGTTCTGATTCATATTCAAATCTATGGCAAGCTTAAGCTGGGTGATATTATGCTTTTTTCTTAACTGCTTCAATCTCATATTAAAAATACCTCTTGACAACAGTATAAACAATGTGATTTACGGTGATTTGCGGCTGTATGTATCAGCTCATTTGGGATAAATATTAACGGGGGGATATACATTATGCAGAACAGCGGAAAAGGTCTCAGCATTGCCGGTCTCGTACTCGGAATCGTTGCAACTATCTTGGCTTGGTTCTACCTTGTCAACATTGCAGCACTCGTTGCCGGTGTCGTCGGCATCATCTGTGCCGCAAAGGGTAAGAAGGCTGCCGTTGCCGCCGGTGCTCCTACCGGTCTCGGAACTGCCGGCTTGGTACTTTCCATCATCGGTACCTGCCTCGCAGGAATCGGCTTCTTATCTTGCACTGTTTGTGTCGCTTGTGCAGCAAGCAGCGCCGCATCCTTAGGCTCACTCGGCTTATAATGCGATTCGAAGGCCGACCCATCTATCGGGTCGGCTTTTCTTTTTATTTTGGAGGGCTTTTATGTATCCTGTTGTTTTAATAGCGGGCAGAGCGGTCGGGACATATGCTTTGTGTGCTGTTTTGGGCTTTCTTGTTTGCGGTGCGGTCGCTACGAAAATGGGTAAGAGAAGCAAAACGGCATTTGAGGACATAATACTGCTTATGCTCACATCGGCTGTCGGGCTTACCGTCGGCGGACATATTCTTTACGGCCTTACTAATTTGGGCGATTTTATTTCCGAAATTTCGGGCAGGCAAAATGTTGCTTTCTCCGATATAATATCGGCCGTTTCGAGGTGCTTCGGCGGCTCGGTATTTTACGGCGGATTTATCGGCGGCTCTTCGGCACTTTACATTTATACCGCTTTTTCGAAATCGGTTAAAAGAGAAACTGCCTTCGATATCTGGGCGGCTTGCGTTCCGTTGTTTCATTTTTTCGGAAGGATCGGCTGCTTTATGGGCGGCTGCTGCTACGGAACAGAGTGCCGCTTCGGGTTTATCACCTTCGGCAACACGATCGTTCCGGAAATAAACGGTGTACGGCGCTTTCCGGTTTCGTTGCTCGAGGCAATGTGCAATTTGCTGATATTCGCAGTGCTTTTGAAGCTCTTTCGCAAAGAATCGTTTAAAGGAAAACTTATATACTTTTATATATTTCTCTATGCGCCTGTCAGATTCCTGACCGAATTTTTGCGCGGAGATGCGATAAGAGGCTTCTTTTTGGGACTTTCGACATCGCAGTGGATAAGCATTATCCTTTTTGCAGCTGCTTCGGTAATACTGCCGAAGGCGTTGACACGTGAGAGAAATACGCCTGCCGAGGAGCGGTAAAGCACCCCCTGCGGCGATATTTTTTCATAAATCCTTGACAAACGGTAAAAATAAGGGTATAATATCCGTGATAAAAGATGTTTGACCGAGAAATTTGTCTGTTAAAGCTCCAAGAGAGTCGGCGGCCGGTGCGAGTCCGATGTGCAAAGCAGGCGAGTAACAGCTCGGGAGTCGGCGGAAGAACGGCGTTTGCCCATTAGAACCGCACGTGAGATAAGCGTTAATTTCTTTAAAGCGAGTCTTTTTAAGACTAATTCGGGTGGTACCGCGGAAGTCATCTTTCGTCCCTTTTTTAAGGACGGGATGGCTTTTTTTATTTTCAAAATCTAAAATCGGAGGGAATATATGCAGATCACAAAAGAACTGGTCGAATACGTTGCAGAGCTTTCACGTATAAAGCTCGACGATGCATCGACCGAAAAAATGCAAAAAGAGCTCGGTGCGATCGTCGATTATATGGAAGTGCTCAACAAGCTTCCGACCGACGGCGTTGAGCCTTTGTCACACGTTTTCGGCATTACCAACGTAATGCGTGAGGACACGGTCAAGGAGTCATATGACCGTGAAGAAATACTCAAAAATGCTCCCGAGCACACCGAAGAGACCTTTGTTGTGCCCAAAACCGTAGAATAAGGAGGACGGAATGATGGATATACTTAATATGACCGCCCTCGAAATAGGTGCGGCTATCAAGGCAGGACAGATCACTGCCGTCGATGCCGTTCGTGCCGTTATCGAACAGATCGAAGGCACCGATAAGGAGATAAACGCCTATATCACCGTAAACGGCGAGGAGGCTTTGAAAAAGGCCGCCGAGGTTCAGGAAAAAATCGAATTGGGCGTTTTGACCGGTCCTTTGGCCGGTGTGCCGTTTGCCGTAAAGGACAACATCTGCACGAAGGGTCTTAAGACCACCTGTGCTTCGAAAATACTCGGCGATTTCGCTCCCGTTTACAATGCAACGGTAGTCGAACGTCTCGAAAACGCCGGTGCAATCGTGCTCGGCAAGCTCAATATGGACGAATTCGCAATGGGAAGCACGTCGGAGACGTCGTACTACGGTGCTTGCAAGAACCCGTGGGATACTTCTAAAGTGCCGGGCGGTTCTTCGGGCGGTGCGGCCGCTGCCGTTGCCGCAAAAAGTGCCGCAATAGCACTTGGCTCCGATACCGGCGGAAGTATTCGTCAGCCGGCATCCTACTGCGGTGTTACCGGCTTTAAGCCGACCTACGGAACCGTATCGCGTTTCGGACTTATCGCTTATGCTTCGTCGCTCGATCAGATAGGTCCCGTCGCAAAGGACGTTGCCGACTGTGCCGCCGCTATGGACATTATTTCGGGATACGACGAAAAGGACGGAACGAGTCTTTCACTGCCTACCGCCGATTATCTCGCAAACCTGTCCGACGACATTTCGGGTATGAAGATCGGTCTGCCGAAGGAGTGCTTCGAGACCGAGGGTCTTGACCCCGAGGTCGCCGCAAGCGTTAAGGCCGTTGCCGAGACACTCAAAGCCAAGGGTGCCGTCGTCGAAGAGATAAGCTTACCGTTCCTCGATTACGTTATTCCGGCTTACTATATAATCGCCGCCGCCGAGGCAAGCTCGAACCTTTCGCGCTTTGACGGTGTGAAATACGGCTTCAGAGCAAAGGACTACGACGGACTTGTCGACCTTTACAATGCCACAAGAAGCGAAGGCTTCGGCGACGAAGTCAAAAAGAGAATTTTGCTCGGTACCTTCGTGCTTTCGAGCGGCTACTACGATGCATATTACCGCAAGGCCTTGAAGGTCAAGGCGGTCATAAAGCAGAAGTTTGACGAGATTTTCGCAAACTATGACCTTATCCTTTGCCCGGTCGCTCCATCGACCGCACCCGAGCTCGGAAAGAGCCTTGCCGACCCGATGAAGATGTATCTGTCCGATATCTTTACCGTTTCGGTCAACATTGCCGGTCTTCCCGGACTTTCGGTACCCTGCGGCTTCGACAAGTCGGGTATGCCGATCGGTGCTCAGCTGATAGGCCCCGCACTCGGTGAGCAAAAGGTGCTCAATGCCGGTTTCGCTTATCAAAGCGTTACCGATTTCCACAAGAAAACGGAGGTGAAGTGAGATGGAATGGGAAATAGTAATGGGTCTCGAGGTCCATGTTGAGCTTGCGACCGAAACCAAGATATTCTGCTCCTGCACGACCGAGTTCGGCGGTGCGCCCAACACTCACTGCTGTCCGGTTTGTACCGGTATGCCGGGAACGTTGCCCGTGCTCAACAAAAAAGTCCTCGAATATGCCGTTAAGGCCGGTCTTGCCTTAAACTGCGACATTACGAGATACAATAAGTTCGACCGTAAAAACTATTTTTACCCCGACCTTCCCAAGGCTTATCAGATATCGCAGCTTTATCTGCCGTTTGCGCAGAACGGTCATGTCGACCTTGTGACACGCACAGGCGCACAGAAGACCGTCCGCATTCACGAGATCCATATGGAAGAGGATGCAGGTAAGCTTGTTCACTCGGCTTTCGGTGAAGCGACATTCCCCGACTACAACCGTTGCGGCGTTCCGCTTATCGAAATAGTTTCCGAACCGGATTTCAGAAATGCCGACGAGGTAATAGCCTATCTTTCGAAGCTTAAATCGACCTTCGAATATCTCGGAATTTCCGACTGTAAGATGCAGGAGGGCTCGATGCGTGCCGACGTAAACCTTTCGGTAAGACCCAAGGGCGCAGAGGAGTTCGGCACACGTACCGAGATGAAGAACATCAACTCCTTTAAGGCGATAGAGCGTGCCATAGCATACGAATCGGCACGTCAGATCGAGGCTATCGAGAAGGGCGAAAAAATCGTTCAGGAGACCCGCCGCTGGGACGATAACAAGGGTAAGACCTTTGCTATGAGAAGCAAGGAAAACGCACAGGATTACCGTTACTTCCCCGAGCCGGACATTCCGCCGATAAGTATCGCCGACGAAACCGTCAGTGAATATATCGCCGCTATGCCCGAATTTGCCGAGGCCAAGGTCGAGCGCTATGTCGCCGATTTCGGCATTGCCAAGGCCGATGCCGAGATAATCGCAGGATCTAAGTATCTTGCACGCCTTTTTGAGGACACCGTTGCTCTTTGCGATGATGCCAAGGAAGTAAGATACTGGATAATGAGCCAGATAATGTACTTTATGAATGAAAAGGGCGTTCAGCCGGAGGATATAAAGCTTTCGGCCGAAAAGTTCGCACAGTTTGTAAAAATCGTTCTTGCCGACCGCATCAACAAGCAGACCGGTAAGACCGTTTTCGAGGCTATGTTCTTTGCCGATGACAGCTTTGATCTTGAAGCTTATATTAAGGAGAACAACCTTGAGCAGGTCGACGATACCGAGGCTATCAGTGAGGCCGTAGCCGCCGTTTTCGCCGCCAACCCCAATACGGTCGAGCAGTATAAGAACGGTCAGACCAAGGTCGTGGGCTTCTTCGTCGGACAGGTAATGAAGGCCTTAAGAGGTAAAGCAAAGCCCGATACCGTAAACAAAGTTGTTGCCGAAGAATTGGCAAAGCTGTAATAAAAGGAGTGTAAAGTATGGAATTTTTGAACACCGAAAAGAAGATCGATACCACCGAGATAGCATATATTATCGACGGCTTCAAAAACGGTACGATCAAGGACGGCGACAAGGTCACCGTTAAGGGTACCCTTCACAGAATCAAGGAAATGAGCGGCTTCGCCTTTGTTATCGTCCGCACCGCACGTATGTGCTTCCAGTGCGTTTGGGAAGAGGGTAAATCGGCCGTTGACATTAAGGATTTCTCGGTCGAAGAGTGCGTTGTTATTGACGGTACTCTCATTGCCGAGGAGCGTAGCCGCCTGGGCTTCGATATCCGTATCGACAATATGACGAGAATTTCCGGCAAGGCCGAGCTTCCGCCCGTTGAGATCGGAAACGACCGCAAAATGGATAAGCTCAACCTCAATACCTTGCTCGATAACAGAATTATTTCGCTTCGCAACCCCAAGATCCGTGCCATTCTCAAGATAGCCGACGGCGTGCAGTACGCTTTCCGTTCTTTCCTTAGAGAAGAGGGCTTTACCGAGTTCGTGCCTCCGAAAATGGTCGAATCGGGTGCCGAGGGTGGCGCAGATATGTTCGAGGTCGATTATTTCGGCAAAAAGGCATATCTTAACCAGAGTCCGCAGATGTATAAGCAGATAATGGTCGGCGTTTTCCAAAAGGTCTATACCGTAGGCCCCGTTTTCCGTGCCGAAAAGTACAGCACCAACCGTCATATCAACGAGTTCCAGGGACTTGACCTCGAAATGGGCTTCATCAACTCCTTTGAAGACCTTATGGAGCTTGAGGCAAGAATGTTCCGATATATGTTCAAGGTTCTCAACGAGCAGTATGCTCCCGAGCTTGAAATGTATCTCGGTCGCGATGCAAGATTGCCCGAGCTTAAGGAATTCCCCAAGATAAAGTTTATGGATGCCAAGCAGCTGTTTGCCGATAATCATCCCGGCGAGCAGGGCAAGCGTGCACTTTTAGAGCCGGATTTCGCTCCCGAAGAGGAAAAGTGGCTCGGCGAGTATTTCTTGAAGGAGTACAACTGCCCGATCGTTTTCGTAACACATTATCCGACCGTAAAGCGCCCGTTCTATGCTATGGAGGATCCGGCCGATCCGAAGTTCACTCTGAGCTTCGATATGCTTCTTAACGGACTTGAGGTCACCACCGGCGGTCAGCGTATCCACGACTATGCCGAGCAGGTCGAAAAGATGAAGAAGCGCGGTATGGATATCAATGATTTCGAGGATTACCTCACAATGCATAAGTACGGTATGCCGCCCCACGGCGGAATGGGTCTCGGACTCGAGCGTATCGTTCAGAACATTCTCGGACTTGATAACATCAAGCAGGCAACCGCCTTCCCGAGAGACCGTGACCGCTTAAGACCGTAATTATAATCTTAAATTTCAAACAAAAGTTTACAAAGACGTGATAAGCCCTTAAAAGCTTACCGCGTCTTTTGTTTTATAAAAAACTTGGGATTTGATCTATGATGAGGCGCCGTAACGAAGTTTGGTTTTTGAACCGAAAAATTCCCCGTATCTTGCCGAAAATGCAAAATCTGCAATAGAGAAGAGCTGAATCTAAAAAAGGTGTAACCCCACTTGATGAGGTTACACCTTTTAATCTTTATTTTTCGTCGATATGAATTATTTGAAGTTCAAAATACGGTTGGTTTCGAATTATATTAAGATATTAAAACAATAAAAGAGGGCAAAATATAACCGGTGAACAGAATTGAAGGATGTTTTAAAACTATTCGAAATAGCATCAATAGCACTAGTGACCGCGGTTATAATATATCCGCTTTTGCATGAAAGCGGACATGCTTTGGCTGTAATGCTGAACGGTGGAAATTTATATGAAATACATTTATTTCCGACACCGTGTGTGGTAAGCGGTTATGACACGTTCGAAGCCGAGACTATATGTTTTATCGGAATCTCCGGTATACTTTTTCCGCCGTTGGTCGCTTTGACCGTAAAGACTAAACGCTTTTGGCTTTGGTTAATAGGTACTGTTATAAAATGCATTTCGGCACTTTCTTTTGCAATTTCGTACATTGCGATTCTTTGCTATGAATACGGAATAGTTTGGCATAATGAAGATATAGTAACTGTTGTCGAAAACTCCGAAATAAAAAGCATTGTATGGTTGCTATTGATTTTGGTTGGATTGTGCTGGATTTTGTCCGATTTGTGTTTGGACAGCCCTATAAGAAAACTTAAAAATTTTATTTATTCTGCGTAGAACAAACACTTCTTAACTCTGCAAAAAACCTATTTTAACCACTAAAGTATACCATAAAGCACTGTTTTTGTCAATTTTATTACTGAATTATAATACAATTATAGATGAAAAAACAACGAATTTTGTCAAAAACGAGACTCGAATTGTAAAAAATAAAATTTAAAATGGTCAAATACATCGTATAGAAGCGTAATGAAGTAAAATTACAGTACGGCTTAGTGCCAGAAAGGAGTATACAATATGGCAAGACACGGTGAACGAATACATAAGAGAAAGGATGGCAGATGGGAAGGAAGATATAAGATCGGTAATGACGAAAACGGCCGAACGCTTTACAGCTCAGTTTACGGAAAGACGTATGGCGAAGCAAAACAAAAGCTCAAGGACGCCGAAAATAACACATTAATCAAAAACAGCAATTCACAAAACAAAATGCTTTTTTCATTTGCAGTGGAGCAATGGCTTTTGACAAAGCGGCATTCAATGAAGAAATCCACCGAGCATAAATACGAATATCTTATAAAAAAACATATTCTTCCAGAGTTGGGAAACCTAAAGCTGAATGATTTAAATACGCTTACTTTCAGCGAATACGTGGATGATAAGCTGAAAAGCGGTAGTGTTTGCAAAAAATCCGAATTGTCGGGTTCTTATGTGCGAAGCATTATGATTGTAATTGATTCCGTGATCAAGTTTGCTTACCATCAAGGATGGTGCAATTCTTTCGTACCGATCTATAAACCGCCTGTCGCAAAAAAAGAAATGAAGATATTGAGCTTGGCGGAGCAATTGTATCTTGAAAAAAATCTGACAACGGAATTATCTAATACCTTCTTCGAAAAACTGCGTATCGCCGACGTGCTTGCCGAAATCGATGATATGATCGAGAAGGCCGAGCAAAAGTGTAACGAGGCAGATAACACGTTAAGGGCGGCGAAAAGGTAGATATGGGAATGTTTAAAATCGAGCGTGTTGCCGGTCAAAGATTACTTACCGTTCAAGGGCAAAAAGGTCAACAGATAAGCGAACGTGAGTTTTATGCGATAAACACAGGTCAGGTTCCGGGGCTTTTGCGAGCCGAACTTGTGAAAAAGGGAAGTTCGTTTAAACTCAATTACAATATTTCAGGCTTTATTTCACTGAGAGAGTATCTTGTTAATCCGCTTGGCAAAGCATCTTTCGCAAAATTGTTCGGAAGTATTTTAAGTAATCTTAAAGCCTTACAAAATGCTTATTACAATTATCAGTTCATACTGCTTAATATTGATGCGGCGATGGTTAATCCGGCAAATCAACGGGTAAGTTTTGTGTATGTTCCCATTACTTTTTACGAAAGCGGCACGAGCCTTAAGGAATTTTTACTCAGTATTATTCAGTCGTGCTCTTTTATTCAAGGTGAAAATACCGATTATGTGCGAGATTACATAAAAATTCTCAATAGCGGTATAAACTTTTCGGTGTTTGAATTGGAAGAATATGTCAAACGACTTAATTCGGAAAAAGAAACGTCAGACATAATAAGATGTGCTCGGTGCGGGAATGTGATACAATCAAACGTCAATTTCTGTCCTTCGTGCGGAGTAAAGTTAAATTACCCGAATATCGGAGCCCTCAGCGGAATTTATGACCCCACAAAAAATGCCGTGTGTCACTCCGAAAAGGAACGAGCGGAGAAGAGTGCCGTGCCTAATTCACAAACTCGGTATTCGGAAACGGTCTCAAGCAGTTATATAACGGATGTGTCACAGGCGGTAGCATCTCAACCTATTTTGCAGCAGCAATCAGCTTGCCTTCTGAGAAGTAAAACCAGTGAGAGGATAAATATCACATCGGATTTCTTTAAAATAGGGAAAGATCCCAATAGTTGCGATTATTGTGTTAATGATAATCCTGCAATCAGCAGATGCCATATTGTGCTTAAACAGTTGAACGGCAGATGGTATATTAACGATTTGAATTCCACCAACAAGACTTATATCAACGGCAAAATACTTCTGCCGAATACCGATTTTGAAGTGAGCGGTGGAGCAAATATCAGACTTGCAAACGAAGATTTTATTTTTTACATTATTTAATAGGAGATGAAAGCGATGTATCCCGAATTTATAGCGATTTATGTGATGCTTGCAATAGTCATATTGCTGCTTGGTGTGGCGGTGTTTCTGCTGATAAAACTGATGAAAAAAGGCGGCTCCGAACCGTTTGATCCTTATAATCAAATGCAGCAGATGAGCAACCGGTACTATGGGCAAAACTATCAAGAGCCTTATCAGCAGGTCGGCAATGTTGTATTTTGCAAGCAATGTGCAACACAGTTTGATTCGTCGCAAGCGTATTGTCCGAATTGCGGAGCAAGAAGATGATCAAGCGCTTTTTAGGCAGGAGGTGATAACCGATGAGCAGAACGGCGATAAACGTTTCGGGTGTGATAGGAGCATCGGGGAAATTGAATTCCGCGAAATTATATGTTTGTTCTGCAAGTAATTCCTTTGCGATAACCAAGAATGGAATAGACGGGAAAATAAAGAAGAGGTATGACATAAATAACCGACTTGATGACGTTAAGCGGCAGTTATCCGACATAAATACCAAAATCGGCAGAATTAAAGCGACCGTTAATTCTTCGGCAGAACAGTATCGAATGACCGATGAAAAGGTCACATCTTGGCTATCCGAAATAAGAAACAACATCGGAGGTTGCTGCAATAGAACGGTTAGCGGTAATTGGTTATCCTATTTTAATGATGAAGACATCATTAAAGTATTGTCGAAAAAGATTTCAAATGAGAATAAAAGCGATAAACGCTAAAAAAATTTGACGTTTTTGCGCATAAAAGGTCTTGACATTCCCCCCTCCCTATTATGCTACAATGGAATTGATAGGTATGCTTAACATACTGGAAAAAGAAAGGGTTGTTTTATTATGAAAAAGTTTATCAAGTCCATTGCGCTGCTCACGGCCGCTCTGACCGTGCTCTGCCTCTCTGCCTGCGGCGGTGACTCCAAGGATGAGGACACCTCATCTAAGGCCGACACCGGTTCCAAAGGCTCGGCAATCACTGTTTCGGTTCCCGACGTAAGTATGCCCGAGAAGGAGTCATCGGTCGTCTATGAAATGTATGATGATGAGGTCGATGCTACCGAAACCGTCAAGATCTATTATGTTGAGAGTGAAGACAAGATCATGAGCATCACCGACACAACTGCTTTTTCGTTGGCCGGTATGTCCGAAGATCAGCAGGATATGATGAAGGAAACCATGGACGAAATGTTTGCCGACTTTGCCAAAGGAAGCAACATTTCCTATTCGAGCACCGTTGCCGATGACAAGATCACCATAGTTATCGCGATCCGTGACCTTGATGAGGCCGACAATGTCAAGGCACTTGCCGACTTCGAGCTTTTCAACGGCTTCGAAGAGAACACGACCTTCTCCGAGTTTGTCAAGTCGCTTGAGAGTGAAGGCTACACCAAGAGCAAATAATTTTCAAGGCTTTACCGCTTTGTGCTTCGGCGCAAGGCGGTTTTTTTTATTGCCGAATGCACAAGTTCCGAGTTCGCGATTCGGACAGATGATACAATCGTACAGCGTTATTTTTTTGAAAGACAGTCATTTGGCAAACAGTCGTCGATATACCGAAATAAAAATCACGGTCGCAGTTTAACTGCGACCGTGTGTTGTGCTGTGGCTGCTGTCGGTTATTTCGGCATATTGACAACCAATCGGAAGAAATTATATTTGGAAAAGCCCTGTTGGCTTACATTGCCGAACTTGTCAACTATTTGGTTGTATCCTGTGTTGTGACAGGATATATCGAAGGCGTACATAGTGCCGGTGGGCTCTATTCGGAAGTAAAGCTTGTTGTTATATTCATAATGAAAATCAACAAGATTGTCATTATCCTCCTCCACGTTGCCTTCCGCATCAAAGCGGAAAAGTAGCTTACCTATGCTGTTGAACACCGATATGCCCGTGAATTCGGAAGGCTCGATAAAGCCGAAGTATTTCAGCATACTGTCGGCATTCTGACGGCCGATAGCGTTATATGCCTTCTGGCTGTAATGTATCGAGTTGGTGGGGTCGGGCTTCAATTCGCCGTCGGGGCTTATTGTCTCGGCGATGTTGCTGAATATGAAGAAGTTGGGAATCACTGCTTTATCCGAGTCGGAAATCACGTGTGCCATATTGTACATTGCGGTACGTGCGATAGAGGGACGGCGGCTGTTTTCCTCGGTATCGGTAGCATCGGGATATCTTGCAAAGAACGAACGGGGCATATACATACCGCCGCAGTCGATTTCACAGTCCGCAAGAAAGCTGTAATGCATTGATTGCAAAGCATCGGCATAGGACCAGTCGTCGTGAATCGTTGCACCTTCGGTGTAGGGAGAGTATTCCTCATGCTCACCCTGATTATAAACATATGCCGTAGCAATGATGTTATAATCTTCCTTCAGCGTTTGATATGTTTTGGTATAGTTGGCAATTGCGTTGCTGTAAAGCACACCCTTGCCGTTGTCGGAACAAGGACAGTCATAATCCTCGGGGTTGGAGACCCATTCGTGCATACCGACGGCACCCTGGTTGGCCTGTACGAATACTACCTTGGCGCCGGTTGCTTCGTTAAGTGCCTTACCCATAGCGGGGGTATATCCGCCCATAGTGCGGTTGAGATTTGCGGTGTCGGTCTTATAATAGACATCGGTGGTCTCATCCAAAACGGTGACCATAGTGCCGGAGAACACGGTACCGACGGCAGGACGGTCGGGCTCGGCGGTTATTTCATAATCGGGGTGAGCCGTGTTGCCGTGAATAGTGGTATACTTGTATTCATATTCTTGCTGATAACCGTTGGTGCCCGAGTTGGACTGACCAGTTACAAGTATTATGATGATATCCTCTTTGTTGGGGTCATACTCGATATCACGGTTGATTTCGACCTTTCTCGAATTCTTTTCGTAAAGATTTATCGAAACGGTGAGTTCATCGGGATTGTATGCATTATAATACTCGGGTTCACGGTCGACAGTGCCGTCGCAGGGAAGACTTTTGTATCCGCTCCAGTCTGCCAAATGGCGCTTCAAAATAACGGCGTCCATAAGGTCGACGCTTCCGTCACCGTTTATATCCGCGGCGGCCTCTCCGAGCACACCGAGTGTGCCGTTAAGATTTGCCAAATGCTTGACTAAAAGGTTTGCATCCTTGATATCAACGGTTTCGTCGTCCTGGCTGATAGCACCGACATTATAAAGCTTTTTGCATTTGATAAATGCATTTTCCTTTATATCGACGTTATCCGAAAGCTCAAAGCTTTCGGCAGTGATTCCCGAGCACTGTCTGAATGCCGAGGCGCCGATGGTTTCGATCGAAGACGGGAAATTTATTGAGGTGATATACCCGCAATAGGCGAATGCACGGCGGCCGATGGTCTTAAGACCGTCGGGCAAAACGACGGTTTGGAGCTCTTGAGCGGACATAAACGCACCGTCGGCTATTTTGGTTACGGTCGAGGGAACAGTGAAGGATGTGTCACTCTTTTTGATCGGGTACACAATAAGCTCGGTCATATCCTTATTGTAAAGCACGCCGTCAACCGAGGTGTATGCCGGGTTATCGGGGTCGACATTTATGGCTTTAAGCTCATCCATGTCGTAAAACGCGCATTTGCCGATCGAGGTGACCGAAGCCGGAATGTTGATCGTTTGAATGTGTCTTGCATATTCAAAGGCATATTCACCGATCGAAGTGGGGCCGTTCATAATCGTTACGGTGGTCAAGAAACGGTTATAAAGGAAGGCATAGTCGCCGATGGCGGCAAGCGGTCTTCTTGCAATGGTCGGAGGAATGACAAGCTCGGTCTCTTGAGAATTGTTGAGCTTATAAGAGTTGATAGTGACCTTGCCGTCGGAAACCGATATTTCATAGGTCGAGGCGTCGGTATTGTTGGGCAGAACCTCGGAAACATCGATCTCTTCGACCTTGATGTCGTCGATCAAAGCATCGCCGTAGCCGGCACCGCCGAGCTGAAGCACGTTATACTCGGTGTGTCCTCCGTAGTTTGCGGTAAAGGTGTAGGAGGCATCGACCCAATCCGAGGTGGTCGAATAAGCGATATCGATGATATACTGTCCGTCATTTTGGTCGCTTACCGAGCCGACACCGTAAGAGGAGTCCCAGCCGGCCTGGCATTTTCCTCTCATCGGAACAAAGGAAATATAAGAGTTCTTCTCAAGCGACAAAACCTTATATTTGAACGAAATTCGGTATGATTTGCCTTGAGTCAAAATAACAGGCTTGTTGTCTTCGTATATAAGGCAGGCCATAGCGTGCTGAGTACCGTTGGTACCCTTTGCACTGACACCTCTTATACCCGAGGTGTTGGGTGCGTTTTCGGCAATGTCGTATGCATACTGATAGTGCATAACGCTGTTGCTGTCAACGGTGTCAATAAACCAACGTACGGAATAATACCATTTACCTTCACCGCCGCCCTTTATCGCATCCTCGGTCAAGGGCTTGACATTGAAATCCGATATATTATACATTTCCTTTTCGGCTCCTTCGTTTCCGTCCGAGCTTTCGACACGCTCGGTAACGGTGACCTCATCAACATAGAACTCACAGCCGTTCTCGCCGCCGCCCGAAGCAACTATATAAAGTCGGTCGCAAATATTGGAATTAAGGCCTTGATCATATGTGTCGGCCGCCATGGTTTCGGTGGTGGTGAACTCACAGGAAACCGTGTGCCATTCGCCATCGTTATAGCTTGACAGTGCCCACTGCTTGAAGCGGTACTTGGAAAGATCGGTGGAATACTGCGCCTGCGTTCCCGAATAAAGATTGATATATCCCTCGCTTCCGGCATTTGCCACCTTGAACCTGACGGTCACGTCGTATGTAGTGTTGCCCTTAAGCTTTAAGGCATCGGTCGAAGCGTTGCTGTCGGCAAGCTCGAAGTTATAGCCGTTGCCGTTGGGAGTTTTCAAATCGAGATAGCTTTCGCTGTCACTTATCACCTGTTTCAATTGGTCGTTTAGTGTGCCGTTGGTGGCCGAATAGCCCTTGCCGTCCTCCGAGAAGGTGAGGGTGACGTCGGTCTTGACGGTTTTCGGCCTGTATTCGGTGATAACGACATTGTCGATGGCATATTCGCCCACACTGCCGTTTGCGACAAAATACAAGCGGTCGCATATATTCTCATTCGAACCGCCGTTATAGGTATTGGCGGCCATGGTTTCGGTGGTCGTCCACTCGAAGGAATACGGAGTGTAGGAATCCCGGCTCATATCCCCGGCAGTCCACGACTTTGCGATCGGCTTTGCAAGGTTGGGGTCATAAGCCGCCTTGGTGCCGAAGGCAAGGGCAAGGTTGCCGCTTTCACCGCTCACAAGCTTTGCATCGAAGGTTATCGAATACTTCGTGTTGCTCTTCATCGTGAATGCGGTGGTCGAATCGCTTCCGTCGGCAAGCTCAAAGTTATAGCCGTTGCCGTTCGGAGTTTTCAGCGTGAGATAGCCTTCACCGTTACTCAATACCTGTGTCAGGGTGTCGCTTAAATTGCCGTTAGTGCCCGACCAACCTTTGTTTTCGGTATTGAAGTCGAGTGTCACACGCCGTGCAACCTCATAATTCTCGGGTACGGTGACCGCCGAGACAGTTGTTGTTGCCCGTTGCAGCGGCAAGACACCGACGAACAGGGCAATCGCCGTTAAAATGGATATGACTTTTTTGAATTTTTTCATATTTCGCCTCACTGTACAATTATCTATATTATAATACACTGAATTTTGTGAAAATTCAACTGTTTATATGAATTTATCGTAAAATTAAAATAAAATATGGTAAAATGAGCCCAAACGTTGTATAATCTTTAAAAAAGTAACAGGAGACTTAAAATGATTCGTGAAACCCCCGAACTTATTTTTTTTAACGGTGCAAAGCTTTCCGAGGGCCCGATATGGGACAAAGCATCGGGACTGCTTTATTTTGTTTCGATCAAGGCCGAGACGGTTTTCGCCTTGGACCCGAAAACCCAAAGGGTGACATCGTTTGCGACCGACGGTCCGGTCGGCTGTGCGGCGGTGAGGGACGGACGGCTGCTGACCGCCGAGAAAAGCGGAATATACGAGACCGAGCTTTCGACTCTGAAGAAGCGGTTCATAGCACATACCTTTTCGGATACGGTTTACCGCTATAATGACGGAAAGCTTGACCCCAAGGGTCGCTTATTTGTCGGTACGATAGGCGATATGGCCCGAATGGAGGGCAAATGTGCACTTTACCGAATAGACGGGGAGAACAGCTTTAAGCTTATGGTCGACGGACTCACGGTCTCGAACGGAATGGGTTGGAGCACCGACGGCAGGACTATGTATTTTATCGATACGCCGACCCACGAGGTTTGGAAATACCGCTATGATGTCGATACCGCCGAGGTGAGCGACCGTGAGGTTGCCGCGCGGATAGATGACGGTGCGCCCGACGGAATGTGTGTTGACATCGACGATACCGTATGGGTGGCGCATTGGGGCGGCGGAAAGATATCCCATTGGGATATGAGCAGGGGAGTGAGACTCGGAGAAATACCGCTTCCCGTGACCAATGTTTCCTCGGTCTGTGTCGGCGGAGAGGAAGACCGATACCTTTTCATCACCACCGCTCAGTGTGACGGAAAGCAGGAGCCGACGGCAGGCGGAGTTTTCAGAGTGAAGATAAGATAAGCAAAGAAAAAAGGATATGGGCTGCATGAAGCTCCCATATCCTTTTTTCTTTAAATCAAAGCTCAAGCTTTGCGAACGGAGGGTTCAGCTTGTCCTTTTCCGAAAGGATAAGCTCACAGTTGCCGACAGAGGGCCACGCAATGCCGATGTCGGGGTCGTTCCACATAAGTCCGCCCTCATCGTTGGGGTGATAAAAATCGTCGACCTTGTAAACAAACTCGGCGGTTTCGGACAAAACAAGGAAGCCGTGGGCAAAGTTTTTCGGAATAAAGAACTGTCTCTTGTTCTGCTCGCTCAGCAAAACACCGACATATTTTCCGAATGTCGGACTGTCCTTCCTCAAATCGACCGCAACATCGTAAACCTCACCCTTTATGACCCTGACGAGCTTGGACTGCGGAAACTGTTTTTGAAAATGAAGTCCTCTGAGAACACCCTTTTTCGAGCAGGACTGATTATCCTGAACGAATTTAACGTCGATGCCGCCGGCACAGAAATCGTTATACTGATAGGTTTCCATAAAATAACCGCGGTCATCGCCGAAAACGGTCGGCTCTACGATAATAACGCCGTCAATATCGGTCTTTATAAAATTGAATTTTGCCATTTCTATCACTTACCCTTATACATTTTTTCGTAATACATACGGTAATCGCCGCTCGTGACGTTTTCGACCCACTCACGGTTGTCAAGATACCATTTCAAGGTCTTTTTGATTCCGACCTCAAAGCAGGTCTCGGGGTACCAGCCGAGATCGTCCTTTATCTTTTGCGGATCGATGCCGTAGCGGCGGTCGTGTCCCTTTCGGTCGGTAACGTGCTTTATCATATGCTCACCGACGGTCGGATCGACGTTTTCCTTGATATACTCGATGATGGTTTTAACGATGAAAATGTTGGGTCTTTCGTTGTGGCCGCCTACATTATATACCTCACCATCCTTGCCGTTGCGGATGACCATATCGATCGCCTTGCAGTGATCGTCGACATAAAGCCAATCTCTCACCTGCATACCGTCACCGTATACCGGCAGCTCCTTGTGAGAAAGCGTGTTGTTCATAATAAGCGGAATGAGCTTTTCGGGGAACTGATAGGGGCCGTAGTTGTTGGAGCAGCGGGTGATGTTTATCGGAAGCTTATAGGTGTCGTGGTATGCCTTGACGAACATATCCGAAGCGGCCTTTGACGAGGAATAGGGCGAATGTGGGCAAAGCGGAGTTTCCTCGGTGAAGAAGCCGGTCTCACCGAGCGAGCCGTAGACCTCATCGGTGGAGACCTGATGAAATTTAACACCCTCACGGTAGGTATCGTCACCGACCGACCAAGCCTTTTTGGCAACGTTGAGCAGGTTTACGGTTCCGCAAACGTTGGTGTTGACAAAAATATCGGGGTCGCTTATACTGCGGTCAACGTGGCTCTCGGCGGCGAAATTGACAACATAGTCGACGGTGTTCTGCTCGAATATGGCCTCGATAGCTTGACGGTCGCGGATATCGGCCTCAACAAACGAATAGTTGGGGTCGTTTTCGACCGACTTGAGATTTTCCAAATTGCCGGCATAGGTGAGCGCATCGACATTGATGATCTTGACGTCGCGGTATTTGCCGAGCATATAAATAATGAAGTTTGAACCGATAAATCCGGCACCGCCGGTAACAAGATAAGTTTTCATAAAAATTCTCCTAATTCAGCTTATTTTCGAAAGCTTCAAGCTTTTCGATGTATTCCTCCAAAGCGACCTCCCACGGGCGCATAAGGTCACCGACGGTCTCTTTCAGGTGTCGGTTCTCAAGCGAGGAATATGCCGGACGCTTGGCAGGACGGTTGGATTGCTCGGTCGAGCAGGGAGAAACAGTGCACGGGATGTGCGACAGCTCGACTATTTTTTTTGCAAAATCGTACCACGAGCATTCGCCCGTTCCGGTGCAGTGATATATTCCGTAATTTTCGGTCACGGAAACCTTTAAAATGTGGTATGCCAGATCCTCACAGTTTGTGGGGTTTCCGCGTTGGTCATTGACCACCGACAGAACGCCCTTTTCCTTGGCTATGCGACGGATCGTCTTGACGAAGTTGTTTCCGCAAAGTCCGTAAAGCCAGGAGGTTCGGAATATAAAGCTTCGGTCGCAGGCGGCGGAGACCAGTCTTTCGCCGTTCAGCTTTGAGTCACCGTAGGTAGTCACGGGATCGCAGGCGCAGTCCTCGGTATAGGGCACCGAGGCATCGCCTCTGAAAACATAGTCGGTCGAAACGTGTACCAGGGCTGCACCCGCTTCGCTTGCGGCAACGGCAAGATTTTCGGGACCCGATGCATTGATAAGCTCGGCGGTCTTGCGGTCGGTCTCACAGCCGTCAACGTTGGTCATTGCGGCGCAGTTTATGATAAGGTCGGGCTTGCTTGACAGCACAAGCTCGGTCACGGCCGCTCTGTCGGTGATATCAAGCTCATCGACATCGACGTCAACGACCTCGGCATTTTGAAGCTCTTCGGGTATTTCGCCCAAGGAATTTTTACCTGTCTTCAAAAGCTCACAAAGAGTCGTGCCGAGCTGACCCTTTGAGCCGGTGATCATAATTTTCACGGTTTTGCTCCTCTCCTTCGGTGCTTTAATAAAAACTTTATCATTGAAGAAATGTGAATCATTAAATATTTAAGGCTTTTCGAACTGCTCCGCTCCCACTCGTGAATAACGTGAAACTGAGGCAAAAACATAACCTTGCCGTAATTTTTCGCACGAAGCGTGAGATCGGCATCCTCCATATACATAAAGAAGCGTTCATCAAAGCCGCCGAGCGCCTTGAATACGTCGCTTCTGATGACGGCAAAGCAACCGCTGCACTGGTCAATCTCGGTGGGGGAGTCAAGCTGCCTGTCCTGCATAGTATACTCGACCGACTTTGATTTGAAGAACGGAGTCCTTCTCGAGATAAGATATAATAATGTAGGACGTTTCTTCGGAAGATACTGCTCACGGCCGTCGGGAAAGAGCACCCTTGGGGTTGCCATAACGACATCGGGATTACTGTCAAGATATTCGCAAATGCCGGTCAAAACATCGCTGTCAAGCCGAATATCGGGATTGACGATGGCGTGATACTTCGAATGCATTTTCGGAATAACAAGGTTGTTTGCCTTGCCGAAGCCGAGGTTTTCGTGCGTTTCGGTAAAGTCGATACCGCTGTCGGCTGCCAATGCCGCCTCACGTGTGCGGTCGGTAGAACCGTTATCGAATATGAAAAGCTTATAATCGGTGCCGACGGTGAATTGCTTGATCGAAGCCACCGCATTGCCGATTTTTTCCTCACTGTTATAGGTCACTATGCAGACCGAAACGGTTTCGCCGTGTTCCATTTTCTCACTTCCAAGCCTTGTGTTTAGTCTATTCTATCATATCAAAGGATTTAATTCAACAAATTTGTGGAAAATTTCGGTTTGATTGCTTGTAAAAGTCAAGAGGACGTGGTACAATAAGATGTAAATTTATGCACTTTCATCAGGTGCGTTAAAATATGTGCCGCATTTGCACAAAGAAAGGTCGGATCGTTTTGTCAGACAAAAAGTTTTATATTACAACAGCCATTGCTTATGCTTCCAAGAAGCCGCATATAGGAAATTCCTATGATATAGTTTTGGCCGATATGATCGCGCGTTATAAGCGCAAAAAAGGATATGACGTGCATTTTCTTACCGGCTCGGACGAGCACGGACAGAAGATCGAGGAAAATGCCAAGGCCGAGGGTATTACACCGAAGCAGCTTGTCGACGGTGTCGCCGGCGAGATCAAGTCGGTTTGGGATTGCCTTAATGTCACCTATGACCGCTTTATAAGAACCACCGATGCGGATCACGAGGATGCCGTAAAGAAAATATTCAAAAAGCTCTATGAGCAGGGCGATATCTACAAAAGCGAGTATGAGGGCAAATACTGTGTCCCGTGTGAATCGTTTTTCACTCCGTCGCAGCTTAAGGACGGCAAGTGCCCCGACTGCGGAAGAGATTGTATAGACTCCAAGGAGGAGGCATACTTCCTCCGTCTTTCGAAGTATCAGGACCGCCTTGTCGAGTATTATGAAAGCACTCCCGACCTTTTCCGGCCCGCATCGCGTAAGGCCGAGATGATAAACAACTTCATAAAGCCGGGTCTTGCCGACCTCTGCGTTTCGAGAAGCTCGTTCACTTGGGGTATTCCCGTTGAATTTGACAATAAGCACGTTATCTATGTTTGGATCGATGCACTTTCCAACTATATTACGGGTATCGGCTATAATCCCGACGGAAATTCGGAAATGTATGAGAAATACTGGCCGGCCGATCTCCATGTTATCGGCAAGGACATAATCCGCTTCCATTCAATTTATTGGCCGATTATCCTTATGGCACTCGGCGAACCGTTGCCCAAGCAGATATTGGCACATCCGTGGCTTTTGTCGGGTGACGACAAGATGAGTAAATCCAAGGGCAATGTTATATATGCCGACGATATGGTTAACCGCTTCGGAACCGATGCGGTGAGATACTATCTCTTGTCCGAGATGCCCTTTGCACAGGACGGCGTTATCACCTATGAAAACTTCATAAACAAGTATAACACCGACCTTGCGAACACGCTCGGAAACCTTGTTAACCGCACTATTGCCATGACGAATAAGTATTTCGGCGGCACTGTTACAAAGCCGGCGGCCGATTTCGACGATTTCGACAAGGAGCTTCGCGAGACTGCCGAAGGAGTTATCGAAAAATACGGTCAGCTTATGGACAGCTATCATAATGCCGATGCTTGCGATACCGTGATGAACCTTGCAAGACGCTGCAACAAGTATATCGACGAGACTATGCCTTGGGCATTGGCTAAGGACGAGGCACAAAAGGATCGCCTTAACGCCGTTATGTACAATCTTCTTGAGGGAATCCGCATTTTGGCCGAGCTTTTGGCACCCGTTATCCCCGAGTCGGCCGAGAAGATCACCGCACAGATAAACAACTGTGACGGCACATTGAGCTTCGGTGTGACCGAAAGCTTTACCGTCGGTGAGGGACAGCCGCTCTTCGCAAGAATCGATTCGGAAAAGGTTTTGTCGGAGCTTGCCGCCGAGGCCGAGGCTAAGGCCAAAGCCGCCGAAGCCGAGAAAAAAGAGGGCGTAGCCTTCCTTTCCGAGATTTCCATCGATGATTTTGCCAAGGTCGATCTTCGTGCCTGCAAGGTCGTTGACTGTGAGCCGGTCAAAAAGGCCAAAAAGCTTTTGAAGCTCACACTTGATGACGGAAGCGGAACCCCAAGAACGGTAGCCTCGGGCATTGCCGCATGGTATAAGCCGGAGGATCTTATAGGAAAGACCGTTATCTGCGTTGCCAACCTTAAACCGGCGGTGCTTTGCAAGGTCGAGTCCTGCGGTATGATACTTGCCGCAGATGCCGGTAAGGACGACGTTAAGGTCGTATTCCTGGACGGTGTACCTGCGGGAAGTAAGATAAGATAATGGTTTTGGAACAAGAGTTTTTTGCGCCGTCGGGGTCAATATTCGATACCCACGCGCACTACGACGACAAGCAGTTTGACTCTTGTCGTGACGAGCTGCTGATGCTGCTCAATTCTCACGGGGTCGGTCATATAATCAATAATGCGACCGATCTGGAGACTTCGGCCGAAGCTTGTATCGCTATGGCGGAAAAGTATGATTTTTGCTATGCCGCCGTCGGAATACATCCGGAGCTTGCCGAGACCGAATGCCGAAAGCTTGACGAAGAAAAGCTGAAAGCGCTTTGTCGGCACGAAAAGGTCAAGGCAATAGGCGAAATAGGCCTCGATTATCACTATTCGACCGAAAATAAGGAAAATCAAAGGTCGGTTTTCGCAAGGCAGTGCGAGATAGCCGTTGAGCTTAAAATGCCGGTCATAATCCACGACCGTGAGGCGCACGGCGACACGCTTGATATTTTGCGTGACATTAAGCCGCAAGGCTCGGTGCATTGCTTTTCGGGAAGTCCCGAAATGGCAGAGGAGCTTGTGAAAATGGGACTGTATATCGGTGTCGGCGGTGTTGTTACCTTTAAAAACGCACGCAAGCTTGTCGAAACGGTCGAAGCGATACCGCTCGAAAAAATATTGCTCGAGACCGATGCACCCTATTTGGCACCCGTGCCCTATCGCGGTAATGTGTGCCATTCGGCTTACATATATTATACTGCGATGAAGGTCGCCGAGCTTAAAGGAATAAGTGTTGCCGAGGTGCTTGAGGCTGCCGACCGCAACGCAAAACAGCTTTTCTTAAAATAATACCGAAGCGATTCGGTCAAACAAAGGCGGAATGAAAATGATAAAATCAACTATTTTCGGAAAAACTCCCGACGGACAGGAAGCGCATCTTTATCATCTTGAAAACGGCAAATATTCGGCCGACATCACCGATTTCGGTGCGACACTCGTTCGCTTTTGCGGCCCCGACCGTTGCGGCAAAACGACCGACGTTTTGCTCGGATTTGACAGTGTTGAGCCGTATACCGGTGATATCGGATATATGGGTGCGGTCATCGGCCGTTTCGGCAACCGTATCGAAAAGGGACATTTCACTTTAAACGGCAAAGACTATACCCTTGCCGTGAATAACGGCCCGAACCACCTCCACGGCGGTAAGGTCGGCTTCAGTCATAAGATTTTTGCCGTTAAGGACATTGACGATAACTCGATCGAGTTCAGCTATATGAGTCCCGACGGCGAGGAGGGCTATCCCGGAAACCTCGATATGCAGGTAACATATACCCTGCAAAGTGACGGGACCTTGACCCTTGATTATTATGCAATAAGCGATGCCGACACGGTCATCAACCTTACAAATCACGCTTATTTCAACCTCAACGGTGCCGAAGACCCGAATACCGTTTTCAACCATGAGCTGAAGCTTAACGCTTCGGCGTTCTGCGAGACCGACAGAGATTGCCTTGCAAACGGCAATATCTTGGCGGTCAGAGGTACTCCCTTCGATTTCAGAAACGGTGCAAATTTGGGCGATGCGATAACCGCCGATTACGCTCCCGTTCATGCGGCCGGCGGAATTGACCACAACTTTGTGCTTGAGGGCGAGGGTATGCGTGAATTCGCACGCCTTTACAGCGATAAAACCGGTATCGAGATGATCTGCTCGACCGATCAGCCGGGCGTTCAGGTCTATTCCGGCAACTTCATTAAGCCGTTTGTCGGCAAGTACGGTGCCGAATATCAAAAGCACGGTGCCGTTTGCCTTGAGACACAAGGGTATCCGAACTCGACCTCGTTTGCTCATTTTCCGTCACCCGTGCTCAAAAAAGGCGAAATATATCGCCGTTCGACCTCTTACAAGCTGACCGTAAGATAAAGACTGTCAAAAAGGCATATCATAAAGCTTCGCTTTTTTCGGCGAAGCTTTATTTCTTGCAGAATTATTTTACGGTTATAATTGACTTTATTGCAATTATAATGTAAAATAGAAGCGTAAATATAAAATGCCTAAGAAGGCTTTGGAACGGATGTGTTATTTTATGGAACCCGCATTTAAAAGAATTTTACTTAAGCTATCGGGTGAGGTGCTCGCAGGTGAGCAGAAAACAGGTATTGATTTCAATATGGTCGAAACCGTGTGTGAACGCATAAAAAAGTGCGTTGAGTTCGGGGTTCAGGTCGGTATAGTAATCGGCGGAGGCAATTTCTGGCGCGGCCGCTCAAGCGGTAATATGGATCGCAACACCGCCGACAGTATGGGAATGCTCGCAACGGTCATAAACTGCCTGGCTTTGGGCGATACTTTGAATCAGATGGGCGTTAAGGCTACCGTTATGACCGCAGTCGAAATGACCAAGATAGCCGATTTCTTCACCGCAAGAGCAGCTGTCGAGCGTTTGGAAAAAGGTGAGGTCGTCATATTCGGAGCGGGAACCGGCAGTCCGTTCTTCTCGACCGATACCGGCGCCGCTCTTAAGGCTGCCGAGGTCGGTGCTGATGTAATTTTCAAGGCAACTAACGTTGACGGTGTATACGATTCCGACCCGAATAAGAATCCCGATGCCAAGAAATATGAAACCTTGACCCACAGTGAGGTTTTGGCAAAGGATCTTCATGTTATGGATGCCGCCGCCGCATCGCTTTGCAGAGACCGCAACATCAACATTCTCGTGTTTAATCTCAACGATCCCGACAACATCGTCCGTGCCGTTATGGGCGAAAAGATCGGCACACTTGTAAAATAATAATTAGGAGCATATATATGAAAACAGTTATAAGCAACACCGAAGGCAAGATGAACAAAACAATGGACGCTTTGATGAGAGAGTTCGGCGCCGTCCGTGCAGGACGAGCCAACCCCTCTGTTCTCGATAAAATATCGGTTGATTACTACGGCTGTCCCACTCCCGTTAACCAGATGGCCGCCGTTTCGGTCACCGAGGCAAGAGTTTTGCAGATTCAGCCGTATGATGCAAGCACGCTCAAGACCATCGAAAAGGCCATTCAGGTTTCGGATATCGGCATAAATCCGCAGAATGACGGACGTGTGCTTCGCCTTATTTTCCCGCCCCTCACCGAGGAAAGACGTAAGGAGATCGTTAAGGACGTAAGAAAGATCGCAGAGGATTCCAAGGTTGCCGTCCGTTCCATTCGCCGCGATGCTATCGAAAAGCTCAAGGCTATGAAGAAGAGCAACGAGATCACCGAGGATGATCAGGCCAACGGCGAAAAGAAGATACAGACCTTGACCGACAAGTTCTGCAAGGAAATCGACGATGCCACCGTTACCAAAGAAAAGGAAATAATGGAGATCTGATTTTTCACCCATCAGGGCAGTTACCCTGATGGGCTTTTGGAATAGGAGGATATATGGGAATATTCAGCAAAAGCCGTAGGTCGGCCGAACGCAACATACCGGTTCATATCGGTATTATTATGGACGGAAACGGTCGTTGGGCAAAGAAACGACTGCTTCCGCGTTCGGCAGGCCACGCCGCAGGCTCCGAAAATTTCAAGACTATTGCACGCTACTGCAACAAAATAGGCGTAAAATACCTTACTGTTTATGCGTTTTCAACCGAAAATTGGAAGCGCCCGGCGGCCGAGGTCGAGGGCATAATGAATTTGCTCAGAAAATATCTTAAGGATTCGACCAACTTTAAGGCCGAGAACATAAAGCTTCGCTTTATCGGTGAGCTTTCGGCTCTCCCTGAGGATATACAGGAGCTTATGAAAAACGCCGAGGCCGAGTCGAGCGAGGCTACGGGACTTACGGTATATATGGCCGTGAATTACGGCGGACGTGATGAGATCGTCCACGCGGTCAAAAAAATATGCGACAAGGTGGAAAGCGGCGAAATATCGGTCAAAGATATAACCGAGGATACTGTTTCGGAAAATCTTTATGCCGATTTCCCCGATCCCGAATTTATAATTCGCCCGAGCGGAGAATACCGCCTTTCCAATTTTCTGGTTTGGCAGTCGGCATACGCTGAATTTTGGTATTCCGACGTGCTTTGGCCAGATTTTTCGCCCAAGGATCTTGATCGGGCGATAGATGATTTCAATAAAAGAAACCGTCGGTTCGGCGGCGTTGAGGAAGAAACAAAATGAAAACTCGTATAATCAGCGGTGTTGTCGGCATAATTATCTTTGCGGCCGCAGTTGTTGCCGCATTGAAGATAGATGCCCTTATTCTTTATGTGCTTTTGGCGGCGGTCGGATGTATCGGTGTTTATGAAGCACTCAAGCCGACGGGACATATAAAGTCAAAATTCATACTCATCCTCTCGATCGTATATGCGGCGGTCACCCCGTTCGTATACGGCATAGGCGAGCTCGGCGAAAAATTCGGCTTCAGCCTTACTATCGGTCACGAGGTCTGCCTTGTTATCTACGGCATAATTCTTTTCACCGCGGCAATGCTTATGAACAAAACGGTTGCTCCGCTTGAGGCAACATATGCTTTTGCGGCAACCGTTGCCGTCACCTTTTCGTTCAGAGCTTTAGCGGCGCTGTTCGGCAGTTCGGACGGAAACGGGCTGTTCTATATGCTGCTTGTCTTTATTGCGGCGTGGGGCTGTGATACGGGTGCTTATTTTATCGGATACTTTTTCGGACGTCATAAAATGGCTCCGGCAATAAGTCCGAAAAAGACCGTTGAGGGTGCAATAGGCGGTATTGTGACCGATATGCTCATAATGCTTGTCGCTTGCATTATTTTCCAAAATGTTACCGGAAACAAAGCAAATATTCCGCTTGTTGTCGGAACAACTCCGTTTTTGTCCTTTGCCGGAATGATGGGTGACTTGATCTTCTCATATATCAAGCGTGACTGCGGTATTAAGGATTACGGAAAGATAATGCCCGGACACGGCGGAATACTCGACCGCTTTGACAGCGTTATTGCGGTAGCTCCGCTTATGTATATTGCAGTTGAGCATCTGCCGCTTGTAAAATAAGGAGCCGAAAATGAAAAAAATTGCGATATTGGGTTCGACCGGTTCCATAGGAACACAAAGTCTTGATGTTGCACGCAAGCACGGCTATGCGGTGGAATCACTTGCGGCCGGCCGCAACATAAAGCTTTTGGAGTCTCAAATAAGAGAGTTTAAGCCTAAGACCGTTGCGGTTTTCGATGAGTCGGCAGGAAAGCTTTTGAAGACCGCCGTTGCCGATACCTCGGTGAAGATCACGGTGGGTGAGGAAGCGGTCGCCGCCTTGGCAGCCGAAACAGATGCCGATACCGTCATCAATGCGATAGTCGGTATCGCCGGACTCAAGCCGACACTTGCCGCCGCCGGCGCTCATAAGGACATTGCGCTTGCCAACAAGGAAACACTCGTTACCGCAGGTGAGCTTGTCAAAGCCGCCGTAAAAAAAAGCGGTGTCAAGCTTTTGCCGGTCGACAGCGAGCATTCCGCTGTTTTTCAGTGCCTGCAGGGTATCCCCGAAGGCTCACTCAAATCGATATTGCTTACCGCCTCGGGCGGACCGTTTTTCGGAAAGACTGCCGATGAGCTGAAAAATGTCACTGCCGCAGAGGCCTTGAAGCACCCTAACTGGTCTATGGGTGCCAAGATAACGGTCGACTCCGCCACAATGATGAATAAGGGCCTTGAGGTCATAGAAGCGGTGCATCTTTTCGATGTCAAGCCCGATGATATAACCGTTACGGTACACCGTCAAAGCATTGTCCATTCGGCGGTCGAGCTTTGTGACGGTGCGGTCATAGCGCAGATGGGCACTCCCGATATGCGGCTCCCGATACAGTATGCGTTGACATACCCCGAGCGCAGTGAGTGCCAAGCCGAGCGGCTTGATCTTTTCAAAGTCGGTACGCTCACCTTTGAAAAGCCCGACTGCGAGACCTTCCGCTGCCTGCCGACCTGTATAGGGGCGATAAAGAGGGGCGGACTTAAGCCTGCTGCGGTAAACGGTGCGAACGAAGTTGCGGTCAGCCTGTTTTTGGAGGGTCGCATCGGCTTTTTGCAAATTGCCGATATCGTCGAAGCAGCTATGGAGGCTCAAGGGAATGTTGACTCCTTTACTGTCGATGACGTTTTCGAAGCCGACCGTGCCGCACGTGAGGTTGCGCTTTCGACTGTGAAATCATAAATTCGAAAGGTGAATTTAATGACACTTTTATCCGTTTTTTCGGCAATGGTCTGGGGCAAAGTGTGGCCGTATATTGTGGCTGTACTGCTGTTCCTTTTTATGATTTTTATACACGAATTCGGCCATTTTCTGTCGGCGAAGCTCTTGGGCGTAAAGGTCAATGAGTTTGCCATCGGCTTCGGCCCCACGCTTTTCAAAAAGCAGGGGAAGGAGACTCTTTATGCCGTCAGAGCCGTTCCGTTCGGCGGCTTTTGCGCTATGGAGGGCGAGGACGAGGACAGCGGAGACGGCCGTGCTTTTTGCAATAAAAAGGCGTGGAGACGGCTTATAATCGTGGTTGCCGGTGCGTTTATGAACATTGTGCTCGGACTTGTGCTTGTTACCGTCACGACGGTGCACGATGCACAGATCGTCACAACACGCGTGCACAGCTTTCGTACCGAAAATGCGATAAGCGAAGCGAGCGGACTGCGATCCGGTGACGAAATAATACGTGTGAACGGCCGAAGGATATTCTCAACCGTCGATTTGAGCTATTGCCTTACCAACGTTGAGGGTGATACACTAAAAATGCAGGTCAAGCGCGACGGCAAGACCGAGGATTTGAACGTCAAGTTCAATTCAAATGTGCAGGACGGCGTAAATTACGTCGAGATCGACTTTTACCTCACCGCCGAAAAGAAGACCGTTGCCAATGTTTTGGCAAGCTCCTTTAAAACCACGCTTTCTTACGGACGTGTGGTTTGCTTTTCACTTGTAGATCTGCTGACGGGAAAATACGGAATCGGCGCTATGTCGGGGCCGGTCGGTGTGACGGCCGCAATAGGTCAGGTCGCAAAGCGCGGTATTTGGGATCTCATTCCGATGATATCGCTGATAACGGTCAATTTGGGTGTGTTCAATCTTTTGCCGGTTCCGGCACTCGACGGAGGAAGAGCTTTTTTCATTCTTGTTGAAATGATAATTCGCCGCCCTGTTCCGAAAAAAGCCGAGGGTATAGTTCACGCTGTCGGATTGATTCTTTTGCTGGCACTGATAGCGGTCATAACCGTTAAGGATATTATAGGATTTTTCTAAAGGGTGGTTTTATATGACTACACATTTTGAAACAAAAAAGGTGACGGTTGGTTCTGTCGAAATCGGCGGAGGAAGTCCCGTTACGGTACAGTCGATGCTGAATACGCCGTCTTACGATATCGAAAGAAGTGTCGGGCAGGCCAAGGCTCTTGAAGCGGCAGGCTGTGAGATAATCCGAGCCGCCGTCCCCGATAAGGAGGGCGTAAAGCTCATTTCGGCACTGAAAAACGCCGTAAATGTGCCTATTGTTGCAGATATTCATTTTGATTATAAGCTGGCTCTCGATTCGGTGGTGGCAGGTGTCGATAAAATCCGCATAAATCCCGGAAATATCGGCGATGAATCACGAGTCAAGGCCGTCGCAGATGCCTGTAAAGCTCACGGGATCCCGATAAGGATCGGGGTCAATTCAGGCTCGGTCGAAAAGGAAATATTGGCAAAATACGGCGCACCGACGGCCGATGCTTTGGTTGAAAGTGCACTTTACCACGCCTCACTTTTGGAAAAATTCGACTTTGACGACATCGTGCTTTCGATGAAATCGTCGACGGTGTCGGTGATGTATGAGGCATATGTCAAGGCGGCGGAAAGATGTCGCTATCCGCTCCATGTCGGTGTTACCGAGGCAGGCACCGAGCGTTCTGGTGTTATCAGCTCGGCTGCCGGAATAGGCGGACTGCTGCTCAGAGGCATCGGTGATACCGTGAGGGTTTCTTTGACCGACGATCCCGTTAAGGAGGTCAGGGCGGCTAAGGATATTCTCAAAGCGGTCGGTGTGAGAAGCGGCGGCGTAAAGATAGTATCATGTCCCACCTGCGGCAGAACGAGAATAAATCTTATCGAGCTTGCAAAGCGTGTCGAGGAAGCGCTTGCCGATTGTGACAAAAACATAACGGTAGCTGTTATGGGCTGTATCGTCAACGGTCCCGGCGAAGCGAGAGAAGCCGATGTCGGAATCGCAGGCGGTGACGGCTGCGGCTTGATTTTCAAAAAAGGCGAAGTACTGAGAAAGGTTCCCGAAGAGAGACTGTTGGAGGAGCTTCTCGGAGAGATCGAAAAAATATGAGGTAAATTATTATGGATTTGCAAATAAAAAAGCTCAGAGATCCTTTTTTACTTGAACATAACGGTGTGTATTACGCTTACGGTACATATGTCATGACCGATTGGGAAAACACACAGTACGGCTGCTATAAAAACACCGACGGAGATCTTAACGGCGAGTGGAAGCTTGCCTTGGACGGCCTTTATGAACGTCCGACCGACGGAGTGGGGCAATTTTGGGCACCTGAGGTACATAAATATAAGGACAAGTTTTATATGCTTGCCACCTACCGCTCAAAATCGACGGGTCACCGCGGTGTGACCGTTATGCGTGCCGATTCGCCCGAGGGTACTTTTAAAGAAATATCAAACGGTCATATAACTCCGCACGGCCGGGACTGCATCGACGGAACCCTTTATGTTGATGAGGACGGCTGCCCGTGGCTCATATTTGTCCACGAATGGACCTGTACCGACGACGGCATCGGCCGAATGGACGCTATGAAGCTGTCGGATGACCTTACCTGTGCCGTATCCGAGCCGAAGGAGCTTTTCAGAGCCGATGAACCGGAATGGTCGCTTAAAAACCGTGTCACCGACGGCCCGTTTATGTACAAAAACGCCGACGGCACACTGCTTATGATATGGTCGAACTTCTGCGCCGACGGATACTGCGTGGGTGTTGCCAAGAGCGATAATGGTAAGGTCGACGGCAACTGGATACAAGACGAAACGCTTCTCTATAAAAAAGGAATAAAGAGCGAGTACGACGGCGGTCACGGTATGATTTTCCGTGACGTTGACGGTAAGCTGTACCTTATCATACACTCTCCCAACGAGGCGACAGAGAGCCGCGGAGAGGTGCCGACTCTTTACCGTGTTGCCGAAACAGACGGCGGCTTGATATTAGAATGATTGCTTAACGGAGAGTTTAAAATGAAGCTTCCTACCCTTGAAATCGTTTTCGGAGGAATCATCGAAAACGCTGAGGATACAATTAAAAAGGGAATTATAGAACACTGTGAGGTCGGTGCGGAAACACGTGAGCTTACGGTACGGTGCCGCTTTGACAAATATGTCGGCAGGTCGAGTCTGCTCGATCTCTCCGTGCTGCTGACAAAGGGACTGTTGCTGGCTTCTGCCAAAATATTGCCCGTGTTCAATGCCGATTGCTACTGTGCGGCGGCGGCCGAGGATATAGCGCAGGAACTCAGAGCCGCCAATGTTATGCTCAACGGCTATTTCAACGGCGCCGAGTTTCAAATATCCGACGGCAGGGAACACAATTCGATAACAACGGTAACGCTTAAGTTCGGCGGTCTTGAAACGATAAAGGAATGCGACTTCGAACGCCAATTCGGTGCGACCGTTTCGCAGCGCTTCGGGCTTGAGGTCGAGCTCGGATTTGACGGACAGCTTACCGAAATCGAAATGGCACCGCCCGAATATCATCAGGAACCGATAAAGCAGGCGGCACCGATAAAGCAAAGCCAACCGTCGGAGTCTTTGAAAAAAGCACCCGAGCCGAGAAAGGTCACCGGGCTTCTTATCCCCGACGATGCACCTATCATTTCCGACACCGTTACGCAGATATACGGCAAAAAGCTGCACGGTGCCTTGATTCCGCTGTCACAGATAAACCCTGAGGACGACGAATCGCTTGTTTGGGGCGAGATATTCTTTTCGGAAATAGTCCCGACAAAAAGCGGCAAGGGTCAGCGTGTCAAATTCCAGATGTATGACGGAACCAACTCGGTGACGGTCAAAACCGTTATCGGAAATCAGTATGCCGAGCTATTTACCTCCGAGATAAAGTCGGGAAAATGTGTTATCGTCCACGGAAAATATCAAATGGACGATTGGGAAAAGGACTATTGCCTTGACCCCGACGGTATCGCGACGGTCAAAAAGGTTCCGCCTAAGACCGATACGGCCGAGGAAAAAAGAATAGAACTTCATCTGCATACAAGTATGTCGCAGATGGATGCGGTATCACCCGTCGGTGATGTTGTCAAGCGTGCCTTCAAATGGGGTCATAAGGCGGTTGCCATAACCGACCACGGTGTCGTGCAGGCATTCCCAGATGCGATGAGTGCGTATGACGATATTATGAACGATAACGAGAATGCCGATTTTAAGGTCATCTACGGTGTCGAGGACTATTTTGTCAACGATATTGACGGACAGGAGCAGGCGGGCGGTATCGACGGCGGTGTCGATTCGACGACTATAAGCCGTTATCATCAAATAATCCTTGTCAAAAACCAAGCCGGTCTCAAAAACCTTTACCGACTTGTTTCGTTTTCCAATCTTAAATACTACTTAAAAACATACAATAAGGACAATCCCGGCAAGCCGAGACCGGCGAAACCGCTTATTCCGAAAAGCGTTTTGCAGCAGTACCGTGAGGGACTCATAATCGGAAGTGCCTGTGAGCAGGGTGAGATATTCCGAGCCGTTTTGGAAAAGCGACCCGAGGAAGAAATTTTAAAGCTTGCCTCTTTCTATGATTATTTGGAGATCCAGCCGCGAGGCAACAATATGTTTATGCTCCGAAACGGAACGGTCAATTCCGAAAAAGAGCTTTTGGATCTTAATATAAAAATAGTCGAAATAGCCGATAAATTGGGCAAACCCGTCGTTGCCACGGGCGACGTACACTTCTTGGATCCCGAGGATGCCAAGCTTCGAACCATTCTTATGGCCGGACAGGGCTTCTCCGATGCCGAGCAGCAGCCGCCGCTTTATTTTAAGACCACCGACGAAATGCTCAAGGAATTTGAGTATTTGGGCGAGCGTGCCAAGGAAGTCGTTATAGATAATCCGGCCAAGATAGCGGCGATGATAGACAAAAATGTCCGTGCCGTGCCGTCGGGTAACTATCCGCCCAAAATCGAAGGCTCGGACGATATTTTGACCGAAAAATGCTATCGCCGCGCCCACGAGATATACGGTGATCCGTTGCCCGATATCGTTAAAGACCGTTTGGAGCGTGAGCTTGATTCGATCATACGCCACGGCTTCTCGGTTATGTATGTTACGGCGCAGAAGCTTGTCGAATACTCCGAAAGCAGGGGATATCTTGTCGGCTCGAGAGGATCGGTCGGCTCATCCTTTGCCGCAACAATGAACGGTATTTCCGAGGTCAATCCGCTTGTTCCGCACTATGTTTGCCCGAACTGCAAGCACAGTGAGTTCATAACCGACGGAAGTGTTGGCTCCGGCTTTGACCTGCCGCCTAAAAAGTGTCCCGAGTGCGGTGCCGATTACAACCGTGACGGACACGATATCCCGTTCGAGACTTTCCTCGGCTTTGACGGAGACAAGGTTCCGGATATCGACCAAAACTTCTCGGGTGAGGTACAGCCCTTTGTCCACCGTTATACCGAAGAGCTGTTCGGTACCGAAAACGTTTTCAAGGCCGGAACCATAGCGACGGTCGCCGAAAAAACCGCTTTCGGATATGTCAAGCATTATGCCGAGGATTACGGTAAAACTATGAATAAGGCCGAGGAAGCCCGGCTTGCGGCCGCCATAAACAATGCCGCCGTAAAGCGTACCACGGGTCAGCACCCCGGCGGAATGGTTGTCGTGCCGCGTGATATGGAGGTCTATGACTTCTGTCCCGTTCAGCACCCTGCCGACAAGGTCGACTCCGATATGGTCACGACCCACTTCGATTTCCATAAGATCCACGATAATATACTGAAGCTCGACGAGCTTGGACACGATGTGCCGACGATTTATAAATATCTTGAGGAATACACCGGCATTTCGGTGCTGTCGGTATCGATGAGTGACCCCGATGTTATGAGCCTTTTCGGTTCGCCGAAGGCACTCGGCGTTACCGAGAACGATATTTTCTCCAAAACCGGCACATATGCTTTGCCGGAGCTCGGAACAAAGTTTGTCCGTGATATGCTTGTCGAGTCAAAGCCCAAGACCTTCTCCGACCTTTTGCAGGTATCGGGACTGTCTCACGGTACCGACGTTTGGATAGGCAACGCACAGGACCTCATTCACCAGAATATCTGTACCATATCCGATGTTATCGGAACACGTGACAACATTATGACCTACTTGATTTACAAGGGTGTTCCGAAAAAGATGGCCTTTAAGATAATGGAGATAGTCCGTAAGGGCAAAGCAAAAAAACTGCTGACCGAGGAACACGTGCAGACCATGCGTGACAACAACGTGCCCGAATGGTATATCGATTCGTGCTATAAAATCAAGTATATGTTCCCCAAGGCGCACGCCGCGGCATATATGATCGCGGCCTTGAGACTCGGTTGGTATAAGGTCCACCGCCCCGTTGAGTTTTACTGTGCGTATTTTACGGTTCGCCCCGATGATATTGAGGTCGATACGCTACTTAAGGGAAAAGAAGCCGTAATAAAACGCATAAACGACATAAAGCTTATGGGAAATGCGGCAGGCGTTAAGGAAAAGGGTGTACTCGACAACCTTTTGATATTCAACGAAATGCTGTCGAGAGGCATCGAGATACTGCCGATAGATTTAAGAAAGTCACATTCGAGAAAATTCTTTGTCGAAAACGGAAATATGCGTTTGCCGATAGGAATTTTGCCGGGTGTCGGCGAAAAGGCCGCCGCAGATATCCAAAGGGCGGTCGACGAGGGCAATTATTTGTCGGTCGATGACCTGCAAATCGAGTCGGGCGTGTCAAAATCGGTCATAGAAAGTCTTAAATCGGTCGGAGCGATGAGTTTCCTGCCCGACACCAACCAAATGACCTTGTTTTAGCGAGGCTTTATATGTATTATAACGAATATTTTGTGCCCTATCCCAAAATCGAGACCGACCGTCTTCTGCTCCGTATGGTGCGAAGGCGGGATGCCGAAGAGCTTTATGAGCTGTGCCGCCGTCCAGAAACGTCGAGGTTTTCGCTTTGGAGTCCTCACGGAAGCCTCCGCGAGACCAAGGATTTCATAGCGTACCGGCTTTCGCAATACAGAAAACGCGAATGTATGTTTTTTGTTATCGAGGAAAAGGCAACGGGGCGTGTTATCGGCACCTGCAGTTATGTTTCGATGGATGCCGATTATAAAATAGCCGAGATAGGTTACAGTATATTGAGCGACCTTTGGAACAAGGGCTTTGCAACCGAAACCGCCGAAGCTTTGACCGGCTACGCCTTTAACAGGATAGGTGTTCAAAGGGTATTTGCACGTGTTATCCCGAGAAATACCGCCTCGGCAAGGGTGCTGTTAAAGCTGGGCTTCCGATATGAGGGGACTCAGAAAAAAGGATTTTTTTATAAAAACCGCTTCGATGATGTCGATGTTTACGGCATTACCGACGATATGTATTTCGAAAAAGGGTGATAAAAATGGAAAGAATTGCAAGCTTTGAGGTAAATCACGATATTTTGCAAAGGGGTATCTATACGTCAAGAGTCGACGGTGATATTGTGACGTACGATATAAGAATGAAGCTTCCGAACAAGGGCAACTATCTTTCGAATCCCGCTATGCATACGGTCGAACACATTGTCGCGACCTTTGTCAGAAACAGCGAGTATAAGGACAGAATTATCTATTTCGGACCTATGGGATGCCGCACCGGCTTTTATCTGCTTGTAAGGGATATTGCACCGTCCGAGGTTATATCACTTGTTAAAGCCGCCTTTGAATTTTTGCGTGATTTCGAGGGTGATATTCCCGGTGTTTCCTCGGTTGAATGCGGAAACTATCTCGAACACGATTTGTCCGATGCCAAGCGTGAGGCGGCGGAGTATCTGCCGGTTCTTGACGGATATACTGTCGAAGGCTTGAAATATAAGGCTTAAGGAGGAACCGACAGTGAACGAGTTCAGATACGACACACAGCTTTTAATAGAAGGTACAAATCTTGACGAAGATGCGATAAACGCATATTTCAGAGAAAATTTCAAGGGTGATTGCCTCCTTGCCGTTGGAGATGAAGAGCTTATCAAAATCCATTTCCACACCAATGAACCGTGGCTTGTGCTTGAATACTGTGCGAGCTTGGGCGAGATATTTGATATAGTTGTCGAGGATATGGATCGTCAGTCACGCGGACTTAAAGGCTGATACTAAAACGCAAAAAATTAAAGAAATGTAACTTTTTAAAAATAAAAGGTTGCAATTTTGTAATAATTGTGTATAATTAAAACTGCGCATTGTTACAAAATTGTAACCTATTATTTTTTTAAGGTGATTATTTGTTTGAATATAAGAAAAAAGTAAAAGCACTGACCGATGCGGCACTAAAAACCGGATTCAATCTGTTGAAGCTGCTCAACGGCATCCTTGAAATTTCGGGCAAGCTGTTGTATAAGGGATTGCTGAAGCTTAAAAGAGTACGCACCCGTGCCGTCGCAACGGCAGTATCGGTCGCACTTTGCCTTACCGTGACGGCTGCCGTTTATGCCGTCGAAAGCCGCAATGCGGTTGAGATTTTTTATAACGGCAAGAGCTTCAGCATTGTCGCCGATAAAGACATAGCCGAGTCCTTGACCGAGTCGCTTTGCCGTGAGGTTCACGGAAAGCTCGAAATCGGTGAATTTTCGTTAAAACCAGTCACGACAACCGCAAATTTACTCTCCGATGCCGAGACTGTCGCAAGCAGGCTCAGATCGGGCGGCAACGGTATAAATGCCGCTTGCGGACTCTATGTTGACGGCATTTTGAAGGCGGTATGCGAAAGTGCTGACGAAATGCAGGCGCTTCTCGATTCAGCAAGGGACACCTATCTTGCCGAAGGCGGCATTTTCAAGGGCTACGCCAATTCGGTCGTGCTTTCCGAAATATATGTGACCGACGGCTATTTTTCCGAGCATAAAGCAACGGCCGAGAAAATGATAAACGGCGATTACGACGTTCGGTTCCTGACACTTGTGACCGACGAATACGAGGAAGCCGTTCCTTATGCGACATCGGTCGAGTATACTTCATCGAAAAAGCAGGGCTATGAAAAAATCACGACCCAGGGTGAGGACGGCCTGCGAACCGTCGTTGCTCACGTGACCTACTTGAACGGCGAAAGAATATCGGCGCAGGAAATCGAGAGCCGAATTACCGTGTCAAGTGTCAACGAGGTCAAGCTTGTCGGCACCAAGAAAACTCCGGTCCGCCATTCGGGGTATGTCCTTGCATCTTCTATTAAGAGTGATTCAAAAAGCGAGCTTTATTTCCCGATAGAATGTACCTCGAATGTTTATATCACATCATTTTGGGGTGACGACAGGGGACATAAGGGTATTGATATCTCTGCACCGAGCGGTACCGAAATATATTCGGCGGCCGACGGCACGGTGAGCTATTCGGGCTACCGTTCGGACTACGGATATGTGATAATCGTCGACCATAACGACGGCAAAACCCAAACGGTTTATTCACACAATAAGAAAAACCTTGTCACGGTCGGTGACAAGGTCACTGTGGGACAGACGATAGCTTGTGTCGGTGCAACCGGCAACGCAACCGGAAATCACCTTCATTTTGAGGTGAGAATAAACGGCAGTGCAGTCGATCCGACACCGTATGTCGGCTTGAAATAAGCTTATTCAAAGCCACATATGATGAGGTGCCATAACTAAGTCTTGCTTTAAAATGTGAAATTTCGGCGGTATTCTTTGTTAAAAAAGCACAGTATGCGTCAGCATTACTGTGCTTTTTTGTCGCGACTCCCACCCGAAATTTTCATTTTAAAGTGCATCGCAGGTTTATAACCGATAAAATTTTTTCGTATCGAAGACGAAAACGCGGGAATACTCTCGTATTTCAAGGCTTTTCGGCAAGATACGGGAGATTTTTCGGTTCAAAAACCAAACTTCGTTACGGCACCTCATCATACTTATCGGGCAGTCTTTGTTATAAGAAAAAACAGCTGAGAACTAAGGTGGCAACCTTATCTCAATCTCAGCTGTTTTTGTATTTTAAACCTTAATAACTCCCAAAGCCTCCAGAACCGAGAAGCCGAGGATAAGAACAATGCAGATCGGAGCGATATACTTGATAACGACCGTGAAGAGCCTCTTAGCAGAGAAGCGGTTGCCGCAAAGCTCGGCCTCCTCGATAAGGGCCTTCGGCTTTAAGAAATAACCGATAAATATGCAGGTGGCCAAAGCAACTATCGGCATAAGAACGCTGTTGCTTATAAAATCAAAGAAATCAAGGAAGGTCATACCGATGATCTTGACACCGCTCAACACTCCGTAGCCGAGAGCCGACGGGATTCCGAGCACAAGGCAAATGCTGAAAACAATAGCACATGTGACCTTGCGGTTGAGATGCGTCTTGTCCTTTACTATGGAAACAACGGTCTCCATAAGCGAGATCGACGAGGTGAGTGCGGCGAAGAACACAAGCAGGAAGAAAACTACGCCGATAACGGTGCCGCCGACCATTTTGTCGAAAACCTTCGGCAATGTATCAAACATAAGCCCCGCACCCTTGTTGAGCTGATCGGGATCGCCGCCCGAGAACGAGAATACGGCCGGAACGACCATAAGGCCTGCGAGGAAGGCAATGCCGGTATCGAAAACTTCGATGCTGCGTACGGCGGTCTCGGTGTTGACTTCCTTTTTCATATACGAGCCGTATGTTATCATAATTCCCATTGCAAGCGACATCGAATAGAAAAGCTGACCCATTGCGGCAAGCACGGTAGTTACCGAGAAGTGCGAGAAATCGGGCTTGATGTAATAAATAAGTCCGTCTATTGCACCTGGTTGGAAAAGGGTGTAGACGGCTATAAATACAACCATAACGATAAGCAGCGGCATCATAATCTTGCTGACCTTTTCGATGCCGTTCTCAACCCCGAGCAAAACTACCAAAGCGGTGAGTGCAAGGTAGAGAAGAAAGAAGCCGAGCGGCTGTGAACTGCCGATAAAGCTGTCAAAATAGCCTTCACCTGCGGACAAATGCGCATTTCCCGAAACGAAGGTCACAAAGTATTTTATGACCCAACCTCCGATAACGCAGTAGTAGGGCAGGATGATGACGGGAACCACCGAGCCCAGAATTCCGATAAACGAAAAACGCTTGTCAAGCTTTTTGAAAGCACCTATGGCACTGAGTCCTGTTTTTCTTCCGATGAGAATTTCGGCCGACATAAGTGCAAAGCCGAGTGTTACCGCAAGAATAAGATATACAAGCAGAAAAATACCTCCGCCGTATTTTGCTGCAAGATAAGGGAAGCGCCAAATGTTGCCGAGTCCGACAGCGGAGCCTGCGGCCGCAAGTATAAACCCGATCTTGCCCGAAAAGCTGCTTCGCTTTTCGACAGTTGAATTATCATTCATACTGAAATCTCCTCTCTTAATGTATTATTCCGATAAAGTGATAACGTATTGAAAGTATATCATACAAGACGGCTAAAAGCAAGCATAAACTGTCTTTTTGCATTATCGTGACGAAATAATAGGCAACAAAGTCGAAAAATGCAAAAAAATTCAAAAAACCGAAAAATAATACTTGATTTTTTACACCGTATGCGTTATAATACACTGGTAACGTAAATAGTAATGGAGAAGTCGCGTAGCTGGTCGAGCGCGCACGATTGGAAATCGTGTAACCATTAAAAGTGGTTCGAGGGTTCGAATCCCTCCTTCTCCGCCACGAAAGAACGAACTTTTGTCTACCAAGACAAAGTTCGTTCTTTCTTCATTTTCGGGGATAAAAACGCCATAATAGGCAGAAATACAGGCAAAAAAAGACTAAATGGAGCGTCGGAGCGGTCAAGAGGACTGCACCGACGCTCTTTTTTCATTTGCAGGGCTGGTTTCGGGCAGCGTACTAAAGTTTGTTGTTTGCTTCAATAAAGGGCGAACAAAAGGTGGACATTGGGAGATTTGAATACAAAAATCAGCAAGAAATTCAAAGAAGCACGATTTTGCGCGTCAATTCTGTTGAAAAATTCATAGATAGGTGCTATAATATATTGAGTATAGGTATAACCATTTGTAGGAAACCTGTGGAGGTGGGCTAATGGCGAAAGAAAACAGCCAAAAGATCAAACTGCTGAAACTCATGGAACTT